>NZ_MDZA01000183.1 GCF_001816125.1 Hymenobacter coccineus | reverse complement strand
TGGCCGTGCACGACGGCGTGCGCCCGCTGGTGAGCGCCGCTGTGGTGGCGCGCACCTACGCCGCCGCCGCCCAGCACGCCGCCGCCGCCGCCGCCGTGGCCCCTAAAGACTCGGTGCGCACGCTCTCGCAGCACGGCTCGTCGGCCCTCAACCGCAGCCGCCTGCGCCTGATGCAGACGCCCCAAACCTTCGAAATTGACCTGCTGCGCCGCGCCTACGCCATGCCTGAGCTGCCCACCTTCACCGACGACGCCAGCGTGGTGGACGACCTCTGCCGGGTGGAGCTGGTGGAAGGCGACTACCGGAATTTGAAAATCACGACCCCGGAGGATTTGCTGGTGGCTGAAGCTTTATTAAATGTGGAGATGTGAGCGGAATGTGGAAATATGGAAGGATGAAGGTGCTACATTTTTGCAGTTCCGCATTCCCGGCCATATTTCCACATCTCCCACATCTTCACATTCAATCCACATTTCCACATCAATTAAAATGACTTACACCCGCCTGCTCTACGACGTGCGCCCCGACGGCGTGGCCACCATCACCCTCAACCGGCCCGAGGTGTTCAACGCCTTTGACGACGCGCTGAGCTACGAGCTGCAAGACGCCTGGAAGCAGGTGGCGCGCGACGCCGCCGTGCGGGCCGTGGTGCTGACCGGGGCCGGCCGCGCCTTCTGCTCGGGGCAGGACCTAAAGGCGGCCAAGGAGGCCGAGGCTGCCGAGGGGGCCCCGCGCTCCTTCCACGACTCGCTGCACCAGCGCTACAACCCCATCATCCGGGCCATGCGGGGGCTGCCCAAGCCCATCATCGGGCGGCTGAACGGGGTGGCGGCGGGCGCGGGCTGCTCGCTGGCCCTGGCCTGCGACGCGCTGGTGGCCAGCACCGAAGCCTCGCTGCTGGAGGCGTTTATCAACATCGGGCTCGTGCCCGATTCGGGCTCGTCGTGGTTTTTGCCGCGGCTGGTGGGCACGCTCAAGGCCTTTGAATTGTGCGCGCTCGGCGGAAAGGTGCCGGCGGAAGAGGCGTTGCGCCTGGGCCTGGTGAACCAGGTGGTGGCCCCCGACCAACTCGACGCGGCCACCTACGCCCTGGCCGCGCGCTACGCTGGGGCCCCCACCCGCAGCATCGGCCTGCTCAAGCAAATGCTGAACAAGGCCGCCGCCGCCACCCTCGACGAGGTGCTGGACTACGAGGCCCACTGCCAGGAGCTGGCGGGCGCCACGGCCGACTACCGCGAGGGCGTGGCCGCGTTCGCCGAAAAACGCAAACCCGTCTTTACCGGGCAGTAAAAAACGGCTGGGGCCCTATTGTGAGGGTTTTGGAAAAGGACGCCGCCGCCTTTTCCCCTGCCTGCTGGGGCCCCGTCGGCGGCCAACGGGGCCCCAGCAGGCAGGGGAAAATAAGCTCAACCGTTTGATAAAAAGCTGATTGCCTCAACCCGCGCGCGGCGTTGGCGTAATATGACGATTATTTGGTTTTCTTTCCTTTTCCCCATTCCTAATGAACCGTTCCCTCCTGCCTGCCCTCGCCGTTGGCCTGCTCGCCTTTAGTGCCTGCAACAGCGCCGATACCTCCACCACCGCCAGCCAGCCGGCTACTACGCCGCCCGCTGAAAACGCCGCCCCCCCGATGGCCAACACCACCGACACGGCCATGACCGCCGGGGCCCCGGCGCCTCCACCATGGCCCCCATGAGCGACGCCGACTTCATCACCAAAGTTGACGAAGGCGGCCACAATGAGATGGGCCTGAGCAAGATTGTGCTGACGAAAAATCCGTCGCCCACTGTGAAAGCCTACGCTAATAAAATGATTGCCGACCACACCAAGGCCGGCGCCGAGTTGACGCCCATCGCCAAAGCGCACGGCGTGAAGCTGAAGGGCATGATGGACGCCGAGCACCAAACCATGCGCGAGGCCATGCTGAAAATGTCGGGCCCCGACCTGGAGAAAAAGTACATGGACCAGATGGTGACCGACCACGACAAAACAGTGGCCCTGTTCGAGAGCGAAATTGCCAACGGCAAAGAAGCTGACGTGAAGGGTTTTGCCACCAAAACGTTGCCCACCATTCAGCAGCACGACAACATGGCAAAGGCCAACGACAAAATGAAGATGTAATCCCGTTGGGCTCACTTTTCTGCTTAAGCGGCCGCGAAAATTTCGCGGCCGCTTTTTTTATGCCCCATCCCTACTTTAGCCGCTTGGTGAGGAGCCCAACCAGGGAAGGAGGCTAAGTGCTAGTGTCATTGTTATTTACGTCCTATTTATACATGGATTTATCTTTATTCGCCCTGCTTATCGCGCTGGCAGCCTTGGCCCGCTACTGGTCGCTGCCCAAGCAGCTGGCCAAGTTACAAGCCGAGCTAGCCCGCCGCCAAGCCGAGCAAACGCAACTCCACGCCGAGCTGCACCGCCTACGCGACCAAGTGGTCATCATGCGTACTTCGTGGATTGGCGCGCCGGTGGCGGGGCCCCGGCGGCGCCGGTGGAGCCAGCTGGCGCAGTGCCGGCAGCTCCGCCGCTGGCAGCGCCCGTACCTGTCCCGCTGCCGCTGGTGCGCCCGCCCGCCCCAGTGGCGCAACCCGTGCCGATACCATCGCCGGTGCAACCGCCGCAGCCAGTGCCAGTTACGGAGCCGCTGCCGGCCGCGCCATTGCCAGCAGCACCGCGCCGGGCAGCCCCGGCGCCCCCATTGGTGCCAGCGGGGCCCACCTGGTGGGAGCGGGCGGCCGCGGTGCTGCTGGAGAACTGGACCGGCATTCTGGGGGCAGTGGTGTTGGTGACGGGCGTGGGCTTTTTGGGTATTTACGCGGCCCTGCGGCTGGCGCCCCCGTTTCGATTTTTGTTGATCTGCGGCTTTGCGGCCGGGCTGTTGGGGGCCCGGTTTGCGCTGCGCGCCAAGGCATTTGCCCAGCAGCTAAACGCTTGGCTGCTGAGCAGCGCGGCAGCCATTTTTCTGTTTGCCTGCGTGGGGGCCGCCAGCATTGATGGCCTGCGTTGGGCCACCCCGCCGTTCGATTACCTGCTGCTGCTACTGGGCGTGGGCGCCAACCTCTACCTGGCCTGGCGCGCCAGCCGCGAAGCCGTGGCCACCCTGCACGGCGTGCTGAGCCTGGTGGCGCTGGCAGTGCTGCCGCCCACGGCCCTCACGCTGGGCGCGGCGGCGGGCGTCACGGCGTTTGGCATCGCCATTACTTACCGGCAACGGTGGCGGTACCAACTGCTGCTGAGCATTGCCAGCTTTTTTGCGTTTCACCTGTACTGGCACCAGCAACTGCCCAGCTTGTCGGACGGGCTCCGGCTAGCGGCCATGGGCCTGGTGCTATTGGTGGGCGCGGCCGCGGCCGTGGTGCAGTACCGCCGCGTGTACGCCAGCCGGCAGTTCGAAGCACTGCTTTTCGCAGCCCACGTACTGAACTGGACGTGCCTGGGCATCAACCTGTACCTGTACAGCACAGGCTCGGTGTGGAAGACGATTCCGCTGGCTTTAGGGGCCCTGCTCACGTTTGGGGCCGGGCGGCGGGCCAAGCAACTGGGCATTGGCTGGCTGTTCCAGACCGACACCATCCTCTCGCTTATCCTGGCGCTGGCCACGGCCCTTTCGCTGCAAGGCTGGCACGCCACCGGGTCGGTCATCCTGCTGTTCATGCTGCTGGAATCGTTGCTGATTGCCTTGATAATGGCCCGCCAAAGCGAAGCCCTGGTGTACCGCGTGGCCCTGGCGGGGGCCCTGCTGGCAGGCGGCGGCCTGCTGCTGCTGGCCACTGGCCAAGCACTGGCCAACGGCCCCGGGGCCCTGTGCCGCGATGCCCTGGTGCTGGCCTTAGCCGGCGGGGCCGGGCTGGCATTTGCCCAGCTCACCTACCGCCAACCGTTACTCCGGCCCCCGGCAGAAGTACCCGTAGGGCCTGAAGAACTGACAATTACGCCGGCCGCTTGGCACCGCGACCTGCTGAGCAGCTTCGTCGCGCTGGCCGGGGCCCTGGAAGCGGGGGCGGGCCTGCTGCTGCTACGGGCCGTATTTACCGGGCCAGGAGCCTCGGTGGCACTGCTGCTGGGGGCCCTGCTGGCGCTGGCGGGCGGGGCCCTGGGCCTGGCAGCCTGGGTACGCGCCGCCGGACTGGCCCCCGACTGGGTGCGCCAGCAGCAGCTGGTATTGGCGCAGTTTTTTGCGGTGCTGGCCGCAATGGGCCTGCACGAAACGGGCCTGAGTTGGCCGGCGGTATTCCTGATTATTTATGCCGAAAACCTGCTAGTAGCGGGCCGGCTGCACGGCCGCGCGGCCGACGACGGCCTGCTGCGCGGGCAGACCTACTTGCTAGTGTTGCAGGCACTGCTGCTGCCGTTGCTGCTCGGCTACGCGTCGCCGGGGCCTAGGCCCTGGGCCGGGCCGGGCTGGGGCTGGCCGCGG
>NZ_MDZA01000182.1 GCF_001816125.1 Hymenobacter coccineus | reverse complement strand
CGAGCAGCACGCCTTCCGCAGCACCGAGCGCCGCCGGGTGCCGGTGGGCCGCAGCACCTACGGCGGCCGCCCCGCCGCCTACGCCGTGGCCGACACGCTGCCCGGGCCGGGCCTGTACCTGTACCAAGTGGTGGCCGAGGCCGCCCCCGACGGGGCCCCGCCGCCCACGGTGTTCAAGCAGTTCTGGGTAGCGTACAGCCAGTTAAATCCTATGCTGGGGCCCCTGGCTGCGGGGCCCCACCTCGTGCTGCCGCTGCAAAACTACCCGCGCCGGGCCGCGCTGTCGGTGCTGATAACGGACCCGGCGAGCGGCCGAATTTTGCTAAATAAACAGCTCATCAATCAACCAAACGACCCCAAAATGGGTTGGGTAGATGTGGCGCTGTGGCAAGCCGCTGGCATTAAAAAGGTGGAGGTGGCCATCACCTGCCACCCGGCGCACGCTCGGTATTTCACCGACCATTTGCTGTTGGTGGTGCCACCGCTGGTGGCCGCGCCGTAAATTTGTCTTTTACCCCTTTGGGGAGCCGTGGCCTTGGCCGCGCATCTCATCCCCCAATTTTCTCTCATGGATGCACTCGACCTTACTGCCTTGGAACGCTGCCTGGCGACGCTACGGCGGGCTAGTGCCCGGTTGCTGGCGGCGGGGGCCGACGGGGAGGACCACGACCTTTTCCGGGCCGCTAGTGTGAAGGAATTTGAGCTGATTCTGGAACTGGCCATTAAGCTGCTGCGCAAGGTGTTGCGCGATTATGTAACCTCAACGCGCGAGTTAGCAGAAATGCCTTTTAAGAACGTGTTGCGTCAGGCCGCTCAGCACGGCTTGCTTAGCCTGGAGGCCGTGGACCGCTGGTTTAACTACCGCGACTTGCGCAATACTTCGGCCCATGAGTACGGCCAGAATTTTGCCGAAAAAATTATTGTTGCGCTCCCGGATTTCATTCAGGACGCCGACGCTGTGCTGACCACCTTGCGCCAACACGCCTAACCAATGCTTGACCTTCGCCCCAAAGACCTCACCCTGCTGCACGATCTGATTGCCCGGCACCTGCCTCCGGCCGTGGCCGTGTGGGCTTACGGTAGCCGCGTGAACGGCGACGCCCACGACGGCAGCGACCTGGATGTGGTGCTGCGGGGCCCTGATTTGCAAGCCCTGCCCACTGGCGTGGCCAGCCGCTTCCGCGAGGCGCTGACGGACAGCAACCTGCCCATTTTTGTGGATGTGCACGACTGGGCGCTGCTACCGGCCAGCTTTCACCCGAGAATTTTAACCCGCTACGAAGTGGTTCGCCCCGGCCTGGCCGAGGCGGTGGCCGCTTAATTTGCTCTTACTTATGAACTTACTCGTTGGAGATATTGGCCACTTGAGCGTCATCGTGGCGTTTGTGGCGGCCGTGGTGGCGGCCTACGCTTACTTCCAGGCGGCGCGGGGCCGGGCTCTGGGCGACGTGGATGCCAGTTGGCAGCGGCTTGGGCGCGGCGCGTTTTTCGTGCACGGCGCGGCAGTACTAGCCGTGGTGGGGTGTCTGTTCGACATCATCTACCACCACCGCTACGAGTACTACTATGCCTGGAGCCACAGCTCCAACCACTTGCCCCTCAAGTACATGATATCGTGCTTCTGGGCCGGGCAGGAGGGAAGCTTCCTGCTCTGGATTTTCTGGCACGTGGTGCTGGGCGGCTGCATCATGCTCTTTAATAAGAAGTGGGAGGCGCCGGTGCTGGCCGTGTTCAGCGCCGTGCAGGCCTTCCTGGTGAGCATGATTGTGGGCGTGGTGGCCGGGGGCCTCAAAGTGGGTTCTTCGCCGTTCATGCTGCTGCGCGACTTCCTTACCGACCTGCCGGTGTGGAAGACCAACCCCAACTTCGTACCCAAGGACGGCACCGGCCTCAACGCCCTGCTCCAGAACTATTGGATGGTGATTCACCCGCCCACCCTGTTCCTGGGCTTTGCCCTCACGCTGGTGCCGTTCGCTTTCGCCATCGCCGCGCTCTGGAAGAAAGAGCTGACTTCCTGGGTGAAGCCCGCCATTCCGTGGGCCCTGGTGGGCGGCGGCGTGCTGGGCGTGGGCGTGATGATGGGGGCCTACTGGGCCTACGAAACCCTGAACTTCGGCGGCTACTGGAACTGGGACCCGGTGGAAAACGCCGTGTATATTCCGTGGTTGGTGCTGGTGGCGGCCCTGCACGGGCTGGTGCTGTGGCAGCGCCGCCGCACGGGCCTGCGCACGGCCTACGCGCTGGTTATCACCACGTTCATTCTGGTGCTCTACGCCACGTTCCTCACCCGGAGCGGCGTGCTGGGCAACGCGTCGGTGCACTCGTTCACCGATTTAGGCCTGTCGGGCCAGCTGCTGATTTACCTGGGCTTCTTCACTGTGCTGGCCGTGGGCCTGCTGGTCTGGCGCTGGCAGGAAATTCCGGTGTCGCCTAAAGAGCTGAGCATGTACAGCCCCGAGTTGTGGGTGTTTGTGGGTGCTACGGTGCTGTGCCTGGGGGCCTTCCAGGTGCTCTTCACCACCAGCATTCCAGTATATAATGCCTTTATGGGCTTCGTCGGCATCAAAACCAACCTAGCGCTGCCAGTTGACCAAATTGCCCACTACTCGAAATTACAGTTGTGGATGGGCGTGGGCGTGGGTCTTCTTTCGGGCGTGGGCCAGGTGATGTGGTGGCAGCGCAACGACAAGGAAACCTTGCTGAACTCCCTCACGCCGTCGGTGCTGCTGGCCCTATTGGGCACGGCCCTGGCGGTGCTGCTTATTCGTTACAACGGCCTCACGATTTCGCCGGCCTACGTGCTGTTGTTCCTGGCCGGGCTGTTTGGGGTGCTGGCCAACCTGGGTACGCTGTACACGCTGGCGCGGCGCGGCATCACGCTCTCGGGTGGGGCCCTGGCCCACTTGGGCGTGGCGCTGATGCTACTGGGCATCCTGGCCTCGTCGGGCTATTCGAGCATTATTTCCCGCAACGTGTCGGGCCTGCTTTACTCGCGCGAATTTTCGGAAGACATTAACCGCGACAATGTGCTGCTGTACCGCAACGAGGCCTCGCCCATGCACGGCTACCAGCTCACCTACGAGGGCCAGTACTTTGAGGTGCCCGGCGTGCCCGGCTACGTGAACAAGCAGATGCTGTTCCGCACTGACGACGACTACAAAACCCTGGCCCGCGCCGACATCAAGGTGGGCGATAAGCTATACTACAAGACGGGCGACACGGTAAGCATCGTGCCGGAAAATACCTTCTACCGCGTCGATTACGCCAAGAAAGCCACCGGCGAGAAGTTCACGCTCTACCCCCGGGCCCAGATTAACGAGGAAATGGGCGGCATCCTGGCCTCGCCCGACATCAAGCACTTCTGGGGCCACGACATCTACACCCACATCGGCGGGGCCCCCGACACGCGCAAGGACAAGCAGTGGAGCGAGCCCAAGGAGCACACGCTGAGCGTGGGCGACACAATTTTCCTGAACGACTACTTCGCCGTGTTCCGCGCCATCGAGCCGGCCCACGAAACGGTAGGCCTGGGCCTGCAAAAGGGCGATTTGGCCTTGCAGGCCGACATGATTGTGTCGGGCGAGCAGCGGCAGTACCACGCCCACCCGCTGTTTGTGGTGCGCAACCGCCTGGTGGGCCGCGTGCCCGATGAGGTAGATGACCTTGGCATTCGCATCAGCCTCAATAACGTTGATCCGCAGAAGGGCAAGTTTACCTTCGGCGTGAGCACGGCCCAGAAGGACTACATCATCCTGAAAGCGATGGAGAAGCCCTTCATTAACCTGCTCTGGAGCGGTACGCTGCTCATGGCCCTGGGCTTTGCCCTGAGTCTGCGCCAGCGCAACACCAAGCGCAACGCGGCCCCTGAGGCCCCGGAAGCCGATGCTTTGCCTGCGCCGCGCACCCGCCTAGCGCCCGTGGCTTGATTAATTAAAAATTAAAAATGATGAATTAAAAGCGCGTTGGGGCCCCCAGCGCGCTTTTGCTTTTGAAAGCTGTTTGGGAAGCAGTCTTGTTTGATAAACAAAAATTGAACGTCATGCAACGCGCAGCGAAGCACCTTTCTGGCGCAACTAATCTCGGTTACCGGCACCAGAAAGATGCTTCGCTGCGCGTTGCATGACGTTCAATGGTTTCCAAAGCAATTTATAGTCTCTAGCGCATGGTTCCAGCAAATCCCATTGACCCCAACTTGCCCCGAACGGGCCCGCTGCGCGTGGGCTTGTTCGGGGCCGGGCGCGTAGCCGGGCAGCTGGGCCCCGCGCTGGTAGCGGCTGGCCACACCGTGGCCTTCGTGTGGAGCCGCTCCGCCGCGCCAGCCGAAGCCCCTGGCCGCGGTGCTGCCGGGCGCGGCGGTGCTGCCGGACCTGGGGGCCCCTTGCCGCCCGCCGATGGTGTACCTGCTGGCCGTGCCCGATGCGGCCGTGGCCCCGGTGCTGG
>NZ_MDZA01000181.1 GCF_001816125.1 Hymenobacter coccineus | reverse complement strand
ACTACGAGCGACTCAGCGTCAGCTTGCAGCAACTCCATTTCGTCGTCTTCGCCTGCATCATGCTCGCCCGACACGCCGCAAGTTCATAACAGGCTCTAGTAGCAGGAACAGTGGCTTTTGGGGCGTTAGTTTCGGGCGGGCCTAGGTAGCTGGCGGGCAAATCGCCCTTACTCACGACCAGCTTTTCGAGCACCACGCCGGGGTCGACGCGCCAGAATTTAAGCACGTGCGCGCCGGCCGCGGCCACATTGTGCTGCGAGGTTTTGAGAATAATGTCGTTGGCCACAGCTTTTTCCCAAATCAGGTTGCTCTCGCCGGGCTTCATCCCAGTGTGCAGGTTGATAATCTGCGGCGCTTCCTCATCCAGCGACACGGCGTAGCGTAGGCCAGTGGTGTTGGTGAAGTCCAGCGTTGGGGCCAGGTAGGCGCTCACCGTCACGGGGCCGGCCTGGGTCAGATTAATGCGGTACTCCAGGTGCGGGCTGCTGCCGCCCGGTGTGGCCGTGGGCGCGGCGTTGGTGGGGTAAGCGCTGACGGCCCCCGCCGTACGGCCCAAATCGGGCAGGCGCTGCCAGGTGATGGGGCCGGCGTTGATGGCCTTCGTGTACTGCTCCGCCTCAAGCGACACGTAGGCATCGGCGGCGGGCGGCGCGGGGGCGGGTACGGGCGTGGCTACGGCGCCGGCGGCCAGCGTCATCACGGCGGGCATGATGTCGGCGCGCTCATCGTGCCAGGAGGTATAGCCGATGTGCATCTGGTCCATCATGTGGTCCCATTTGCCGCCGGCTACGGCGTGGTAGCGCGCCTTTATTTCGGCATCCTTGGCAAACAGCGCCTTTGCTTTTTCGGCCAGGGCGTTGGTATTGGGCTGGTTGGTCTTGGCCGCTTCCCGGTTGAGGGCCACCGTGTAATACATTTCGTTGAGGTTGGCGCAGGCTTGCACCGGATGCAGCACTAGCTCGTAAAAAGCGTCGCGGTCGGCGGCGGGCAACTGCTGGTTGATAACTTCGGCGCGGGTGAGCAACTGGTTGTACTCACTTACTACGGTCGCCCATTCGCCGGTGGCCAGGCTATAGGTTTCGGGGGAAATCAACTCGGGCTTGCGGCGGCCGTTGTACTTGGCATACTTAGCCATAATGTCGGCAATGTCCACCGCGTATTTTGGCCCAAACTGCTGAGCCGCCCAGTGCTGGGTGTAGGCCGCAACCTGGTTGGCCTTGATGTTGTCGGGGTTCCAGGCGTAGTCGAGGAAGAACGAAATTGGCAGCTCCATCGGCTTGAGGTCGCCCACGTTTACTATCCAAATCTGGTTCACGCCGTTCTCGTGGGCCAGGTGCATCTGCTCCCACACGCGGGGTAGCGGGTTGGTATTCAGCCAGCGGTAGCTGCGCGGCCCGCCCACATAGTCGAAGTGGTAGTATATGCCGTAGCCGCCCTTGCGGGGCTTGTCGCCGAGCTTGGGCAGCTTGCGCAGGTTGCCCCAGTTGTCGTCGCAGAGCAGCAGGGTCATGTCGTCGGGCACACGCATGCCCTTATCGTAGTAGTCCTGCACCTCCTTGTAGAGCGCCCAGAGTTGAGGCGTCTGGTCGGCGGGCTTGTGGGTCTCCTCGGCCAGAATCTGGCGTTGGTCGGTCACTATTTTTTCGAGCAGGGCAATATTGCTACCCTCGCTCATGGGCTCGTCACCGTCGCCGCGCATGGCCATCGTTACGATGCTTTCGTGGTTGCCCATGTTGCGGATGCCCTGCCGCCAGAAGCGGCGCAGGGTAGTGTCGTTGGTCTGGTAGTTCCAGGGGCCGTGGCCGTAGCGCTTCCACTCCTGCTGGGCGCGCTGCATGGGCTCGTGGTGCGAGGTGCCCATCACGACGCCGTACTCGTCGGCCAGCACCGGGCTCAGCTTGTCGTCGTTGAAGGCGTTGCCCCACATGGCGGGCCACAGGTAGTTGCCCTTCAGGCGCAGCAGCAGCTCAAACACGTGCACGTACATCTTGGAATTGATGCCGTCGAACTTCGCCTTGGCCCAGCCCGTGAGCGCGGGAGCCTCGTCATTCAGGAAAATGCCGCGGTATTTCACCGCCGGCTCGCCCAGCGTGTGGCGGGCGGCCGAAATGAGCAGCGTGCGCTGCGGTTTCACCGGCACATCGGCCCACCAATACCACGGCGACACGCCAATCTGCTGCGAAATATCATAGATGCCGTAAATGGTACCGCGCTTGTCGCTGCCGGCAATCACCAGGGCCCGGTCCACGCCCGGCATCGGGTTAGCTACCACCTGCCGCACAAATACCTCCCACTTGCCCGCTACCCCACTCACATCCAGCTTCTTCTGCTTCACCAACGCGTCAATCAGCGCACTTTTACCGAGGGTGCCAATGAGGACAACCTCCTTGCCGCTCGGCGCTTTGGTGGTGCTAAAGGCGGGCGTGAGCGTGGTCACGCGCTGCACGTCGGCCTGCAGGTCGCGGGCGGCGCGCAGCACCCCCGGCCAGTCGTTGCCGCTGGCGAAGATGGCGGCCGTTTTGCCATTAGCCGCCAAGGTAAAATCACCGGCCTTTTTGGCACCGGGTTTCGGCTGGGCCTGAGCGGCGGCGCTGCTCAGCAAAAGCAAGAGCACCAGCCACAGTGAACCGCGTGTGGAAATGGAACGGCTGGGAGGAAGAATCATCGGAGCAAACGTTAATGTCGGGGTAGGAATAATTGATTATCGCCTCCGCGGGGGGAGGCGCCCGCGGAGGGCGATAATCAATTATTCAAGAAGTCAGCGAGCAAACTCCTACTTAGCCGCTTGCACCACCGCCTGAAAGGCCGGCTTGGGCTGGAAATTCCGGTCAAAAAGCAAGGGATAGCTGGTGCGGCCCCGAATGGGCCAGTTGTTCAGCCACGAATCGGCATCGGTGACGCCCCAGAGCGTGATGCGGTCAATCACATCGCGGTGCTTGTGGAACAGGGCAAATAGGTCGGCGTAGCGCTTGGTGAGCTGCTGCTGCACTGAGTCGGGCAGGCCGGTGGTGTACACGTTGTATTTGGCGTCGGCAGTAAACGTGTCGGCAATATCGGCGCCCTGTCGGCGGCTCGGGTTGGGCAGCACGTCGATGTCCAGCTCCGTAAAATTGACGTGGACGCCCAGCTTCGCAAACGCCACAATGCTGGCTTCCACCTGCTCAATGCTCGGCTTGGTGAGGCCATAGTGGCCCTGCATACCAATGGCCGTTACCTTGATGCCCTTGGCTTGCAGACTCTTCACCAGCTTGATAACGCCCTCCCGCTTTTCGGGGCGGTAGAGGCTATAGTCGTTGTAGTAGAGCTGCGCTTTCGGGTCGGCCTTGTGCGCGTATTCAAAGGCTTTAGCGGCAAAATCCTCGCCGATGATTTCCAGCCACTTGGTTTTACGCAGGTCGCCCTGCTGGTCGTCGATGGCTTCGTTGAGCACGTCCCAGCCCGCGATTTTACCCTTGTAGCGGCCCACCACCGTGTTGATGTGGTCTTCGAGCCGCTTGAGAACCATCTCCCGGGTGGCCGGCTTGCCCGCCGCGTCCTCAAACACCCATTTGGGCGTTTGCTGGTGCCACATCAGCGTGTGGCCGATAACCCACATCTTGTTTTGCTGCCCGAAAGCCACGTAGTCGTCGGCGGGCTTGAAGTTGTACTGGTCGGGCTGCGGGTGCACGGCCTCCCACTTCAGCAGGTTTTCGGGGCTGATGGTATTGAATTGCTCCTTAATCAGGGCCGTAGATTTGGCATCGCGGCCGCTAACCTGCCGGTTGTTGAGGGCGGCGCCCACGTAAAAGTCCTTCTTATACACCGCTTTCAGGGTGGGGACGGCTTTGGGGCCAAATCCCAGCGCAAGGGCAGCCAACGCGGTGCAGGACAGTATCTTACTGGTTTTCATACGCATAGCAGGGTCAGGAAGGGCAACATTGCCGCCTCCGAGTTTCTCAAATCAGCGTCGGTGGCCAACGGCCGGAACGGAGGGGGTAGGGCGGCCGGTCGGGGCCCTATCCGCTCATAACCGGGGCCCAAAAACACATCGTCCTGCGCTTGTCGAATACCTTCCCCCGTCACATTACTCCAGTTAACCGATGAAAGATTAACGAAGCGGCAGAGATGCTTCGACAAGTGCAGGACGACGTGTTTCGTAGTCAACTACCAGCCTAGATATACTGATTGATGATGCTTTCCAGCCACTCCTGCTTGCCGCTGCGGGGCGTGGGCTCGCCCGACTCGTGCGCAATTTTGCGCAGGTCTTCCAGCGTGAGGCCGCCCTGGGCGAACTCCGCGCCCTTGCCCGCGTCGAACGAAGCGTAGCGGTCGGTGCGGAACTGCTTGTAGGCAGACTTTTCCAAGATGGCATCGGCCGTGACGAGGGCGCGAGCAAACGTGTCCATGCCCGCAATGTGGGCCACAAAAATGTCCTCCAAATCGGTCGAGTTACGGCGCGTTTTGGCGTCGAAGTTGATGCCGCCCGGCGTG
>NZ_MDZA01000180.1 GCF_001816125.1 Hymenobacter coccineus | reverse complement strand
GACAAAGACCCGCGCAAACGCTGCCGCCGCTGCTGCGCCGCACCTTTTGCTGAACGCCGTGCGCGACGCCACCAGCGCCGCCAACCCCTACGCCGCGCTGGTGGTGCCGCCCCTGGCCCGGGCCGCGGGCGTGGCCCACACCACCCCCCGCCTCGTGTACGTGCGCCCCGACGAGGCCGGGCTGGGCGAAAGCTCGGCCCGCTTCCGGGGCCAGCTGGCGCTGCTCGAAGCCAGGGCGGGCGGCCAGAAGGCCGACGTGCTCAACACCGCCGAAATGCTGGCCCGGTGCGCCGCCGCGCCCACCGCCACCGCCGACGGGCCGGCCTTTTTGCGGGCCCGCCTGCTCGACGTGTGGCTCGGCGACTGGGACCGCCACGAGAAGCAGTGGAACTGGGCGGCGCGGCCCGCGCCCGGGGCGGCACCCGCTTCGAGCCCCTGCCCAAGGACCGCGACCAGGTGTTTTTTCGGTTCGACGACGGGGCCTTGCCCTGGGCCGTGAGCCGGCTGGTGCCCAAGTTTCAGACTTTTGGGGCCCACTACGGCAGCGTGCCCGGCCTGGTGCGCCAGGGCCGCTTCCTCGACCACCGCGTGCTGGCCCCGGCCACCGCCGCCGATTTTGCCCGCGCCGCCGCCGCCCTGCAAGCGGCCCTGCCCGACTCGCTGCTCGAACGCGCCCTGCACCGCCTGCCACCCGCCGTGTTTGCCCTGGAGGGGCCCCGCACGCTGGCCGCGTTGCAGGCCCGCCGCGCGGCCTGCCCGCGCCGCGGCCACGTATTACCGCACCCTGGCCCGCCGCCCGGCCGTGGACGGCACCGCCCAGGCCGAGCGCTTTGTGGTGCGCCGCTACCCCGATTCGGTGGCCGTGGCCGTGTACGCGGCCGGGGCCCCAGGGGGCCCGCCACGCTTCCAGCGCACATTTTTGCCCACCGAAACGCGCCTGCTGACCCTGCGCGGCCGGGGCGGGACCGACGTGTTTGAGGTGCGCACGGCGCCCGGCCGGGTGGCCCGCCTGCGGCTGGTCATCGTGCCGGGCCCGGGGCCCGCCCGGCTGGCCGCCGAAGGGCCCCGGCGGCGGCTGACGTACCACGGAGCTGCCGCCCACGGCCGCACGCCCGCGCTGCCCTAACATTCTGTCAACAATCTGTCACCACCTGCGTTTACGTTTTTTTTCGTTGCCGTGCCGCTTTCCGCTTTGCCCACCGCTTGTTTGCTTTTTTGCCGCGCCGCGCCGCCGGGCAAGCACTCCGCCAATGGTGGGGCCCCCTGTGCCTGTTGGCCGCCGCGGGCTGCGCGCAGAAAGATTATTTCCAGCCCGATGCCCGCTTGCCCACCACCCAGCGGAGCCGCCGCTGATGCCGCCGCCGGGCCCGGCGCGCTACACGGCCGGGCGACAGTACGCGCGGACCAGCGCGCTGCACCGGGTATTTTTTGGGAAGCACTACCGCAGCACCTGGGCCGCGCCCGTACCCGCGCCGGCGTTCGACGCAGCTACCGCTATGGCCAGCGGAGCCCTGCGGCTGGGCAAGCTCGGTGGGGGCTTCAACAGCACCAGCCTAGGCCTGGCGGCCGCCGACGGCCGCCCCTACGTGCTGCGCACCGTGGACAAGGACCCGCAACGGGCCCTGCCCGGGTGGCTAAAAAGCTCGCCCGCGGCCTGGTACCTGCGCGACAATGTATCGGCTACCCACCCCTACAGCGCGCTGGTGGTGCCGCCCCTGGCGCAGGCCGTGGGCGTGCCCCACACCAACCCGCGCCTGTTTTACGTGCGGCCCAACAACCCCGACCTGGCCGGCGATTCGCTCGCCAAGCTGCGCGGCCAGCTCGTCTGGCTGGAAGAGAAATTCAGCGGCGACGCCCGGCCCACCGATGCCGTGCCCGGCGCGACCGAGCTGATGAGCAGCGCGGCCTTCTACAAGCGCTTGTTTGCCGACCCGCACCACCGGCCCGCCCCCGCCGCGCTGCTGCGCGCCCGCCTGCTCGATGCCTGGCTGGGCGACTGGGACCGCCACGCCGGGCAATGGACCTGGGCCCAGGTGCCCGCGCCCGGGGCCCCCAACGGCCGCTTCCGGTACCAACCGGTGCCCAAAGACCGCGACATGGTATTTTACCGCGCCGCCGATGGTGTGTTTCCCTGGCTCTTCACGCGGCGCTTCGCCCTGCGAAAATGGAACACGTTTCGGCCCGCCTACCACGACCTGGGGGGCCTCATGCAGCAGGGCCGCTACCTGGATGAACACGGCCTTATCTCCCTTAGCAACAGACAGTTCCAGGCGGCCGCCGTGGCCATGCAGGGCCAGCTGACCGACGCCGCCATCGACTCGGCGCTGCACCGGCTGCCACCCGCGGCCTACGCCCTGGAGGGCCCCTACCTGGCCGAAGCCCTGCGACAGCGGCGCGCCAACTTGCCCCGCGTGGCGGCCGTGCTCTACCGCCGCCTCAGCCGCCGGCCCACGGTGGGCGGCACGGCCCAGGCCGAGCATTTTGTGGTGCGCCGCTTCGCCGATTCGGTCGCCGTGGCCGTGTACGCCCCCGCCCTGGGCCCCGATTCGCTGCTGCTGGCCCGCACGTTTTTTCGGCGCGAAACCAAGGTCATTACCCTCGAAGGCCTGGAGGGCGCCGACGTGTTCGAGGTAGCCGAAGTAGGGCCCCGGGCGGCCGGGGCCCCCGCCTGGCCATCTACGGCAACCCGGGGGCCCGCCGGCCCGCCCCCGCCCGGGGGCTGCGCTACTTCACCGAGCCCCGCCGCAGCGCCCACGCCTACACCCGCCCAGCGGAGGAGTAGGGCATGTTGAAATAATCAAAATTTAGATAAACAACCTACACTTATGACCACTAATTACGCCGTGGCCGCCAGCATCTTCAGCACCAGGCGCTCGGTGGGCGAAAGCGGATCGTGGGGAGCGGGCGTGGCGTCGTGGTCGCGCAGGTACTCGATGAGCTCGCCCGATTTGAAAAGCGTGACTACTTGCGGGTGGATGTAGTATTTCGAGCACACGGTGGGCGTGTTGCCCAGGCCGCTGGCCACGTCCTTCACGGCCTTGCGGATGACCTTTTCGGGGGCCAGGTCGGGCTCCTCATTTAGCACGCTTTCGAGGCATTCCACCATTTTCACGGTGCCGCCCCAGGTGCGGAAGTCCTTGGCCGACAGGGCCAGGCCGGTGTGCTCGTGCAGGTAGCCGTTCACGTCGCCCGATTCCAGGGCGTGGCGGTGGCCGTCGGCGGTGTAGTACTGGAACAGGTGCTGGCCGGGGATTTCCTGGCACTTGCGCACGAGGCGGGCCAGGCGGCGGTCGCGCAGCGTCACGTCGTGGGCCACGCCCTTTTTGCCCACGAAGGCAAAGCGCACGGCGTCGCCCTTAAACGTCACGTGCTCGTCGTGCAGCGTGGTGAGGCCGTAGCTCTTGTTCTTCTTCGCGTACTCCTGGTTGCCCACCCGGATAAATGACTGGTCCATGAGCGAAATCACCAGGGCCACCACTTGCTCGCGGCTGAGCGCGGGGCGGGCCAAGTCGTGCTTGAGCTGCTGGCGCAGGGCGGGCAGCTTTTCGCCAAAGGCGTGCAGGCGCGAGAACTTGGTGAGGCTGCGGATTTCGTCCCAGGCCGGGTGGTAGCGGTACTGCTTGCGGCCCACGGCGTCGTAGCCCGTTACCTGCAAGTGGGCCCGGGCATCCTGGGCCACCCACACCTCCTTCCAGGCCGGCGGGATGACGAAGCCGGCGATGCGCTCAAGCACCGCCGCATCGGTCACTTTGTGGCCCTGGGCGTCGTAGTAGCCGAATTTGCCTCCGCGGCTGGCCTTGCGGGTGTAGCCGGGGGCCGCGTCGGTGGCGTAGTGCAACCCAGCCTGGGCGGCCTGCTGGGCGGGGTCTTTGTAGAGCTCGTGGGCGGTGGGCACGAGGTGCTTCTTGCGGGTTTTGGGGCGGGCGGTGGGCGCAGCGGCGGCGGGCATGGGGCGGGAAAGTGGATGGGGCCCTGGTGTACGCAAAAACCCGCTCCAGGATGAGCAAACCGCGTTTATCTCTGCAAATCAAGGCCCTCAATGCGTACAGCCGCGCTTATCGCACGGCGCCGGCGCTCCTCACCCTTTTCCGCCGGGCTACAGGCACTCGCCCGCCGGGCGCAGGCGGTGGTAGTAGTGAGTGGTGGCGTGCGTGGGCGCCGACAGGAACTGATGCCGCAGGTAGTCGCCCCGCACCAGCAGCCACGAGGCCGTGGGCCGGCCGTACTGGGTGCGCCGCGCCGGGTACTCCCGCAGCTCCAGCCGGGTGAGCTGCCCCCCTTCGTAGCGCTCGGCCAGCACCCGGCGACCAGTGGCGTCGAAGTACGAAATTTTCTGGAGCTCGCCCCCGCGTTTTTTGTGTTTCACCACCTCCACCTTTACCGGTGCGTGGGAGCAGGAAGAGGCTGGTGCCGCCGCCCGGCGGCCCGTACCATACTCATTTATAGGTGGCTAGCGCCTCGCAAAAAATCACCTGAACAAGA
>NZ_MDZA01000179.1 GCF_001816125.1 Hymenobacter coccineus | reverse complement strand
GGCGCAGGCGGTCGGCCTGGCCATCGAGCAGCCCGCACAGGATGTCGCGCACGGCCGCGGGGGCGGCGTCGGCCGCGGGCCGGGTGCCGAGGTACGCCACCGAGTCGTCGATGAGGGCCAGGCGCAGCTCCTGCTGCTCCAGGGTTTGCACGCCGGGCGCATCTTGCACGTGCAGGCGGCGCACAAACCAGGGCAGCGTGAGGCCCTGCACCACCAGGGTGAAGAGGATGACCACGAACGTGATGCACAGCACCACGTTGCGCAGCGGAAACGGCTGGCCGCCCGCCACCGCCAGGGGCAGGGCCAGCGCCGTGGCCAGCGACACCACCCCGCGCATGCCCGCCCACGAGGTGATGAACAGGGCCCGCATGGGTACTGGCGTGGCCTCGCGCCGCCGCCAGCCGTGGATGAACGCCATTAGAAACGCCACTGGAAACACCCAGCCCAGCCGGATGGCCACCGCCACCACGCTGATGAGCAGGCCGTAGCCCACGGTGGGCAGCCAGGCGTGGGGCCCCAGCCCCGTAAACACCGTGCGCAGCTGCAACCCAATGAGGATGAACACCAGGCCGTTCAGCAAAAAGCCGAACACCTGCCAGAAACTGTTGTTTTGGAGGCGGGCGCGGTTGTCGTAAATCTCGTGCGAGCGCCGCGAAATGACGAGGCCCATGAACACCACCGCCAGCACCCCCGAAGCGCCCAGCCGCTCGGCCAGCAGGTAAGCCACGTAGGGCACCAGCAGCGTCACGGCCGTGGCCAGCGTGGGCTGGGCCAGGCGGCGCTGCACCGCCGCCACGGCCCAGCCCAGCGCCAGGCCGATGAGGGCCCCGCCGCCGGCCACCAAAAAGAACTGCCCCGCCGCGTCCCAAAACGCAAACGTGCCGCTCACCACCGCCGCCACCGCGTAGCGGTAGGCAATGAGGGCCGAGGCGTCGTTGACGAGGCTTTCGCCGGCCAGGATGGCGGTGATTTTTTTGGGTATGCCCAGCCCCTGCGTCACGCTGGTAGCGGCCACGGCGTCGGGCGGCGCCACAATGGCCCCCAGCACAAAGCCCAGCGGCCAGCTAAACCCGGGAATAAAAAAGTGCGCAATGGCCGCCACCGCCGTGGTCGTGACCAGCACCAGGCCCACGGCCAGCAGCGAAATCTCGCGCTGGTAGGCCACGAAGTCGTGCCACGACATGTTGAAGCTGGCCTCGTAGAGCAGCGGCGGCAGAAACAGCAGAAACACCACGTCGGGGCTGAGCACCACGGCCCGCAGCGGCAGCAGCGCCAACAAGCCCCCGGCCGCCACCAGCAGCACCGGGTAGGGCAGCTTGAGGCGCGGCGCCACCGCAGACAGCCCCACCAGCAGGGCCAACAGAAAGATGACGGGTTCGAGCTGGCTCATTGGCCGCTAAACTAAACGCTGCGCGCCGGTGCACCGCCGCCGGGGCCCCTGGTGGGCCCCGGCGGGCCCGGCTGCGTATGCAGGCCATGCAATCCTTCGCGCACCTTTTCACCTGGGTTGGCCTGCTGGCCGCGGCCCTGTCGGGCCTCACATTTTTCCCGCAGGTGGTGCACACCTGGCAGAAGCGCTCGGCGCAGGGCCTCTCGGGCTCGATGCTCGCGGTGGGCGGGGCCAGCATGGCGCTGTGGCTGGCCTACGGGGCCTACACCCGCAGCGTGCCCATCCTGCTGGGCAACGGCTGCAACCTGTTTTTTACGCTGGTGCTGGTGTATTTCAAGTGGCGCTACCGGGCCGCCCCGCCCGTGGCCCCGGCCACCCCACGCCCCGGCGGCGGCTAGTGGAAGGTGCCGTTGTGCCCGTGGTCCTCGTCGTCATCCCCATGGTCATGGTCGTGATAGTCGTGGTCGTGGTGATGGCCGGCGTTGGGCTTGCCGAAGTAGTTGAGCAGCGTGCCGCCGGCGTAAAATGCTAGCCAGCACACGTACAGCCAACTAAAGCCCACCGGCACGCGCCCCACAAACACCGCCAGGATGACGTGGGCCCCGGCGCTCATCAGCAGCCCGGTGATGGCCACGAACTGGAAGCTGTTGAGGGCAGAGGGGCGGTAGAGTTTGGAGAAGTCCATGGCGGGCACAAGTGAAAACGACCGGGTTTGTTTGGCCACCCGGGGCCCCGGCGCGGGCCCGGGCCTACAAAAATAGGGCCCCCGGGGCCGCGCGCCGGCCGGGCGGCAACGCAACCGCGCCGGGGGCGTACACCCTGTAGTTTCCTCTCATCCTCATCTACCTACCCTTCTTATGATACTTGACAGCCTCTTCGGAACCGACGACGACCAGAAAGAACCGCAATCGGCCCGCGACGTGCCGCAGAACGAGCAGCAGCAGAAAGAAAAAGAATACAAAGCCGACCAGAGCAACGGCAAAGAAGAGAACGACGCCTCGGCCGCCCGCTACACCGGCGCCCACGGCTACACCCAGCGCTCCGACCAGAAGGACCAGCTCGAAAACCTGCACATCGGGGGCTCGGAAAGCACGCCCCAGGGCGGCACCGAGCACGACGAGGCCAACGAGCAGCAGCAGGGCCCCGGCTTCGGAGTCGAGGGCAGCTACGAACTGGACCATGACGTGCGGACCAAGGAGCAAAAGTTTGGCGAAGACGCCCCCAGCGGCCCCGCCAAGAAGATCCAGGACATGTAGTTCTCAATATCTGAACAACAGAAAGGCCTTTCCCACGCGGGAAAGGCCTTTCTGTTGTTGGCGATGGTCTGAAACGGCGTGGTCCGGCGAATTGCCCGCAGGGCTTCGTCGGGCCACTCTTGCTAAAGAACAGCGGCCCTAGGCAATCGTGAGAGTGGCCCGACGACGAAAAAAGTCGCCGGACCACCCCGTTGCAGACCATCACCGGCTGTTTTAATAAAGTAGTGCAGGGGCCCCAACGGCAACCTGCTGCACCCTCAAACCGGGCCCTAAGCCCCCGCCGCGGGGCCCCCGAAGCGGCGGCCGAACAGGAAAAACACTGGTAGCCCCAGCGCCACCAGGCCCAGGCCGCGGCGCGAATACTCGGCCGTGTCGGGGGCGATGAGCAGCACGATGCAGAAGGTGGAGGCCAGGACGATGTAAATGAGCGGCACCACCGGGTAGCCCCAGGCGCGGTAGGGGCGGGGCGCATCGGGCCGGGTGCGGCGCAGCACGAAGATGCCCACGATGGTGACCACGTAAAACAAAATCACGGCGAACATCACGTAGTTGAGCAGCTGGCCGTAACTGCCGCTCAGGCACAGCAGGCTGGCCCACGCGCACTGGGCCCACAGCGCCCGGGCGGGCACCCCGGCGGGGTTGAGGCGGGCCAGGCCGGGAAAAAACAGGCCGTCCTTGGCCATGGCAAAGTAGGCCCGCGCCCCGCTCAGGATGATGCCGTTATTGGCCCCGAACGTGCTGAGCATAATGAGGATAGCCATGACGTAGGCCCCCGGGGCCCCCAGCACCGATTCGGCCACGGCGGTGGCTACCCGGTCGTCCTTGGCGTACATGATGCCGCGCCCGGCCACGGTGGCCGCATCGGGCGAGCCGGCCAGCGGCAGCACCAGCAAGTACACGATGTTCAGCAAAATGTAGAGGGCCGTAACGATGCCCGTGCCGATGACCATGCTGCGCACCAGGGTGCGCTCGGGGTTCTGGATTTCCTCGCCCGCAAAGCCGATGTTGTTCCACGAATCGGAGGAAAACAGCGAGCCCGACATGGCCATGCCGATGGCAATAACCAGGGCCCCTGCGCTCAGCGGCAGGGCCGGGCCTCCCGCGGCGGGGTAGCGCGCGGCGGCCCACACGTCGTGGAAGTTGGCCTGCACCGCGGCGTGGTTGAGGCCCAGCGCCACCCCGAACACGATGAGCAGCGCCAGCGCCACCAACTTGGTGCTGCCCAGCACGTTCTGGATGAGCTTGCCCGTGCGCACGCCCTGCGCGTTCAGGGCCGTGATGCCCACAATCAGCAAAATGGCCACCACTTGGGCGCTGCTAATCGCCAGGGGCCCCACGGTGAACAGCACGTTCGCCACGCTCGACCACGGCCAGAGCACGCCCAGAAACTTGGCGAAGGCCACGGCCACGGCCGCAATCACGCCGGTTTGGATGACGAGAAACAGCGTCCAGCCGTAGAGGAACGCCACCAGCCGCCCGAAGGCCTCGCGCAGGTACACGTACTGCCCGCCCACCTTGGGGAACATGGCCGCCAGCTCGCCGTAGCTCACGGCGCCGGCCGTGGTGATGAGGCCGGTGATGAGCCAGACCACCAGCAGCCAGCCAGCCGTGCCCACCTGCCGGGCAATGTCGGCCGAAACGATGAAGATGCCCGAGCCAATCATGCTGCCCGTGACGAGCATGATGGCGTCGAACAGCGTGAGGGCCCGCTGGAAATGGGGCTGGGAAGTGGGCGTAGCGTCGGCCATAGAAAAGCGGAAACGGAATTAAGCCGGCAAGCTACGCGCTGGCGGCGGCAAAGCCCGGGGCCCAACGCGGGCCGCGGCGCATCTTTTGGGGGCGGGGCA
>NZ_MDZA01000178.1 GCF_001816125.1 Hymenobacter coccineus | reverse complement strand
GCCCGACTGGCTGCCCCACGCTGCGGGGGCTGCTGGCCCTCGCGCGGCTTCTGGGCCACGCCGCTGCTGCTGGCCCTCAACGGGCTGGTGTGGGTGGCCATGACGGCCAGTGGCGTATCGGGCACCGACCCTAGCGGCCACGACCTGGTGCGCTGGGGCTCCAACGTGAGCAGCCGCACGCTGCCCGGCCAGCCCTGGCGGCTGCTCACCAGCGTGTTCGTGCACGCCGGGGCCACGCACCTGCTGCTCAACGCCCTCAGCCTGTGGCTGCTGGGTGTATTGCTGGAGGCCCGCGTGGGCGCGGCGCGCCTGCTGGCCGTGTACCTGGCCAGCGGCGTGGCCGGCAGCCTGGCCACGCTCTGGTACCACCGCGGCGGCATCAACTCAGTGGGGGCCAGCGGAGCCATTTTCGGGCTCTACGGGCTGCTGCTGCTCTTGTTGGTCAGCAAAAAGCTGGTGCTCGACAAGTTCGACCGCCGCGCCATGCTTGGGCTGGTCCTGTACCTGGTGCTCAGTAACTTGATTGCCGGCCTGTCGGGCAACGTCGACAACGCGGCCCACCTCGGCGGCCTGCTGCTGGGGGCCCTGGTGGCCGGCCCGCTGGCCCTGGTAGGCCTGCGCCCGGTGGCCGAATAAACGGGGTACCTGCGTGGTTTGGTTGTGTGTGGGGCCCACCTGTAAGCGCTGCTCCGGGTTAATAAAAACGGCCATGCGGAATGCAGTGAAGCATCTCTCCCGCTGGCTAATTTATTCGCTTAGCCGCGTAGGAAAGATGCTTCACTGCATTCCGCACGGCCGCCGAAAGAGGGCCTTGCATCAGATGGGAAACCTCGTATTAGCCGCCTAAAAGCATTTTCTGCACCAGGGTGCCCGCCTCGGTGGTGAAGTACAGAATGTACATGCCAGTGGCCAGGTTGGGCCGCACCTGCTGCTCGGCGCCGTTGCGCAGCTCGATGCGCTGCCGGTACATGCGGCGGCCGGTGATGTCCTGCAATTCCAGCACGCCCGACTCGATGGCCGCGGGCTGGACTTTAATGAAAAAGTTGCCGTTGTTGGGCACTGGGTACACGCTCACCACGTACGGCACGGGCACAATATCCACCGCCTTGATGGGCGAATACACGGGCGGCCGGTCGCTGCGGAGCTGCTGGAGGCGGTAGTAATTCACGCCGTTGGCCGGGTTTGGGTCCAGCGCTTCGTAGCTGTGGGGCCCCGGGGCCGCGCCCGGCTGGCTCAGTAGATCGGTGAACACCACGCCGTCCGTCGATTTTTGCACGACGAAGGCCACGCTGTTTTCCTCAGCCGCGGTGGCCCAGCTCAGGTCCACCTGCTGGTTGTGGGCCACCGCCTCAAACTGCGTGAGGACCGGCCGGATGGGCCCCGTGGGCTGGGCGTAGAGCACGCCGTTGGGCACCAGCTGCTTGGGCATGTTTGGCCCGGCGTATTGCAGCACCAGGCCCTGGCTGCCGCCGTGCTCGCCGTACAGTACCTGCACGGTGTGCAGGCCGGCCGCCAGGGTGCAGCTGCCCGACGTTTCGCGGAACGGAAACGTATCGCCTTGGTTAGAAGCCACTGGCTGCGGGTTACCGTCGAGGAAGAGGTACGCCGCATCGTCCGAGCCCAGGTAAAACGTGTGGGGCCCCGCCACCGTCACGTACAGCTGCCCCTGGAAGCGGCCGCTGAACTCGTCGGGGTTGCCCGGGTTGTAGTACGAGGCCACCGGGCCCACCCCAAAGTTGTCGGTTTCGGCCTCCGCAAAGTTCAGCTGCTCCACCGCGCGGTTGCTGATGTCGGGAGCATTGGTGGTGAAAAAGCTCAGCACCCCGTAGAAGTACCCACGGTAGTAGTCCGCCGCCAGGCCCGGCGTGCCCACTGGCGGCGTAGCCGGCTGGGCCTGGGCCACCGCCGCCAGCCAAAACAGGCCAAAACAAAGAAATCCGGCGCGGGCAAGGCGCCGGCGGCCGCGCCTTAAGGCAGCGCCGGCGCTGCCCCGCGCTGTCGTCGCAAACCACGGCTTGGGAATAGATGCATTCATATAATCGGGATAGCGCGAAAGGGTAAATTTCACGCTATTTTGGAAGGATAGTTAGTGCCATCCCGTCAAGGATTAGCACCATTTTCGATAAAAAACTCATCTTGGTTTTAGGCAGATGAAAAAGAGCTTCTAAAACGTGCAGCAAGCGGTGCATTTGATAGTGATATTGTTGTAAAATAAGTCTATAAAACATAAAAATACGATTCGCACGAAACTGTATTTAAGCTATTATTTACGTAAAATGTTGTAATTAGTATAGTAAATATTAATTTATAATTATTTAGAACAAATAAAAATTATCTAATTTATATCTTTTTAAAAATAGGCTAAATACTTTGTACTTAAACACTTTTATTAAGTACTATTTAGCTACAAGTATTAAGGTGATGATAGATAGGGTAAGGGAGTTCAAATAAGGTGCCATATATTGTAAAAATGAGTTGGGTTGGGATAATTTATTTTTGTCTTTTTCCAATGCATTAATTGTTCGCTCGGCCTGCTGCCGCTGCCTTAGGCCCCGCAATCACCCGCGCCGCTTGCGCCGTAAAAGCTCCGCCGGGGCCCCTGCGAGCCACGCCCGCACCGCCGCCCGGTCCTATTGCTCACCATCTGCTCCTACCCCATGCCGCCTTTTACGCACACCGAACACCACCTGACTAGCTCGGCCATGTTACAGGACATTGTGATTGGCTTGTCCGATGGTCTGACGGTGCCTTTTGCCCTGGCCGCCGGCCTGAGTGGGGCCGTGCAGTCGTCGGGGCTCATCATCACGGCCGGGCTGGCCGAGATTGTGGCCGGCTCCATTGCCATGGGCCTGGGCGGCTACCTGGCCGGCCGCACCGAGGTAGACCACTACGCCGCCGAAGTGGCCCGCGAGCACGAGGAGGTGCGCACCGTGCCCGACGTGGAACGCCGCGAGGTGCAGGAGCTGCTGGCCGAAATGGGCCTGAGCCCCGCCACCCAGACCCTGGCCGTGCAGGAGCTAACCGCCGACCCGCAGCAGTGGGTCAAGTTCATGATGAAGTACGAGCTGGGGCTGGAGGAGCCCGACCCCAAGCAGGCCCCCAAGAGCGCCGCCACCATCGCCGGGGCCTACGCCGTGGGCGGCCTGGTGCCGCTTAGCGCATATTTTCTCACCGATACGCCCCAGGCGGGGCTGCTGTGGTCGGGCGTCATCACGCTGGTGTGCCTGCTGGTGTTTGGGTACTTCAAGAGCCGCCTCACCGGCCAGGCTCCCGTGCTGGGGGCCCTCAAAATGGCCGCCACGGGTGCGGCAGCGGCAGCGGCGGCTTTCTTCGTGGCTCGGCTGGTGAGCGGCGGCGGCCACTGAGGGGCCCCGGGCAGATTGTCTTCAGAATACCCGGCTATTCTTGAGCCGCCGCGCGGCTCATTTCCGGGCTGGGGCCCCGTTTCTATATGCGTCGTCCGTCGCTGCTGCGTTTTTTACTACGGCTGCTAAGCCGGCACCGGCAGCTGGGGCTGCTACTGGTCTTCGGCGTGGTGGTGCCCTGGGGCATCTTCCTCAAAGCCGCTTCCGAAATACAGGAGGGTGAAGGATTCCCCGGCGACCGCTCGCTGCTGCGCTGGCTGCACGCCCACGCCACCCCGGCCCTGGATGCCGTGAACCTGGCGCTGACCCGCGTGGGCGGCCCCCTGCCCATGGCCGGCCTGGCGGGGCTGATTTTCTGGTACTTGTGGCACGGCCGGCAGCACCGGCGGGCCTGGTTTTTCGGCGCGGCGCTGGGCGGGGCCATGGCCCTCAACCTAGTGGCCAAAACGGTGCTGGGCCGGGTGCGCCCCGCGCTGTGGGCGTCGCTGGCCCCGGAAACGACGCCCAGCTTCCCCAGCGGGCACGCCATGGGTTCGGCGGCGCTGGTGCTGGCCGCATGCCTGCTGCTGGCCCGCTCGCGCTGGCGCTGGCTGGCCTGGGTGCTGGGGGCCCTGTTCGTGCTTGGGGTAGGCACCTCGCGGATGTACCTGGGCGTGCACTACCCCAGCGACGTGGTGGCCGGCTGGGTGGCCTCGGTGGGCTGGGTATCGGGCGTGTATCTCTTGTTCTCGCCCTACCTGCGCCAATTGGAACGGGCGTGGGCCACGGTGCGGCGGCGGCGGCCGGTGGCAGGCCAGGGCCGGTAGCCGCTTCCCGGCCCATAACTATGGGGGCCCCGCGCTAGCCAAAACGCAGGTGTTTGCGTTTACCCTTGTGCCACCGAGCGTAGGCCGGCGGCCGGTTCACTGTTTCCCTCCCAACTCTTCCCATGCAAGCCATTCAACTCGATGCCGTGCACCAGCCCGTGGTGCTGCGCGACGTGCCCACGCCCACGCCCGGCCCCGGCGAAATCCTCGTCAAGCTCCACGCCGCCGCCCTCAACCACCGCGACGTCTGGATTCAGCAGGGCCAGTACGCCGGCATTGCGCTGCCCTGCACGCTCGGGGCGACGGCGCCGGCGAGGTGGCCGCCTGGGGACCCAATGTGCCCGCGGGGGCCCCCGCCGTGGGCAGCCGCGTGGTCATTTACCCGGGCCTGCGCTGGGGCA
>NZ_MDZA01000177.1 GCF_001816125.1 Hymenobacter coccineus | reverse complement strand
GGGGCCCTGGCGCGCCCCCCGCGCCCCGCGCCGGCCGCGCCCCACCGCAGCGCTGGCAACTACCGCAGCGCCAGCCACCACCGCCCCGGCCGCAGCGCCCGCCGTTGTCCCCGGGGCCCTGGCAGCCCCAACGGCAGTTGCAACAGGGGCCCCGGCTCGCCAGGGCTTTAGCCGGCCGGTGCGCGTACAGGCGCGGCAGCTGCTGGCCTTGAGTCCTTTAAATCGGATGGCGGCCGCGCCGGAGGTACCGGCGCAACTGCGGGCCCACCGCCGGGCCGCCGGGGCCCTGGCCCATACCCAGCGCACTGCGGAGAACGGGCTGGGGCGCGTGGCGCTGTTTTTTATCGGCGTGACGCTGGCCGTGCTGGCGGGCCTGGCAGCGCTGGTGAACTTCATTTTTGGGGTCGGGTTTTTCACCGCGCTGGGCTACACGGCGGCCGGTTTGGTGGTGCTGTACTTGCTGTACAAGCTGTTCAGCCCGAAAAAGCCAGCCAAGAAAAAGGCTTAATTCAGCGGCTTGCGCACGGCTTTGGGGCCCCGGGGGCGTAACCTCCGGGGCCCCGGCGTGGTTGTACTCCTTTGCTATTTTCTGAAGTTCTATGCCCCTTCTTCCCGTCGACCGTCCCCGCCGCAACCGTAAATCGCAGGTAATCCGCGACATGGTGCAGGAAACCCGCCTCACCGCCCACGATTTTATCTTTCCGCTCTTCCTCATCGAAGGCCACAGCCAGCGGCTGGAGGTGAAGTCCATGCCCGGCATCTACCGCTACTCGGCCGACACGGTGATTGAGGAAGTGGGGCGCTGCGTGGAGCTGGGCATTAAGTCGTTCGCACCGTTTCCGAGCATAAGTGACAGCCTAAAGGACCGGCTGGCGCGCGAATCGGCGAACATGGACGGGCTGTACTTGAAGGCGGTGGCCGACATCAAGCGGCAGTTTCCGGACGTGGTGCTGATGACCGACGTGGCGATGGACCCCTACAGCAGCGACGGCCACGACGGCGTGGTGGACGTGGACTCGGGCGAAATTCTCAACGACGCATCGCTGGAGGTGCTGGGCCAGATGGCTTTGGCCCAGGCCCGCGCCGGCGCCGACATCATCGGGCCCTCGGACATGATGGACGGCCGCGTGGCCTGGATCCGAGATGTGCTGGACAGCAACGCGTTCCAGCACGTGAGCATCATGAGCTACACGGCCAAGTACGCGTCGGCCTTCTACGGCCCCTTCCGCGACGCGCTGGATTCGGCGCCCAAAAAAGGCGACAAGAAAAGCTACCAGATGAACCCCGCCAACCGCCGCGAGGCCCTGCGCGAGCTGGCCCTCGACGAAACGGAAGGCGCGGACATGGTGATGATTAAGCCCGCCCTGAGCTACCTCGACATCATCCGGGAAGTGAAGGACCGCACTAACCTGCCCGTGACGGCCTACAACGTGAGCGGCGAGTACGCCATGATTAAAGCGGCCGCCCTGAACGGCTGGATGGACGGCGAGCGCACCATGCTGGAGGTGCTGCTAAGCATCAAGCGCGCCGGGGCCGACGCCATCCTCACCTACTTCGCCAAGGAAGCGGCCGAGGTGCTGCGCAAGGGCTAGCATGACCATGGACTTGACCATTCGCCGCGCCACGCTGGCCGACTTGCCGGCCGTGCTGGCGCTGGTGCAAGCCGTAGTGCCGCTGATGAACGCCGCTGGCAACCGGCAGTGGATCAGCGAGTACCCTAACGAAGCCGTGTTCCGGCGCGACATCGAGCGCCAGCACCTGTGGGTGGCCGAGCGCCTGGGGGCCCTAGACGGCATCGCCGCCCTCACCCAGGACCAGGACCCCGAGTACGCCGATGCTGACTGGGACGCCGCCGAGCCGGCCCTCGTTGTGCACCGCCTCGCCGTGGCCCCAGAAGCCCAGGGCCGCGGCGTGGCCGGAGCCCTGTTGGCCCAAGCCGAGCACGAGGCCCAAACCCTGGGCCTGCGCACGTTGCGCGTGGACACCAACTCGGAAAACGCCGCCACGCAGCGGCTGTTTCCCAAGCTGGGCTACCGCTTCGCGGGCGAAATCAAGCTGGCGTTTCGGCCGGGGCTGCGGTTCTTTTGCTACGAGAAGTGGTTGGGGTGAACGGCGTAACGGATAGTTCCCGAACGCCTAAAGGCTTTGTATGGAGGGTATAAGTCGGGGTGGTCCGGCGACTTTTTTTGTCGTCGCCACGCTGGCGATGCCCCGGGGCCCCTGTTTTTTAGCAAGCGTGGCCCAATGAAGCCCTTTGGGCAATTCGCCGGACCACCCCGCTTTAGACCACCGTATTTTGTTGCTATGACTGATTGGGTACGCTTGGGTATAGTGCTGCTACTGCTCGGCGCGGGGATGGGGTACAGTGCGCGGGCGGGCAAGCTGACCACGGCCGCCGTGTGGGCGGGCGGTGGGCTGGGGCTGCTCATCTACCTGGGCAGCGGCTTTACTGGGCTGGCGCTGCTGGCGCTATTCTTTGGCCTGGGCACCGCCGCGTCGGGGTGGCGTGTGGCCGACAAGCGCCGCCTCGGGCTGGCTGAGGAAAACCGGGGCCGCCGCACGGCCGGCCAGGTGGTAGCCAACGCCGGTGTGGCGGGCCTACTGGGCCTGCTGGCCTGGCAACTGCCGCCCCACGCGCCGCTGGCCCACCTGATGCTGGCTGGCAGCTTTGCCGCCGCCGCGGCCGACACGCTGGCCTCGGAACTGGGCAACGTGTACGGCCGCCGCTACTACAACATCCTCACCGGGCAGCCCGATGCGCGGGGCCGCAACGGCGTGGTGAGCCTGGAAGGCACGGCCCTGGGACTGGCGGGCAGCGCCGCGCTAGCGGCCGCGTACTGCCTGGGCTTCGGCTGGGGCCCCGCGTTTGGGTGGCTGCTGGTGGCGGGCACGGCCGGCAACCTAGCCGACTCGGTGCTGGGCGCCACCCTGGAGCGGCGCGGCTACCTCGGCAACAACGCCGTCAATTTCCTTAACACCCTGACGGGGGCCCTAGTGGCGGGCGGGTTAATGCAGTGGCTGGGATAGGGCCCCGGGACCTTGTTGGCATCTGCTACACACGAATTTGGGGCGCTGGGGCCCCCGTAGACGTTGGCTTAGGAAATACCGCTACGCAGCGGCTGTTTACCAGGCTGGGCCACCGCTTGGCGGGCTGAATAAACTGCGCTGGCGTTACAGGCGGGGTTGCGACTCTTTTACTACGATAAGCGGCTGGGCTAATCTGGTACGGCAAAGGTTGCTAACTCCGCCAGTTCGGCGGTCAATTGTTTCTCCCAGCCTGCTTGTTTGTCCAAGAACAGGCCATACTTGGTTTCGTCGGCGTATTGAATGTGTCTTTGGTTAGCGGCTTCCCAAGTAACCCGGAGCAAGTCGTTGACGTCTGGCTTTCCTATAAGAATGATGCGTTTGGCGTTAGCCCGCAATTGTTGCCGCAGCCGCCGAGCCGCAACCTCGTTAATGTCCCAAAGCGTCTGCATGTAGCGAACTTGGCACGCTGTGCTCATGCGGTCGGTCGAGTCGAGATAAGAGCCGGTTCGTTGAAACAGGTTTTGTACCGTGCGGTTAGCATTTTTACCAAATAGGTCCGCGATGCCCCTATTGATTTCAATACCCAGATTACCCACTCCTTGGTTTAAATTATTGTGCGAGCGTACCCTTAGTTGGAAGTCGCTGGCCTGTAAACGTCTGGTGGCACTCCACTGCAAATAACCTGGCGGCAGAGGCTTTTGCGATTGGGCAGAACAACAAAGTCCCGACACCAAAAGCAAACAAAATAATAAATAGCGAATCATCTTATAAACAGTTAGTTATCGCACCTACGCAACGTTAATCATTTATTCTCATACGGCCACTTGCCCTGCTGCTTGCTCCAGAGCAGGAACGCGCCCGTGCCCAGTGCCATCATGCCCACCGCGGCCACCTGGAAATACACCTTGAACGCCACGCCGCCCAGGCTGACCTCGACCGGGGCGATGCCGGCGAACACGAACAGCCACACGATGATGGCCAGGACAACAGGCAGCGGGTAGAGCGGCATTTTAAACGGCAGGGCCCCGGTGCCGCGCCGGCGGCGCAGCAGCACCAGCCCCACGGCCTGCCCCACAAATTGCACCAGAATTCGCATGGCCAGGATGGCCGAAATGACCTCGCCCAGCCGAAATAGCAGGCTGAACACGAAGCCCACCCCGCCCAACAGCAGCAGCGACACGTAGGGAAAGTGCTTGGTGGGGTGGAGCTTAGCAAACACAGGCAGGAACTCGCCGTCGGCCGCCGCCGCGTAGGGGATGCGCGAGTAGCCCAGCAGCACTGCAAACAGCGACGCAAACGCCACCAGCAGCACCATGCCCGTGGCCACGTTGGCCGCCGCGGGCCCATACAACCGCTCCATGAACACGCTGATGATGAACTGCGACTTGTCGGAGGTGCCCGCCTGCCAGCCCCGCACTTCCTCCCAGCCGATGACGGTGCCCACACTCCAGTTCAGCAGCAGGTACAGCGCCGCGATGCCCAGGATGCTCAGGAAAATGCTGCGCGGAATGACCTTCTCGGGGCCCTTGATTTCGGCGCCGAGGTGGCACACGTTGTAGTAGCCCAGGTACGAATAGATGGTTTTGACCGCCGCCTGGCCCATGGCAGCCGAAATGAGCAGGCCCGGCAGGGCCCCCACGCCGCCCGCGGGCAGGATGGCCACCGGGTGGTTGGCGTGGGTGAGGCCCCCGAAAATCAACCAAGCCATCAGGCTTAGCACGCCCACCCACAGGGCCACGCCCAGCTTGCCAATGTCCTCGATGCGGCGGTAAAGCAGCGCAATGAGCAGCAGCACCACCGTGCCGGCCACCAGCTTGGGCTGCCACCATTCGGTCATCGGTACGAGGTAGCCGAAGTATTGGGCGAAGCCGATGGCGCCCGAGGCCAGCACCAGCGGCGACTGAATGAGCGTCTGCCACACGTAGAGAAACGACATGTAGCGGCCCCACTTCTGCTCGCCGTAGGCCAGCTTGAGGAAGCGGTAGCTGCCGCCGGCCTCAGGGTAAGCCGCGCCCAGCTCGCTCCAGATTAGGCCGTCGACCGAGGCCAGGGCGGCGCCCACCAGCCAGGCCAGCAGGAAGTTGGGCCCCATGAAGCCCATCACCAGCGGCAACGTCACGAAGGGCCCGATGCCCACCATGTCAATCATGTTGAGGGCAGTGGCCTGCACAAGGCCCAGGCGGCGCTGCAAAGTAGGTTGGGACATAGGCCGCGAAAGTAGGGCCCCGGCCCTTGGCGGGCCCCGGGGCCCCGGCTGGCGGCGGGCCCGGGGCCCCAACGGTTCACCCGCATTTCACGTTCTTTGGGGCGGGGCCGGCGGTTGTTCGGGAGTTGTTCGCGAACGCAGACGTAGGGCCCCGGCTACTTTTTTCCTGGCATGTCGGCTTCCAATTCTTCCAAAATCGCCCTCTACGGGGGCATCGCCACTAACGTGGCCATCGCGCTGAGCAAGTTCGTAGCGGCGTATTTCACCGGCTCGTCGGCCATGCTCTCCGAAGGCATCCACTCATTGGTGGACACCGGCAACGGCGGGCTGCTGCTCTACGGCACGGCCCAGAGCCAGCTGCCGCCCAGCCCCGAGTACCCATTTGGCCGCAGCAAGGAGCTGTACTTCTGGTCGTTGATTGTGGCCATGCTGGTGTTTTCCGTCGGCGGCGGCATGTCGTTTTACGAAGGCATCAAGCACATCCTTCACCCCGAGCCGATGGAGGACGCGAAGTGGAACTACATCGTGCTGGGCTTCTCGGTCATATTCGAGGGCATCGCGGCGTACCTGTCCATCAAGGCCTTCATGGAAAACCATACCGACGGCTTATTCAAGGCCCTGCGCACGAGCAAAGACCCTTCGGCGTTTGCCCAGGTACTCGAAAACTCGGCCGCGCTGGTGGGCTTGATCTTCGCCGGGCTGGGCGTGTTTTTCGGGCATTGGCTGAATAACCCTTACCTCGACGGGGCGGCTTCCATCGCCATCGGGCTGCTGCTGATGGGCGTGGCCGTGTTCCTGGTGTACCGCACCAAGGGCCTGCTGGTGGGCCAGGGCGTGGACGCCGAGACGCTGGCCAGCCTTGAAGCCATTGCCCGCCGCCAGCCCCACGTCGAGACCATCCGCTCGCCCCTGACCATGTACCTGGGCCCCACCGACGTGGTGCTGGCCTTCGACGTGGACTTTGCCGATGCCCTGACGGCCGACGAAGTAGAGCAATCCATTGATGAGCTGCAAAAGCAAATCCGCGCCGAGCACCCCGAGATGAAACGCATTTTCGTGGAGGCCACGTCGCTGAAGTCTGGGGCGTAGGCTGGGTTGCCGGAACCTCACCCCCGTCCCCTCTCTGCGAGAGGGGTGCGTTTAATATGCCCGTTCAGTTTACAACGATTAGGTACTGGCACCCCTCTCCGCAGGAGAGGGGCCGGGGGTGAGGTGCCCGCTCAAGGGGCCCCAAACCAATCTATTGCCTTGTTTAGCAGCACTATAGCCAACACATCGGGGCCCTATTTTGAACCCCGGCACCGGTTTCTAGGTACAAGGAGGCCGCCCCTGCCCCGTTCGCGGTGGCTGGGGGCGGCCGTTTTCTTGTACCTACCCCTTTCGTGATGGATTTTACTACGCTTGGCGCCAGCCCGTTCCAGTCTTTTTGGTGGGGCGGCTTCGAATGCACCGACCAGCTCAACGCCTTCGGCAACCGCGTCGATTTCCTGCCCCTCACCGGCCACCTGCCGCTCATCGACGAAGATTACGCAGCCCTGGCTCCGTTCAACATTGGCACGGTGCGCGAGGGCATCCGCTGGGCCCACATTGAGAAAACGCCCTACCAGTACGATTTCAGCACGGTGCAGGCCATGCTCGACGCCGGGCAGCGCCACGGCATTCAGCAGGTGTGGGACTTGTGCCACTTCGGCTACCCCGACGACCTGACGCCGCTGCACCCCATGTTTGCGCGGCGGTTTGCGGCCCTGTGCCGGGCGTTTGTGGATTTCTACCGCCGCCAGCGGCCCACGGGCACGCTCATCGTCACGCCCATCAACGAGGTGAGCTTTATCTCGTGGCTCGGCGGCGACGCCCGCGGCACCTCGCCCTACTGCAACGGCAACGGCTGGCAGGTGAAGTACGAGCTGATGCGCGCCTACATTGAGGGGGCCAACGCCCTGCGCGAGGCCGACCCCAGCATCCGCATCCTCACCACCGAGCCGCTCATTGCCATTGCACCGCGGTTTGGGGCCTCGGCCCGCGAGGTCCGCGAGGCCCGCGAGGCGCACAACAACCAGTTCCAGGCCACCGACATCCTCTGCGGGCGCCTGTGCCCCGAGTTGGGCGGCCACCCGGCACTACTCGACATTGTGGGATTCAACTACTACTACGACAACCAGTGGCAGTTGAACCCGCACCAGATGATGGGCTGGAACGACGCCACGCCCGACCCGCGCCTGCGCCCCTTACGCCAGCTGCTGCGCGAAGCTTACCGCCGCTACGAGCGCCCCTTCGCCATCACCGAAACCAGCCACCCGGGCGTTGACCGCCCCCTCTGGCTGCGCATGATTGCCCAAGAATGCGCCGCCGTGCTCGCCGAGGGCCTGCCGCTGTGGGGCACCTGCCTCTACCCCGTGGTGGACCGCCCCGACTGGGACCACCTCGACCAATGGCACCGCTCGGGCCTATGGGACGCCGACCTGAGCCAACCGGGCCCCGCCCGCGTGCTGCACCAGCCCAGCGCCGAGTCCCTGCTCGATGCCCAGGCCTTGGTGGCCGCGGCCGCCCGGCCGCGCCGAGCCCCGGCGCTGGTTTCGTAGCCGGCCAGGGCCCTGGGCAATGCGCACCGTAGAATTTCGTTTCTTGCGGTAAATCTGCACCTTGCCTATGCCGACCGCGCCCGCTACTGCCCACCTCTACTCGCCCATCGGCCTGCTGGCCCTCACCGGCTCCGATGCGGGCCTGCACGCCGTACGCTTCCTGGAGGGTCCCGACGCGGCCGCGCCCACTGCGCTGGCCGATGTAGCCGAGTGCCTGCGCCCGGCCCACGCGCAGCTCGCCGCCTACTTTGGGGGCGAGCTACGCGCCTTCGACCTGACCTGCGCGCCCCTCGCCGGCACCGATTTCCAGCGGCAGGTGTGGGGGGCCCTGGCTGGCATCGGCCACGGCCGCACGCTCTCGTACCTCGACGTAGCCAAGCTGCTGGGTAACCCCGGGGCCGTGCGCGCCGTGGGCGCGGCCAACGGCCAGAACCCCATTTCCATCGTGTGCCCCTGCCACCGCGTCATCGGGGCCAACGGCAGCCTCACCGGCTACGCGGGCGGCCTAGTGCGCAAGCGCTGGCTCTTGGCGTTTGAGCGACCCCAGCAGGGCGGGCTGTTTGGGTAAGGGGATTTAAGAATTGAGGTTACTTAAAACGGTTAAATTGAGACGTTGATTCAGTAATGAGTAAAGTAATTTTGGGGTTCACCTTTATCCCTAGTTTCCATAATGGCTTACCAGATTCTACAAATTGCAGGTGGCGGCTCCCGCCTTATGAATATGGATAATATTGTTTCTCTCCATATTGAAGTTGTCGAATCTGTAGCCACTGGCGACCTCGAATATTTCGTTTGCTTTACTACCTCTTCACTCAAAGCTGATTGCAGAGTGAAATACGAGACTATGGAAGACGCGTTAGAATACTTGAAGGAAACGACGGGCATCGTTCAGGCTCCAGAGGTTCAGGTTTCTAGACCAGTTGTGACAGGTTTCAATACTAAGAGGCAATGAGAATGTTGACGTTTAGACATATATCTCTAAACTGGTTTCGCCCTCGCCTACGCCCCCTCACTACTCGCCCTGGGGCCCCTACGCCCCCACCAGTTTCAACAGCTCTTGGTAGATGATGTTGTGCTGCCAGTAGAGCTGCAACACCATGGGGATGTGGTGCTTGCCGGGCAGCACAGTGTAGCGCGGTGGGGCCCCACGGCCGTTAGCCGGTCGCGGAAGCGGGCCGAGCTGCTGCTGATGCTGGGGTAGGTTTTGCCCCCGATGAAGAACAGGAACGGTGGCAGGCCAGGCCGGATTTTGTAGATGGCCGAATTTTCGCGCCACACGGCGGGGTTAGTGGTAAAGGGCACGAGGTACTGCCGGTCGCCGGGGTACTCCAGCTTCTTCAGGTAGTCGCACATGTCCAGCCCGGCGGGGTCGTCGAGGATGGCACCGCGCACGGGGTTGGTGGGCAGGCCGTTGCGGGCCAGCAGGGCGTCGTCGGTGGCGAGCAGGGCAGCCAGGCCGCCGCCGGCCGAGTGGCCCATCACAAACACCCGGGCCGGGTCGCCGCCGTAGCTTTTGATGTTGGCCACCGTCCAGGCCAGGGCCCGGGCGCAGTCGGCGGCCTGCTCGGGCACGTGCACTTTCGGCGCGAGGCGGTAGCTGACGATGACGCCCACCACGCCCTGCTTGGCCAGCCGCCGCCCGATGAAGGAGTAGAAGTTCTTGTCGCCGCTGTTCCAGCTGCCGCCGTGGATGAACAGCACCACGGGGTAGCCGGCGGCGGGGCCCGCTTTTTTGGGCGCGTACACATCCAGCAGGTTGTACTTGGCGTCGAAGCCGGGCGTGGTGGCGGGCACGTAGGGCACGTCGGCGGTGCGGCGGCTGGGGCGGGCCATAGCGTATTCGGTGGCGCCCAGCACGGCGGCCAGCACCAGCAGAGCCCCCACGGGCGCCAGCAATAAACGGGAAATTCTCATGTTAGGGGTGGAAGTGAACGGCGGCGGGCACCGCCCAGCCGGCCGCGCTTACCTACGCCGGGCGGGGGTGCGCAGTTTGCCCCGGGCGGCGGCTACCTTTGCGCTTTCGGGCCCCGGCCGCATTTTATATTGGATTGGTTATGACGACAACTCGTGTGCTTACGACGGCTGGCCTCGCGCTGGTCCTGCTGGTGGGCAGCCCCCGCCTGGCCCTGGCCCAAAAGGTACGCCAGCCCACCGACGGCGGCCAGCCCGGCGCCGCCGCGGCCCCGCGCCCGGCCCGCTTGCAGCCCCTATTCGGAGGCCTGAGCCCGGCCCAGGCCACGGCCGCCTACGGGGCCCCCAAGCTGGAGGCCGTGGCCAAAAGCTTCGCCTCGAAGGAGGAAGCCAGCGCATTCTTCGCCACCAAGGGCTTCGAGTATCTATCGGAAAATCAGCCCGATACGGCCACCTCGCGCTTCAACCTGGCCTGGCTGCTCAACCCCCGCAACGCCGACCCCTACCGGGGCCTGGGCGTGGTGGCCAGCAGCCAGCCCACCCCCGATGCCTCCATTGCCCTGCTCCAGCAGGCCCTGGCCATTGCGCCTAACAATACCCTGGTGCTGAGCGACCTGGGCACGAGCCACCTCATCCGCTACGGCACCGGCAAGAAGAAAAAGGATCTCACCACCGGCATGGACCTGCTCCAGCGCGCCGTGGCCGCCGACGCCACCAACGCCAACGCCTGGCAGCAGCTGGCCCGCGGCTACTACTACCAGGAGAAGTACCCCCAGGCCTGGGAAGCCGTGCACAAGGGCCAGGCCCTGAGCACCGCCAGCCTCGACTTCAGCCTCGTGAGCGACCTGCTCGCCAAGCTGCCCGACCCGCAGGGCACGTTTAAGTAGCCCAAAAAAATTGGGCCGGGGCCCCACCGCCCGGCCGTTGCCGTCGTACGTACCGGCCGCCGCCGCTGGGCGGTCCCCGTTTTCATTTAACTTCTGCTCCCTTCATGGTTTTTTCGTTGCGCAATTGCCTGGCCGGTGGCCTCTTTGGGTTGGTTTTGCTGGCCGGGGCCCCGGCGGCCCGCGCCCAGAACGTGGCCCGCCGCCGGCACCACGACCACAACGGCCGCGCCTACTACCTGGGGCCCCTGCGGGTGAGCGCCGGTGTGGGCACGGCCTTATACAACGGCGACCTGGGCAGCAGCTTGGGCGACGATTTCCTGGGCCCCGCCCTCAACCTGGGCCTGCTCTACGGCCTGGGGCCCCACTGGCGCCTCGGCGGCGAGCTGGGCTACTTCGGCATGGGCGCCCGCGACTACCTGCCCAGCCGCGGCCTAGCCTTCTACAGCCACAACGGGCTGGGCACGGCCTTCGTGCGCTACGATTTGCTGGGCGACCCCTCGGTGTACGCCACCCCGGGCCCCACGCGGAAGGTGCAGCCCTTCGTGCAGGCCGGGCTAGGGCTACTGCTCTACAGCCCGCAGGCCTACCTCGGCACGGAGCGCCCCACCAGCAATACCGCCTACCTGCCCGCCGAGCGCAACGACTACCCCGCCCTGGCCGGCGTTGTGCCCATAGGCGCGGGCGTGGTAGTGCCCCTCACCGACCAGTTCAACCTAACGCTGGAGGGCAACTACTACTTCACCACCACCGACAACCTTGACGACATCAGCCAGCGCGGCAACCCCAACGTGAAGGACGGCTTCGGCACGCTGATGCTGAAACTAGACTACGCCATCGGCCGCTGAATCCCTTGCACTGCGCAGCAAACAAATAGGGCCCCCAGCAGTGCTGAGGGCCCTATTTGTTTGCTATTCAAAATCAACGTTTGCAGTAACCGCTCCAAATAAATTAAGATTGGCAATCAGCTAGAACTTTATTACTTAGCTCGTTGAAGCACTTTCGTGTAAATGCTTTCAATTTGATTTAAGGCATCATCAATGTCGAAGCGCAGCGCATTAGTTAAACCAGCCGAAATAGCAATATCGCGCTCGTTATCACTCATTTGAATAATCTTTTCCAAAGTAACCGCAGTTTCCACGGCCCATTTTTCTACACTAGCCGCTGGTTGATAAGGCCTGCGAGGCACTAAAAATCCGGCATTTCCCGCAACTTCCGTCATGGGGTCTTCACCAGTAGTCATTACCAGACATCCGGAAGCCATGGCTTCTGCAATGGGCCAGCCAAAGCCCTCGGCCAATGATGGAAAGAGAAAAACCGTTGCTCCGGCGTAAGCCAAATGCACAAACTTATCATCAAGCCCCCCAAATACGTGAATGTCCTTTTTGTATTTGGACTGCTTAACTGCTTCCATTGAATCTGGACTCAGGGCAGAACCAATTAATAACAAAGGAAGCGCTAGGCTGCTAATTGAACGCCACGCATCGTACAGCTCAATAACACCTAATCTATTCTTATACCATTGGTTACCACCTACATGCAGCAGATAGCCCTGCCCAATATCCAGGCCTATTTTTTCTCCTAGCTCACTTCTGGCAGCTACTGTATCGTATGGCTTAAAAAGTTTATTTAACCCATTGTACACCATTTCCGAAGTTTTCGGTGGCTTCGGCAGCAGCAGCTCAAGATCTTTCCTGGTTTTCTCCGATACGGAGATGAAATTCTCTCCCTGCGAGTACCCATTGTAAATCAGCTTTTGGTACTGGCGCCCAGTCCAGGAAGCCGGGTTCTCTGGTATTCTCCCCAACGCCGAATGTTGCGCCATGAAGTCGTGGCAGTGAATAACGTGGGGCCGACGGGCCAGCAACGGCACCCAGGGCCCCTGTGCTTGGTCAGCAAATACAAAAAGCGTATCGGCGGGTTGCAGCTTCAAGCGTTTACGTATTTGAGTGGGAAACACCAAGTATTGATCCAGGTAGCCCAGCCATTTCTGAATTTTTTTTGAGGTCGAAAAACGCAAAAAATAAGGAGTAGGTTTCCAGACTTCTGTGGTGTGCCCGTGCCGCTTCATCCCCTCCACCAGCATCTGGGTAAATTTGGGTATGCTGAGATACTCTAAGTAGGCCGGATGATCGAAAAACACAATATGCATAATCCAGAATGCGGGTTAGGGAGAAAGTCAGGGAAATCAAAAGGCAGGAATAGCCAATGCGCAAACAACAAAGCAACGGCTACTACATGAAATTGTAATAGCCGTCGCGAATAAAAAGCCCTGCTTCAAATTCAGGTGTACCGTTGCCTATTAGGCAAATATATGATCCTGAGAGCGGCCCAATCAATGCAGACGCGTACGGAGCGCCCCGATGGCAGTGGACCATAAGCCGAGGCCATTTTCAAATTTCGCTCAAATTACTGGGGCGAGCAATCGCCAGAGGCGGCCTAGCGGTAGCTGAGCCCGAAGCCCTTGCCCAAGCAAAACCCATTGCCAAGCGAACTATTCTAAATCGGCAAACCAGCCACCCGCGCGCAGTAAGGCCAACGTTAGCCATCAAATCGTTATCGAAACTTGCCGTGCCTAAAATCAGATCAGTCAGCCAATGGTAGGCCCACCAAGTGGCGTGTGGACCCGGTTTACAAGGCGAGCATGTGTTCTTCGCAAAGGAAATGCATGGGGCCCCATATCTGCTTTTAATTTATAAATAACGAAAATCGAGAACCATAGCTATCCACTTCACTTACAGTATTTCAAACTACTCAGGCTATATTTTTTATAAGCTTTATAATAGCTGCTTGGTAAAAAATTTATGAATTAGGGGCCCCTTGCTAGGCTGAATTTGAACCGAATAGGTCCCTGCCATAAGCGAGCTAATATCAATTAAAAAATCAATCGTTTCAGTATCGACCTCTAGCAAGGTTTGGCCAGTTATTGAGAAGACAGTTAGATGAGCTCCAGCTGACAGCAATTGTACGCGCAATTCGTTAACAGCAGGATTTGGATAAATCTGAATTTCTGAGCTAGAGGCAGCAAAAAGCACCGTTTTCACTGGTGAATACGTCGATGTACCGTCTGAGTCCAGTTCACGCAGCCGGTAGTAAACCGTTCCAGAAAACTTACTTCCTACCTCTTTATCAACAAATTGGTAAGAGGCGGCCGAACCTTGGCTGCGCACCGTGCCTACCTCTTTAAAAAGGGTAGCATCGACACTACGCTCGACGGCAAAATATTCACTGTTTTTCTCTGATGCTGTGCGCCAAGTAAGCAGCGCGTTTGGTTTCTGCGCTTTAACATCAAATTGCACCAATTCTACAGCCAAAGGATTGGCCACCGGAACCGTGAAGCTTGCCGCTGTGCTAACAAGACTGCGGTTGTTGGTTGCAGTGTAAGTGAATACTACATTTCCTACATAAGCAGTAGTTGGCTGAAAGCTTAACTTATTGGCTTGGTTGGCCGGAACCCAAACGTTTGGCTTAGCGAGGGTACCGTTTAAGTAAACGGTACCCTGATTGGCTAAGGGCAAAGTGCGCAGATTAAAGCCAACCACTTTCCCGCGTGGATCAGGATCAGAGCCAGTGAGAGCCATTAGCTGGGTTTCACTGACACTGCGCGGAATTATTGGGTTCGTTTTCGGGTCGGCAATGGGTGGCAAGGCACCGGTGCTCCCCGCTACTTCCGGGCAAGTAGAAGTACCCACCGAAGCATGGCTTACTCCATCAAAGCGAGTATCACCCAGCAAAATTGGCGAGTTAACCAAGTGCATATTGCACACCAATGTATTGTATGATGTTGAATTCAAATATATTGCCTTATCGCAGTTCACCGCTGTGTTATCCTGAAAGATACTACCCAGTACCCCAGGGGTTTGCTCATCAATATAATTACTAGCCCCTGGCTGAAAATGCACACCATTGATATAGCCTTCGGGGAAGTTACTATCAACCACTGCTGGCACATTGGGTTGGTGGGCCGTAAGCGTATTACGTCGGACTTCAAACCCAATTACTGAAGTACCAAAACTCCGTGGTTGCACATATTGTACGGTGTGTACACCAATGAATACGCCATTCGAGCCATCTGTATCGGCCACATTATTACCTATAACCTGTGAGTCATATACTGGCAAAAATTCCTGGGGTACTTTGCCGTCAATATTCTCCATTTGCCAGGGCGTAAAATCAATAGATCCACTATTTGTCAGAGTATTATTTACTATAGCCAAATCAGTGGTGGCGTTTTGGTATAGAGTAATACCGCGGCGGTTGCCTTCCAACGTATTGCCTTGCACCAGCCAACTGCGGGCTCCCCAGTTAAAGATAGCGTACCGGCTACCAGCCTGTGGAACAACGTCCCACGCACGATCTACTGTAAGATTATTGGCAGTACGGCTGGCAATGTATCTCCACTGCCCCATTCCGGCCCCCCGCACAATTGCCACCACTGGGTGCATAATCATAGATGGCCATCTTTTACTGTTATCCTGCATAGTAGTGGCAGTTGCACTGCTCACGGTACCAGCATCTTCGTCGATTCGCGAACCAGACCCACCCCCACCTTCAGCAATAATTGTTTCGCCATCGTTAATATTTTGCGCCGGGCCATTAATTACTTTGAATTGGTTTTGCAAGACGGCTATGTCTTGCGCAAAATTCAAAATCAAAACATGGTTCACCAGATTCAAAGAAGTCGGCCAACGGGCACTACCGTCGCGGTATACATTGTTACCTTCAAATATACCTCGGCTGGTATTATTTAAACTCAAACCATCGACGGCGTAGGTGAAACTATTATGTGACACAATAAAATCCTGACAGCCTTCTAACTGCAAAATCCCGTGATAGCCTGCTTTTGCATCTACGCCTTGCGTAAAGGTTGAGTTACTGATAATCAGCTTCGATGACTTGTGCCAAAATAGCCAAGAACCTAAGTTAAGATCAAATCGGATGCGTTGCATAAACAACTCGGTTCCCCTACCGGTCATATTATTATAGAAGTTGCCCGAATTATCTATATTTAGCAAGGTTAAATCGGCCAGACCGCCTTGTTTAATATTATCCCAAATAAGTCCCCAATGACCATCAGCACTCCAACCGGGTGCTTGCGAATTGTAGCCAAAACGAATGATTGTTAAATCTTTACCAGCCCCTTGCAACACTACCCGATTGCGCATATAAATCCCTCCTCCGGCAGTTAGAGCCAACTTATATGTCCCGGCCGGTAGAAACACTATTCCTCCACCATCGGCACTGGCTCGGTCTATTGCTGCTTGCAAGGCGGGTAGATCGTTGCCAATACCGTCCCCTACCGCCCGCTGGTTTAATCTCGCATCAGTACGCACATTATATATATTAGAATAAAAATTTAATTTGGCGGCCCATGGTACACCAAGTTTGAAATAATCAACTCCGCCCGCAATAGCCATAAGTGGTTGATCAACAAGCGTTTCACCTAGCTTCCCGCCTAAGCCATTGCTTACGAATACGTCATAGCGCTTGCCTGGTATTAAGGAAGCCGGAACTGTGAAGCGTAGTGCATACGAATCATTGACTTGCACTTGCGCTAACCCGCCACTGTTGCCACCATCTTGAGGCGACAATCTTATCTGTGGGGAACCACCCGTCAGAAGCAGGTTACGGCCAAACAAACGTCCATCGCCATTAGGTGTAATCTCCGGCGAATCGAAATGCAAGCCATGTGCTTGGTTAATGTAAACGGTAGAACTGCGCTTGCCCTGGTCCATTATCCAAACCTGATACAGATCAGGAGATAAATTTGCGGGCACCTGTGCAGTTACGTGGCCAGCGCTTTGCACAAGCACCGGAAGAATTTGGCTGGAGCTAGCTGTTCCAATAGACAAAAAGACCTGTGCAGCTGCACTAAATTGTCCTTGCAAGCTAATTGCTTCCCCAGGTTGAATGGTGCGACTTGCATGAATTATAACAGGCTGCGCTTGAGCTTTATGACTCGCATATCCCATCAACAAAAGCAGCAATCCGAAAATGTGGAAAAAATCTACACTTCTAGAAATAGTACGAATAATCATATTGTGTTTTATTAAAAATACAAACAATACGCTGTCTAGTACCTTTTTTAATAAATACAGCCAGTTGTAATCACTCAAAACTAACAACATATTTCGTTTTAACATTACCAATATCTTTTTTGTGCAAAATTTTTAGCTAAATGTAATTTTTATGTAGAAAAAATTTAAAAAACTCCCTTAATAGCGATTATAGCAATGCTTTACTTTTTGTGAACTAGATTATTTTATAACAATTTTAATAACGCAAAATAAATTTTTTATTGGCATGTTGTACTTATACAATATTGCAGATCTCATAATATATCGACTCATGGGATCTGTTGCTACGAAAGAATCCATGAGCAAATTGCTTAGGTAATGAAGTGGTCGGGTAAAAGTGGACACGGAGAAAGTTGAGGTGGTCGGGTGCTTGTGGACACGGAGCTAATGGTAGGTTAAAGCGATAGTGGAGTTCGATTTCGAGGGGTGTGCAGTAGCCCAGGGCGGAGTGTAGCCGTGGCGTATTGCAATAATGGTCCAGGTACTCGGCCAGTTCGAAGCGGGCTTCTTCCAAGTCAGCGAAGCAGGCCCCACGAGGCAGTAGCTCGGTTTTGAGCGTACTCCAGCCGCTCTCCGCCAAGGCGTTGTCGTACCGGTTACCGGGCCGGCTCAGGCGGGCAATGGCCTGGGTGCGATCGAGCAGGGTGGTAAAGGCGTCGCTGGTGTACTGGCTACCACGGTCGGCATGCACGAGTAAGCCGGGCGGGGGCTGGCAGACGGCCACGGCCCGGTTAAAAGCGGTCAGAACCAAGTCCGTATGCAGCGACTCGCTGACGTGCCAGCCTGCTACCCGCCGGGAGAAGGCATCGCGCCAGCAGGCCAGGTAGGCCCACTGCCCCGTGGCCAGGGCCATATAGGTGATGTCGCCCACCCAAATTTGGTTCGGGGCCGTGGCGGCGGGCCAGGTGGCAAGCTTGTTAGCGGCCGCCACGGCCTGCGGGTCAGCCTGGGTAGTGCGCGGCGGCCGGGTGCCGCTGCGCGTGCAGAGGGCACGTAAGCCACTGCTGCTGAGCCAACCGCGCAGCCGCTGCCGGCCCACTTCATGGCCTTCACGCCGCAACTGGGCCCGTAGGCGGCGCTGGCCATAGCGGCCGGCATGGGTGGTAAACACGCGCCGGGCCGCCACCTACCAGGCGGCAAGTGGCGACCCGGCCGCTGGGGTGGGCGCGCGCTTACACCAGGCGTAGTACCCGCTGGGACTGACGCCTAGTAGCTGGCACTGTTGCCGCACAGGCCAGCGCTGGGCACGTAAGGCACTGAAAGCAAAGCGTTTCATCGGCCCGTCGGTTGCGAAAATATCGTCAGCGCTTTTTTTAAAATATCGCGCTCCATTTCCGCGCGGGCCAGTTGCGCCCGTAACTGCTTGTTTTCCTGCTCCAATGCCTCGCTGCCCGCCGGGCGGGTGTGCTGCGCCCGCGCGGCGCGTACCCAACTGCCCAACAAGGCCTCGCTCATGCCCAGCGCCTGGGCTACCCGCGTGGCCGCCCGGCCATCCTGCGTTACCCGGCGGACCGCTTCAACCCGGAAGGCCGCATCATACTTATTTCTAGGCCGTTTGACGACTGATTTTTCTGCTTCCATGACAAAGAAAAATTACTTTCACCGTGTCCATCTCTACCCGACCACCTTGCCTTTACCCCCGTGCTCAACTACTGGGTCGTGAGCGCTCCGTCAGTTGGTTGCCATGGAACCGGCGTTTGAGCCACGACTATGAGTGTGAAATATCCGTGGCCGAAGCGTCCATTTACTTATCCAGCATTCGACACCCTATCCGTAAATTTTAACAGGCCCTCAGCAGTGGCTAGTAACCCGTCTAATTATCCAGACTTAGCGGAGTGCTGCATAGTGCCCCCTTACCCACATATCATACAGCAAATAATTAGTTATCTAAAAATACTCAGAAAGCAGTTGGTGAACACAGCCAAATTTTTTACACCGCTTCACCAATGGCTTATAACAAACCAAGATCATCATTCTGGCCATGCTTAATATGGCGTTTTTTAGCCTTTTAAACGGCTTTTCCTAAAAGAATTGCAGCCAACAGGCATAAAATCCGTTACTTTGCATCCCGGGTGAGTACACATAAGAGTTGATTTAAGCCTAATACTGCCTACATTCAAATCGTTTAAAAAAAAATACAATTCTTTATGCGCAAGACATTACAAAATTTCATCCTGTTTCTGTTACCTCTTTTCGTAGCGTGTGGGCCTACAAGAAACTTAGTCTACTTCAGCGATTTGAAGAGCAATGAAAATTACAGAACTACTACTGAAAACAATTCGGAAATTCGAGTTCAACCTAATGATTTATTGAGCATTAGGTTAACAAGCCTGAATCCTGAATCTAACGCCTTATTCAATAGAGGCATTATTCAGTCTAATGGTAATGCACTAAATGCTGACAGTGGTCCAACTGAAGGGTATTTAGTTGATAAAGACGGGTTCGTAAACTTTCCTGTTCTTGGCAAAGTGATGCTTGGAGGCTTAACCAAGGAGGAAGCAATAAACAAAATGACCAATCAAATTCAGCAATTTGTTAAGTCACCAATAGTAACCATTCAGCTCCTAAACTTTAAAATAACTGTTATTGGAGAAGTTAATAAGCCTTCCACTTTTATCGTACCAGGACAACGAATCAATATTTTAGAAGCATTAGGCTTGGCTGGCGATATGACTCCTTATGGAAAGCGAGAGAATATTTTACTAGTGAGGGAAAAGGATGGGGTCCGTAGCACAACCAGACTCAACCTAAATGATAAAGAGTTACTAAATTCTCCATATTTCTACTTACAGCAAAACGACGTAGTTTATATCGAGCCAGACAGATTGAAAGAAGTACAGGCAAGTACTAACACGCGAACAATTACTCTTGCCACAATGGCAATTTCTATTGCTGTGGCTTTAATATTTAACTTCCAAAATATTTTTAAATAAGCTGATGAATTACCCAGACAAGAATCTAGACTCCATGAATCTTGGAGAAATAGAACAGCCTAGTTATAAGCATGTATTGTCAAAATACATGCGCTATTGGTATCTGTTTTTACTGGGGCTTATCTTGAGCCTTGCTGGTGCTTTTTTATTTATAAGATACACTGCTCCCCAGTACAGCATTAGTGCGTTACTAATGATAAAAGACAAAAAGGATAATAACGCGCCTGTCAAAAACGAGCGATTCAGCGATTTCAATGATGTCAATGTTTCGAAAAATATTGATAACGAGATTATAATCTTGAAATCTACGAGCTTAATGCAGAAGGCATTATCAGAGCTATCACTCGATGCCAGCTATTATGTCAAGGGGCGGGTTCGCAATCAAGAAGTGGCCCAATCTGAATTACCATTCAAATTAATCATCAGCAACTTAGATTCAACAGCTTTTGATAAAACAATTATTATTTATCTTAAAAGCGGTAATTCTTTTGAATTAGAAGAAGATAACCAAAAGGCAACTTATCAATTTGGTCAATTAATTCATAAGAAATACGGCGCATTTACCGTAGTGGCTTCGTCGGATAAATTACCGGCACTGACTACAAAGCCAATAATTGTTAAATTTCATGATATCCGTAAGCTAGCTAATGAATATTCCAGGAAGCTAGCTGTATCAATGGTAAACAAGCAATCAAGCGTTCTATCGATGAACTTAGTTGATGCTGTACCCGAGAAAGGCAAGGATATCCTGAATAAGCTCATTGAAGTGTACGACAAGGAAGCTATGAATGATAAAAATTCTGTAGCATCCAATACCATAGCTTTTATTGACGAGAGACTTAAGTATTTGGGAGCAGAAGTTTCAAATGTTGAGAAAAAGGTTGAGGAGTTCAAACAGAAGAATCAAGTTGCTGATGTCACCTCGCAAATTAATCAATCATTAGAAGAAGCGAGCGTTTATAACAAACAAGTGTCAGAATATAGCATTCAAATTGCTATGCTAGAATCTATAGAAAGCTACATAGATCAAGCAGCTAATCAGCAACAGTTGATTCCTGGAACGCTCAACATTCAAGATGCAACGCTTTCAGGTCTCATCGCAAAATTCAACGAACTACAGTTAGACCGTGAAAGAATGTTACGTACTGCACAGGCTAGCAATCCAGTAGTGGAAAGTATGACGGAGCAGATTAATAATCTGCGGGTCAACATCGTTAAGAATATCGAAAATGTAAAAAACGGTTTGTTAGCTTCCCGAAGAAGTTCACAAGCAAAGTCAGGTCAATTCGGAGCCAAGATGCAACAGGTGCCAACCATAGAACGGGGCCTAGAGACAATTAGCAGACAGCAAGACCTCAAGAGGGCACTGTATCTGTATCTGCTACAGAAGCGTGAAGAAGCAGCTCTCTCTCTCGCCGCCACGGTTTCCAACTCACACGTTGTTGATCCTGCAACAGCAGGGGATGATCCGATTAGTCCCCAGAAACCTGCTGTTGTATTGATTGCACTCGTGCTGGGCTTGGGCTTGCCATTTGCTTTCGTTCAGATCAAGGACATGATGAACGATAAGGTGCAGTTACGCAGAGATGTTGAGTGGAATGTAAATGCTCCTATTTTGGGGGAATTGGTTCACAATAAATCTCGGGAAACTGTGGCTATCTCAAAGGATAACCGCTCACCTCTTGCGGAGATGTTCAGACTTATTAGAGCCAATTTTCAGTTTGCTACAGTTGGCAAAACGAATAAAATAATTCTGGTAACATCAAGCATGAGCGGAGAAGGCAAGTCCTTCTTTAGTCTCAATATATGTTCCAGCTTGGTATTAGCTAACAAAAAGGTGCTGCTGATCAATATGGATCTGCGCAAATTAAATAACTCTGCTTCAAACTCAATAAGCAATAAAGGAGTTACGGACTACTTAGTTTCTAATACTATTTCGGTAGACGACATAGTGCAAGAATCATTAGATGTGCCAGGCTTATACGTCATAAATTCAGGGCTCTTGCCTTCAAACCCAGCTGAACTCATGATGAGTGATAGAGTACCACAAATGCTGAACGTACTCAGAGAGAGTTTTGACCATATCATCATTGATTCGGCTCCAGTTGGGCAAGTATCTGATGTATTTGCACTAGCACCTTACATTGATGCAACGATCTACTTGGTTAGGTACGATTTCACCTACAAGTCACAACTTGATATAATTAATAAAATTGCAGCCGATAATAAGTTAAGTCGCATCATGCTTGTTCTTAATGATGCAAAAAAGAATAACTCTCAGAGTTATGGTTACGGCTACGGAGAAGTAGGAGTTAAGAACGATAAAGATTTAGCGTGATTCTCATTGACTATTTCTAAATAGTCAATGAGAATCACGCTAAATAAATATGTATTTTTAATAAGTATTTTTCTGCCTATGTCAACAACATCGCGCCTGATATCCGGGAGCGCAGCATCTTGGGCACAGATATGTGTTACGATGATATCCCAAATAGTTTTGGTGCCGTTGTACCTTTCACATTGGAGCGTAATAACGTATGGAGTCTGGTTGGCTATACAAGCGTTAGTGAGCATAATGTCAACCGTTGATTTCGGACACCAGGAATTTCTCGGTTATGAGTTTTTGCGTATTGGCCGCAACGAAAAACCAGAATTGAGTAGATATATATGGTCTGGAATAAGCGTTGGGTTGATAATCAGCTTAGTTCAAATTATTTTTATTCTTCTTTTTCTAGCTTTTGGCGTTTTGCCCACATTACTGGGTAAATCAGAAGTAACAGATACCACTCTTTTACGAGAAGCTGGATTAGTCTTACTGCTTCAAGGAGTGACTTGGCTGGTTAGTACAAGTATTACAGGCCTGCTCTTTAGGGCTCTCGCGCCATTTGGTTATTATCCTCGCATGATATGGTGGGGAATACTTGGGTACACCATCTCTTCACTAGCACCTGTCACTGTGGTCGTGTTAGGGGCTAGCCTACTCACTGCTGGTGTTGTCTCAGCCAGCGCTTCTGTGATGGTCAGCATACCCGTTTATATAGATCTGTTCCGGCTTCTCCGCAAAGAGGAGATTCATTTTAGCCGACCATCTGTTCGATTAGGTTATCAAAACTTTATTAGATCACTCGCGATATCCGGCAAGGGACTTTTAGAGAATGCTCGTCAGCAAGGGGCGCGTTTGGTTCTGTCTCCATTAGCTGGTGCTACTGGTCTCACTGCCTTCTCAACCATGAGAACGGGAGCCAATGTGTCTTTACAAGGCTTGAATACCATCATTAACCCACTGATGCCGGAGTTGATGCGTTTCCTTCACCAACGTGATCAGGCACGTAGTGAGGCTGCATTCGGCACGGTTTGGTTCGTATTGGTGGCAGTTATTGCTCCTGCCATGGTTGTATTACAGGCCATTATTCAACCGCTCTATTTGATGTGGACGCGAGGCCAGATCCCATTCGATCCTTTACTTTTTGCTACGCTCTCGCTAAGTGTTTTGGTTTATGCCGCAGCACAACCAGCTATTGCAGTTGTGAAGGGAAATAATCTATTGAAAGCTCAATTAGGATTATCGGCCTTGGCTGCAATAGTTGTAGTTGGAGGAATATTTGTTTTTGTACCTATGATGGGCATATTGGGCGGGGGAATTGCCTTACTGCTCGCTGAGGTAACCGCAATGATTGGCTACAAAGTGGCAGCCAAAAAATGGCTAATAGCAAATGGGCTATTATGGCCTCGACACCATTTCTTAATTGCTCTTACTTCGGTTGGAATTGCTACAGTAGGATTAGGTGCATTGGTCTGGATTCCCGAAGGAAAATGGTTTATTGTGATTGGGTCTCTGACACTTCTTTACATAAATCTTTGGCGCTATTGGCATGCATTACCCAAATTAGCTACACAGCATGCTCTTCGCATAATGAGCGCTTTCCCTGGACTCAGCAGTTTACGGCCGCAGTAAGGGCAGTAATTTATAATGTTCTTATATAATAGAGGCAGGTAAAATATCTTATAGAATTCACGGTATATAATTCACGTGTCAAAAACATGAGATACAAGACATATCCAAAGATTGGGGAATTTTTTAAACCTAATCCTCATGCGGAAAGTAAATTTCTTTACAGTGTAGTGCATTGGTCATGGATTGCATTAGCTGCCACCTGCACTTTTCAATGCATATTTTTCGCTTCTATCACTAATATCACTGCACTCATCAGTATTATCGTAGCATGGACGGTAGCCACAAAAATATTTTTGCGGCCTGCCATGCTTAGGAGTCATCCGTTATCTGCTTTTCTTATTATTGGCTTTATAGCAACCCAATTCTACTTTCCACTGTTATTTACTACATTAGAAGGTAAGCCAGTCATATTTAATCTAGAGTATCCATATCAAGTATTTTTTCACTCTACTGCTGCGCTTTTTATTTTATTATTGAGCCATACGATTTATAGAGCTTTAATTAATCAGCCTTTGAGCGTCCCTTCTTCTTTTCTCAATAAGATAGGGGTCTTCTCACCACCCGTTGATCTGCAACTCTGGCTGATGGGTTTTATAGGATTAGCGGCTACAACCTACGTTTACCTACTCTCTCCTAATGTGGGTTGGGAGGTATCGGGATCTGCATCTGACAAGGCAATTCAAGGGTTGATACCCTTCTCATACGCTCCATACTTTATTCCTTTTGGAGCGCTATACGGCAATTACAAGACTCCGACCAAGCGTCTAATACCATTCTTACTAATCTTTACGATATTACTTTTTATAGTTAGTATCGGCCGCAATAGCCGTGGTGCATTCATGCTGGGATTCACTTCTGTAGGATTTGCCTACGCATTGGGTCTGTTGCTTGGTGTTTTTCAAACACAGCTGTTTACAATAAAGAACCTAATCATTGGATTAGTTGCCTTCCTTATCGTTACTGGCCCAATTGCAGATCTAGGTACGGCAATGGTTATCATTAGAGGACAGCGCAATAAAATATCAAACTCAGAACTTATCGATTTAACGCTGCAAGCGTTCAACGATAAGCAGGCTATTAAAGCCCGCCGACTAGAAGATAATCTAGATCAAGGAGATTGGGATGAGCGTTACTTAGATAATATATTTACTGCCCGATTTTCGAATTTGAAATTTAATGATGCCAGCCTTGCTCAAGCTAATAAAATAAGTGATCAAGATGACGGCATGCTGCAGTATTCTATCAAGTACGTTTTGGGTGCACTACCTGGGCCCGTGCTGACTGCGCTGGGTGTAGATGCCGATAAAGATGCGGTTTATGGCGTGTCATTTGGTGACTATCTTTATTCTGAGGCGGGCGGACCAGTGGAAGCGCTCGGCGGTTTTCGCACAGGGCACTTTGCTGGAACTGGGATGGCTTCTTTCGGCTGGTGGTATCTCCTGATTCTGGGAGTTGGAATGTTTCCAGTCTATTGGTTATTCGATAAGCTTATTATGGTAGTGAATTCGCGCGATTCAAATCCGACACCTCCAGCGTCTACATTGAATATCAGATTCAGCCTCTGTGGAATGTTAGCCTTAACGTCGATATTTCAGTTCTTGCCAGCAGAATCAGTGACTATAACCGCAACCTTTTTGTTTCGTCACTGGATTCAAATGGTGGTTTTATATGCTGCAATTTTTTATATCACGAATTTGATAGCTAAGCTTTTTAAATCTCCGCAAAGGCGTTTAAATCGTGCGCGTTAGCACTTTGGTGCGTTAATGATACACACCGTAGATAGAGCATGCTTACCAACTCTTCTACTTCGCAATAATTAGCAGTTACATAACCCAGCAAATTTTTCTCAAATTTCATTGCACGTCACTATCATGGCAAATGTTTTATATATCGGTGATAGCAACCTGGGTTCCACATCGGGGCACCGTGCGAATGCGCTAAAGCGCCTTCAGCACAATGTAAATATTCAGGACCCTTACCAAATATTTGCGAATCAGTTGAATTCCCGATTGATGAGCCCGATTCATTATCGGACTGGTTACCGATTGCTGCAAAGGTCAATGGTGCAATGGATAATTGACTTAGTGAGCGCAACGCCGAAGCCTGACGTAATATGGGTAGATAGCGGCGAATTATTGGGGCTAGCTTGTCTAAAAGAACTTCGGAAATTTGGCTGCCCTATCATCCTCTACAACGTAGATGATCCAACGGGCAAGCGCGACGGCCGACGTTTTGACTCACTCATCAACTCTATTCAAGAGTATGATTGCGTAGTAGTAGTGCGCCGGGAAACAGAAGAAGAATGCAAAAAACTAGGGGCTAAACAAGTAATAAGAGTGTTGCGCAGCTACGACGAAGTAGAGCACAAGCCTTTTGCGAATTTGAGTGATATTCCGGCTAAGTATATTTCGGAAGTTGTTTTTATTGGCACTTGGATGCGGCATGAGAAACGTGATGAGTTTCTACTAGAACTGCTAAACCAAGGGGTACCAATCAGCATTTGGGGAGGCCGCTGGCAGAAATCCCCCAATTGGGCGGCGCTTGAATCGGTTTACTGCGGTGGGGCCCTGAGCGGCCGTGATTACGTAGCTGCAATTCAGGGCTCTAAGCTTTGCCTTGGTTTGCTTTCGAAAGGAAATAGGGACTTACACACTCAGCGGTCTCTCGAAGTACCGTTTGCTGGCGGATTGCTGTGTGCTGAGCGCACTACTGAGCACCAGGAAATCTACCAAGAAGGAAAAGAGGCGGTATTTTGGTCGGACGCCTCGGAGTGTGCTGAAGTATGTAAAAAGCTATTGCTAAATGACGCGCTACGGGAACAAATTCGATTAGCTGGCACGGCGAAAGTAAAATCGCTGAAAGTAGGCAATGAGGATATTTGCCGTCGTATTTTGGCTGCTGTACTCCAATAGCTAATAGACTTCCCCCTACTCCACCACCAGCCCGTACTTTTCCAACAACCCCGGCAGGCTGGCCAGGACGAAGCGGGCCCCCAGGAGGTTGTTGGCTTCGGGGTCGAGGGTGAGGGCGGTGGCGGTGCGGAAATCGGCCCCGGCCAGCTGGGTGTCGTGGAAGACGGTGCCGGCTAGCGAGCAGTCGGCAAACAGGGCCCCGGTGAGGTCGGCGTTGGTGAAATCGGCCTCGTCGAGGGTGCAGTGGGCGAAGCGGGTGGCCGGCATTTTGCGGCCCCCGAAGGTGGCGTAGCGCAGCTGGCAGTGGTCGAAGTGCACACCAAACAGCATATCGCGGCAGGCGCCGAAGGGCACGCCCAGCAGCTTGCAGCCGTCGAAGGCCACGTTTTGCAAAGCGGTTTGGGTGAGCTGCGCCGCGGCCAGGTTGCAGCGCTCGAAGCGGCAGTCGAGGAAGCGCAGGCGGCTGAGGTCGGCCCCGCCAAAGTCGCCGCCGATGAAGTGGAACTGCTCGAACTCGGGGCCCTCGGCCAACAGGCGGCGGGCGTCCCAGCGCTCCACCACCTGGTCGGAAGGGAAGCGGGTGGGCGGGCGCAGCACAACGGGTTTACGGGACGGTTTCATGGGCGCGGGCGGCGAGCGGTGGGGCCCCAAAGTAGGGCCGCCGGCCGGCGCGCTTCATGCGGCGTACCGGCAAGGGCGCGTTCTTTGCGGCCACTTGTGCCATTACGCCCGCTCGCTGCCGCCTGTTTCCGCCCGGCGGCGGGCCCGGCACAACCCCAGGCGGCCTTTCGCAGTTTAGCGCGAACGGGCCGCCGCGCTCATCTTCATTTCTGCTAATGGCTGCTCGCTCTGTCTACTTTGAAAATGCCGCGGGGCGCGTTTGGGAAGAACCTCAGCACTACCTCCGGCTCGATTATTACGCCGGCCCGCGCGAGGAAGTGGCCTTCCGGGCCCTGCTCACGCACGCGCTGCGAGCCATGACGCGGCGGGGCTGGGGCAAACTGCTCATCGACCAGCGCAAAATGGCACCCTACTCCGACGCCGAGCGCGCCTGGATGGTAGAAGAGTGGCTGCCGCGCGCCATCCGCGAGGGCGGCTACCGCTACGGGGCCGTGGTGCTGGCCGAAAATGCCTTCGCCCGCGTCAGCATGACGCGCCTGGCCATGGCTTCGCGCGAGCTGGGCAACACTTACAAAACCTTCGATACCGAGGACGAAGCCATGGGCTGGCTCACGCAAGTTGGCGTGGCCGCGCGGTAGCGCACAGCCGTTTTTAGGCGGGTTGGATGAGTTGGGTTAATTTATTTAGGACGTCGGGCAGAACGATTTGCTCGGTCTGCTCACAAAAAAACAGGGCCCCGGCGCGCAACGCACGGGGCCCTGTTTTTTGCTAATTCCCATCCACTAGTGCCGCGGCTTGGCGCGCTCGTACTGCACGGGCCAGGCCACGTCGGCCCCCAGCTCGTGGGCGGCGTGCAGCGGGAAGTAGGGGTCGCGCAGCTCCTCGCGGGCCAGCAGCACGAGGTCAGCCTGGCCGCTGGCCACAATTTCTTCGGCCTGGGCCGCGGTGGTGATGAGGCCCACAGCCCCGGTGGCCACGCCGGCCTTGCGGCGAATGCGCTCGGAGAACTCGACCTGGTAGCCGGGCGTGCTCGGGATGGTGGCGTGCGGCACGTTGCCGCCCGTGGACGTATCGATGAGGTCGGCGCCTTCGGCTTTCAGCACTTTGGCCAACTCCACCGAGTCCTCGATGGTCCAGCCGCCTTCCGTCCAGTCGGTGGCTGAAATGCGGACCAGCAGCGGCAAGTGGTTGGGCAGCAGGGCCCCCACGGCGCGCACCACTTCCACCGTCAGGCGGATGCGGTTTTCGAACGAGCCGCCGTATTCGTCGGTGCGCTGGTTGCTAAGGGGCGAGTAGAATTCGTGCAGCAGGTAGCCGTGGGCGGCGTGGATTTCAATAATCTGGAAGCCCGCCGCCAGGGCCCGCACCGTGGCCGCCCGGAAATCGGCAATGACCTTCTGAATGCCGGCCGCGTCCAGGGCCGCCGGGCGCGGGTAGTCGTCGTTGAACGGGGCATCGCTGGGGCCCACCACCTGCCAGCCGCCGGACGTCATCGGCACAGCGCCGCTGCCCTTCCAGCTGGTGTAGGTGCTGGCCTTGCGGCCGGCGTGGGCCAGTTGGATGCCGGGCACGCTGCCCTGGGCCGTTACGAAATCGTTGATGCGCTTGAGGAACGGGATGTGCTCGTCTTTCCAGATGCCCAGGTCGTCGGGGGTGATGCGGCCCTCGGGCGACACGGCGGCGGCCTCGCTGATGATCAGGCCGGCGCCGCCCACCGCCCGGCTGCCCAGGTGCACGAGGTGCCAGTCGTTGGCGAAGCCGTCGACACTGCTGTACTCGCACATGGGCGACACGACAAGGCGGTTCTTAAGAGTAACGCCGCGCAGGGCGAAGGAATCGAAAAGGGAGGGCATGGGCAAGAGGGGTAAGGACCAACAACCCGGGGCCCCGGCCGATGGTTTGGGGCCCCGCGGCCCGGGGTGGCCGGGGCGGGTGTTCCCGGGTTTACCCCGATTGCGCCGCGGCGGTTGCACTGGGGCACCGGGCCGCGGGCCGTCGCAGCCCTACTCAACGGCAGCGGCGGCGGGCAATACCTTTGCCCAGCCCGTTGGGGGCCCTGTTCACCGGGGACTTGCCACCTCCTTTCTCACTTGCCCATGTTTAAAAAGGTTTTTCTGGCTGTGCTCCTGCTGAGCGCGTTGGCCGGCCCGCTGACGGCCCAAACCCTGAAGCTGGCCACCTACAACATCCGCTACGACAACAAGCAGGACACCGCCAACGCCTGGCTCCGGCGGCTGCCGCATCTGGCGGGGCTCATCAAATTCCAGGACTTTGACTTGCTGGGCACCCAGGAAGTGCTGCGCAACCAACTGCTGGACCTGGCCGGGGCCCTGCCCGGCTACGCCCACGTGGGCGTGGGCCGCGACGACGGCAAAGAGGCCGGCGAATACGCGCCCATCTTCTACAAGAAAGCCAAGTTTGAGCTGCTCAAGCAGGGCACGTTCTGGCTTTCGCCCACCCCCGCCGTGCCCAGCAAGGGCTGGGACGCCGCGCTGCCCCGCATTTGCACCTGGGGCCAGTTCCGCGACCGGAGCACGGGCTTCGTGTTCTACTTTTTCAACACCCACTTCGACCACATCGGCGTGGTGGCCCGCCGCGAGAGTGCCAAGCTGATTCTGGCCAAGGTGCAAGCCCTGGCCGGCACCGGGGCCGCCGTGCTGAGCGGCGACTTCAACGTGGACCAGCGCAACGAGAGCTACGACCTGGTGAATGCCTCGGGCCGGCTGAAGGACGCCTACGCCACGGCCGCGCTGGTGTACGCGCCCAGCGGCACCTTCAACGACTTCGATACCAAAACCAAATCCGACGCCCGCATCGACCACATTTTCCTGAGTCCAGCATTCACGGTGGCCCGCTACGGCATTTTGACGGACACCTACGGCGGCGGCAAAACGCCCTCCGACCACTACCCCGTGGCCATTGAGGTGCGCTACGCCCGGCCCAAATAGGGGCCCCAGCGGAAAGATGAGGCCCTAGCAAGCGCGGCCGTAGCAACGCAACCCCCGGCCCGGCACGTACAGCCAAGCCACTGTTCGTTTTATCATCTTTTCGCGTTATGTTCCAAGATTCCTCCGCTCCAGCCTTTGGGCCCGGGGCCGATACCCCCGCTACGGGTGCCACCGACGCCTCGCGCCGCCAGTTCATCAACCACGCCGGCCGCGGCCTGCTGGCCACCGCCGTGGCGGGGGCCCTGCCCCTGGCCGCCGCTGAAGCCGCCGACCTAAGCGGCTTCGGCACCCAGGCCCAAACGCCCAGCGGCGACCTCGACATCAAGCTGCCGCCGCTGGAGGCCCCCACCGACCCCAAGCCCGGCCCCTTCCCCAACCCCGACGCGCCCGACCAGCGCGTGGGCTTTGCCATTGTGGGCCTGGGCCACCTCACGCTGGCCGAAATTCTGCCGGCTTTTGGGCATGCCAAGCACTGCAAGCCGGTGGCCTTGGTGAGCGGCGACGCCGACAAAATGGCCAAGGCTGCCAAGCAGTACGGCATCAAGGCCAGCAGCTGCTACTCGTACCAGACCTACGACCAGCTCAAGGACAACCCCGAAGTGCAGGTGATTTACATCGTGCTGCCCAACTCGCAGCACCACGAGTTCACGCTGCGCGGGGCCAAGGCCGGCAAGCACATTCTGTGCGAGAAGCCGATGGCTAACTCGGTGAAGGAGTGCGAGGAAATGATTGCCGCCTGCAACAAGGCCGGCAAGAAGCTGATGATTGCCTACCGCATTCAGTACGAGCCCCTGAACCGGGCCGCCATGAAGCTGGTGCGCGACAAGACCTATGGCAAAACCAAGCTCATCCAGATGATGAATTGCCAGAACCAGGCCCACGACCAGCAGTGGCGCCACAAAAAAGCCCTGGCTGGCGGCGGCTCTTTGCCCGACGTGGGCCTGTACTGCCTCAACACCACGCGCTTTTTGCTGGGCGAGGAGCCCAACGAGGTTTCGGCCCAGATTTACAGCACACCCGGCGACGACCGTTTTAAGGAAATCGAAGAGAACGTGAGCTTTACGCTGCGTTTCCCCAGCGGCGTTATTTCGCAGTGCATGACGGGCTACGGCTCGTTCAACGCCAAGAGCTACGCCGTGCACGCCGAAACCGGCACCATCAAAATGGACCCGGCCTTCCCCTACAAGGGCCTGAAGCAGGAGCTGGTGCACGCCCCCAACGGCAAGCAGGTGACGGAAATCCCGAGCAACCCCGCCAAGCAGCAGTTTGCCCTCGAAATGGACCACATGGCCGAGTGCGTGCGCAATAACAAAACGCCCTACACGCCCGGCGAAGAAGGCCTCCAGGACCAGCGAATCATGGAAGCCATCTACCAATCGGCGAAGGAAAACCGGCCCGTGAAGCTAACCGCCGGCGTGGGCAAAACTGATGCTTTCCGGGGCCCCGCCCCTACTGAGGAGCTGGCGTAGCTTTGCCCTGCTTTCCCTCACTCTGCGGCAACGGCGCGGGCCCCCCGGGGCCCCGCGCCGTTGCCTTTGCTACTACCCAGCTATGATTCCCTCCCTTCGCACCGTCCGGCAGCAGCACCGGGCTGTCAATGCCCCCATTGCCGACCTGCTGACTTACCGGGCCCTGCCCACCGATTCCGTCGATTACGTCGACCCCTTTCTGTTTCTCAACCACCACGGGCCCCAGGTGTACCGGCCTCACAACCAGGGCCTGCCCTTTGGGCCGCACCCGCACCGCGGGTTCGAAACAGTAACGTTTATCCTGAACGGCGACATCCTGCACAAGGACAGCAGCGGCCACGAGAGCGTGATTGCGGCTGGCGGCATCCAATGGATGACGGCCGGCGCCGGGCTGATTCACGCCGAAGTGTCGTCCGATGAGTTCAAGGCAACCGGGGGGCCCCTAGAGATTTTGCAGCTCTGGGTGAACCTGCCGGCCGCCCACAAGATGACCGAACCGCGCTACACCGGCCTGCAAGCCAGCGACATTCCGCTGGTGGCGGCGGCCGATGGCGTCGTCATCCACGCCGTGTCGGGCGAGTGGGCCGGCACCACGGGGCCCATCGCGTCGCTGGCCGATGTGCAGCTGGCCTGGCTCGAATTGGCGGCGGGGGCCCGGGTAGCGCTGCCCATTGCGGCGGCGCGCACCATTTTCTTCTACACCGTGGCCGGCCAGCTGCGCGCCAACGGCACCGACACCCAGGAACGCCAGCTGGTGGAATTCAACCACGACGGCGACAAGCTCACCGTTGAGGCCCTCACCGACAGCGTGTTGCTCCTCGGCCACGCCCTACCCCTTAAGGAGCCCAAAATAGCCTACGGCCCCTTTGTGATGAACACCGAAGCCGAAATCCAGGAAGCCTACCAAGACTACCAGCTCGGCAAATTCGGCACCTGGAACGGGTAGCAGCCGCTTGACAAACAGGATTTTACCAGAAACGACTACGGGGGAGCCGGCAATGCGCCGCTCCCGTAGTCGTTTCTATTAGCGGGCGTTTTGAGTCACCCACCGGCCCGCCAGCGTGGTTATTGCACAAACAAGTGCTGGCTAAACGCGCCAGTGGCCGTTTGTACGCGCACGGTGTAGGGCCCCGGGGCCACGCCGGGCAGCAGCAGCGCGCGCACCGTGCCGCCGGCCGCGGCGGGCAGCGCCGTGCGCAGCACGGCCCGGCCCAGGGCGTCAATTACCGATACGTCCACGGTTTGCTGGGCCAGGGCGGCGGGCAAGCTGAGCGACACGCGCCCGGCCGTGGCAGGGTTAGGGTAGGCAAAAATGCCGGCGCTGGCCGCGCCCGTGGCCTTGGCGGCCAGCACCGTGCCTTGCACGTAGGTGCGCAGCCAGGCCAGGGCCGGGCGCTCGGTGTTGTCGGCGTTCACGAGGTTGTCGCCCTGGGCAGTGCGCCAGTGGCCCACGCGGAAGCCCCATAGCGTGATGCCCTTTACGGCCGGGTACTCCCAAAACAGCGGAAACACGCGCTGGTACTCGGCCAGCTGGGCCGCGTCGGTGAGGCCGTCCGAGTCGTACTCTGTGATGTAGAGCGGCACGCCGGGGGCGGCCACGGTGTTCAGGTTGGCGGTCATGGTGGCCACCGAAGCGGACCCCGTGGAGAAGGCGTGGCCCTGGAGGCCCACCCCGTCGATGAGGTTGCGCGTTTTCAGCAAATTAATCATCGTCACGTACTTAGCTGCCGAATTGCCGTCGTTCACGATGCTGTACTCGTTGAGTACCAACTTGGCCGCGGGGAAATACTGGCGGGCCAGCTGAAAGGAAGTGATGATCCAGTCGTAGCCCGTGGTGCCGGTACCGCCCAGCGCGTTGATGTAGCCCCCCCCGGTTGGGTCAACGGTGCCGGCCATGCCGCCAAAGGTTACAAAGCCCGTCGGGGGCGTGTGGATGGGCTCGTTTACCACGTCGATGAAGTCAATTTTCTTGCCTGCAAAGTGGGTGGCCAGGGCCCCAAACCAGGCATTGATGGCCGCCAGCTGGTCGGCGGCCGGGAGGGCTACCAACCACGCGGGCTGCTGGGCCCCCCAGATCAGGGTGTGCAGCCGGAAGACGCCGCCGATTTTGGCTGCCCGGTTGTAAGCGCTATCCAGGTCGGCCCAGTTGTAGGTGCCGCGGGTACCTTCCACACTGCCCCACTTGCCACCGTTTTCGGGCGTCACTGCGTTCCAGTACTTATCGAAATACAGCGATTGGGCCGTGCTGTAGGCGCTGCCCAGGTACTTGGCCTTGCCCGTGGCCAGGGCCGGGCCGCTGGGCACGAAGGCCACCGGGGCCGTGGCCGCGCCCTGGGTGCCCGCGTCGAGGTTGGCTACCGTGAAAAACCGTCCCGTTTGCCCAAACACGAACTTATCAATGTCCAGCCCGTCTTCGCGGGCTCCGATCTGGAAGGTCTGGGTGAGGGCCCCGGCGGCCACCGTGAAGGCCGTGGCCGCGCTGCCGTTCACCGTAAACTTCGACATATTCACCCACTTCCATACCCCCGTGCCGCCACTGCCGCCGCCGTCCACGGGCAAAGTAGCGCCGGCCACGTAGCCCACGTTGAAGAGCCCGTTGGCCGTCACCCAATCGGCCACCGTGGTCGAGCTTTTCGTCCCAAACGTGTTGGCGTAGAAGTAGCTGTCGTCGTTGCCAGCCCCCGCCCCCGTCCGGATGCGGGCGTACAAATCGTAGCTGCCCGCCCCCGGAAACGTAATAGCGTAGGTGAGCACCCGGGCGTCGGTGGCCGGGGCCCCGCCGCCCACGCCGCCGTTGGTATTGTAGGCCGATGCGTCGGTCAGCGCGGTTACGTAGGTAATGGCCGGGGCGGTGCCCGCGGCGGCCACGGTGCGGCTGGCCCAGTCGCCAGCGGTAGTGCCGGTTACGGTGGATGGCACCGATGTGCCAGCTTCGGCCTCCACCACCACCGGGGCGTTCTGAGCCCAGGCAGTGCAATGGATACCAAACGCCGTTGCCAGCGCCAGTAAAATGCGTTGAGGTATTCTCATCAGAAAGGAAATTATGTGGAAAAAGCGGGTTGGAGTGCGGGCCACGAAGCCCCAGTTATAGGATTCCTAATGGGAAGCAAGGGACTTTTGTTACACGCCAACCAGGCATTTTATCTAAATAATCTCTTCATAATCAAGCAAAACCGTTTCCGATAGTTACCCTAAACGTTTGTGATAGCCAGGGCTTACTAAAGAAATATTTGGCGCCGCCGTTCCACTTATGCAATCGGTTGCACACTCTGGGCCATCCGCCAAAAAAGTAGGGGCCCCCAGCTTGCGCCGGGGGCCCCTACTTTTTTGGCGGTGCGGCGGCGTTGCCCGTTACCAGATTACGGCCCGGTCGGCCACGGCGCGGGTCATCTTGCTGCCCTCCTGGCAGCCAAACGCGGCCTGGAACTGCGGCATGTTCATGATGGGCCCGATGGTGCGGTACTGGTCGGGCGAGTGCGGGTCGGTGAGGATTTGCTGGCGCAGGGCCTCGGGCCGGATGTTGGAGCGCCGCAGCTGGGCCCAGCTCAGGAAAAAGCGCTGCTCGGGCGTGAAGCCGTCAAAGTTGGGCCGGGGCCCCGCGCCGTAGCGCTGCTGCAATTGCTTCTCCAGGGCCCCGTACACCACGGTGAGGCCGGCAAAATCGGCCAGGTTCTCGCCCATCGTCAGCTTGCCGTTTACGTGCACCGAATCGAGGGGCGAAAACTCGTCGTACTGGCGCCCCACAATGGCGGCTCGCTTCGTGAACTCGGCCGCGTCGGCCGGCGTCCACCAGTCACGCAGGTTGCCCTGGGCATCGTACTGGCGGCCCTGGTCGTCGAAGCCATGGGTCATTTCGTGGCCCATCACCCCGCCGATGGCGCCGTAGTTCACCGCGTCGTCGGCCTTAGGGTCGAAGAACGGCGGCTGCAAGTAGCCGGCCGGAAACACGATTTCGTTCAACGGCGGGTTGTAGTACGCGTTAATGGTGGAGGGCGTCATGCCCCACTCGTTGCGGTCGATGGGGCCCCCAAATTTGGCCAGTTCCTGGCGGCTGTCCCATGCGCGGGCGGCCAGCAGGTTCTGCACGTACGAGGCGCGGGTGACGGTGAGCTGGGAATAGTCCTTCCACACGTCAGGGTAGCCGATTTTTACGTGCAGGGCCCCCAGTTTTTTCAGGGCCTCGGCCTTGGTGGGCGCGCTCATCCAGGTGTTGGTTTGGATGTGCTCGGCCATGCTGGCCTTCACGTTATTCACCATTTCCAAGGCCTTTTGCTTCGCCGCGGGGCTAAAGGCTTGGTCTACGTACAGCTGCCCGAAGGCTTCGCCCAGGTTCTGGTCGGTGGCGGTTTGCACGCGCTTCCAGCGGGCGGGTTGCTGCTTGGCGCCGGTCAGCACCTGGCTGTAGGCGAAGGCCGCGTCGGCGTAGGCCGCGGGCAGCGCCGGGGCCACCGAGCGCACCAAGTGCCAGCGCATGTAGGCTTTGAGGTCGGCCAGCGGCTCGGTCTTTAGTACCGCGTTCAGCGCGTCAAAAAACGCCGGCTGGCCCACAATTACCTCCTGCGCTTTGCCCAGTTGCTGGGCCGCCAGCAGGCGCGCGGGGTCGAGGGCCGGGTAGCGCTTTTGGGCCGCGGCCAGCGCCATTTGGTTGTAATTGGCCTGCGGGTCGCGCAGCTCCACGCGGGTGCGCGAAGCCTTGGCCAAGCGGGTTTCAATGCGCTCCACGGCCGCGGCGTCGCGGGTAGCTTCGGCGGGCTTATCGCCCAGCAGGCCAAATACCTGCATCATGTACGCGCGGTACGCGGCCTTCACCTTGGCCGTGCGCGCATCGTCTTTGAAGTAGTAGTCGCGGTCGGGCAGGGTGAGGCCGCCCTGGTCCATTTGCACCACGTAGCGGGTCGTGTTTTTCTCGTCCACCTGCACCCCACCCCGGAAAAACACGCCCGTTTGCAGCTCGTGCTCGTGGGCGATGAGCGCGGGCAGCTGCGCCCGGTCGCGCAGGGCCCCAATGCGGGCCAGCTCGGGCCGCAGGGGCCCCAGGCCGGCCCGCTCGATGGCCGCCGTGTCCATGGCCGCGGCGTAGAAGTCGCCCACTTTCTGGGCGTTCGAGTCGGGGGCCGCGCTGCGGTTGGCGGCCGCGTCTTCCAAGATTTGTCGCAGCAGCTTCTGGGTGCGCTCGCCGAGCAGGTTGCGGGGGCCCCAGCGCGAGGCGTAGTCGGGCAGCGGATTATTCTTCAGCCAGTTGCCGCCCGAAAACTGGTAGAAGTTGTCGCACGCGTCCACCGTCCGGTCGAGGTCGGCCACGTCGAGGCCTACGCCTTTCGGGTCGGGCGCGGCAGGAGGCGTGGTGGGGCTAGCTGCTGGTGGGGCCACCGCCGTGGTGGCCGTGGTGCTGCCGGCGCAGCTGGCCAGGGCCAGGGCCGCGGCCGCCAGGTTTGCGCAAAGGGGTGCATTTATCATGCTGTGAAAGTAGAATCTTTGGCGGAAAAAGCTGTACTAACGCCAGTTAGTTAGGGACCCTAGGGGCAATCTTTTTTCTTCACTTGCTAGGATATTCCGTTATCTGCCCGCAACTTGCCGCCGCAAACACCCCACCACATGCCCCGCACCAGCTACTTTTTTGGCTTTTATTACTTCTGCGCTGCCGCGTAGAACGAGCCGCTTCGTAGCCCACCGCTAGCGCCGCTCGTTCATCGGGAGGCGCTTTTTTAATGTTTATTTCTCAATACTTCGATGCTCGCTGCCCCCGCTTTTTATTATTTCGGCTACCGCAATTTCTTCTTTTTTAAGAAGAACCGGGCCTGCCGTTGCGGGTGCTAATTGACCAGCACACCTCCCCAACCAAGCAAGGCCCCCGGACTTCCGGCGGCCTTTTTTATTGTCGTTTTTTTGCCTCCACTGCCATGCGCGTTGCCATCCAGGGTTTCCAGGGAAGTTTCCACCAAGTAGCCGCCCACCAATACTTTGGGTCGAACGCGGCGTTGAACTTCTGCGCCACCTTCGGTGAAGTAGTGGCCCAAGTAGCCGACGGCCGCGCCGACGCCGCCCTCATGGCGATGGAAAACTCGCTGGCAGGCAGCATCTTGCCTAATTATTTACTGTTAGAGCGCGCTGATCTCACCATCAGCGGCGAGGTGTACCTGCCCATTCACCAGCACCTGCTGGCGCTGCCCGGCACCACGCTGGCCGACGTACTCGCGGTGCACTCGCACCCCATGGCCCTGCGCCAGTGCGGCGATTTCCTGGCCCAGCACCCCCACTGGCAACTCGTTGAAACCGAAGACACCGGCCTCAGCGCCCAGCTACTGGCCGAGCGCCAAACCCCAGGCGTAGCGGTGGTGGCGGGGGCCCAAGCGGCGACGGCGTTCGGCCTGCAATTGCTGGCCCCCGCCATCCACGACGACCCCCACAATTACACCCGGTTCCTGGTATTGGAGCGGGCCCCGGAAGCTCAGCCCGTGGCCGCACCTGATAAAGCGTCGCTGTATTTCTACACGTCGCACGCGCCAGGCTGCCTGGCTCAGGTGCTCACGCTGGTCGCCGCCCACGGCCTCAACTTGAGCAAGTTGCAGTCGTGCCCGCGCCCCAGCCAGCCCTGGCACTACGGCTTCCACGCCGACGTAGAGTTCGACAACCCCGCCCAATTAGCCACGCTGCTGCAAGAGCTGCCCCGCGTGACGGAGGAGCTGCGCGTGCTGGGCGTGTACCAGCGCGGCAGCATGGAATTTGAGGAATTGGTGACGGAAACTAAAGGGCAAGTGGGTAATTGATAATTCTATTATCAATTACCGATTAATAATCAATTGAATTAAGATGAACGTCTCCGTAGCCAGCCGCCTTAGCCACACCGGCGAATATTATTTCTCGCGCAAACTGCGCGAATTGGCGGCCCTCAACGCGGCGGGCGCCAACATCATCAGCCTGGGCATCGGCAGCCCCGATTTGCCGCCCCACCCCAGCGTGACGGCGGCGCTGGCGGCCACGGCGGCGCTGCCCACCGCCCACGGCTACCAGAGCTACCAGGGCACGCCCGCCCTGCGCAGGGCCCTGGCCGAGTTCTACCAGCGCCACTACGGCGTGGCCCTCGACCCAGCCACCGAAATTCTCCCGCTGCTGGGCTCTAAAGAAGGGCTGATGCACATCGGAATGACGTTTCTGGAAGCTGGCGACGCGGTGCTCATCCCCAACCCCGGCTATCCGACCTACCGCGCCGTGGCCGAAATCTGCGGGGCCGAGGTGCGCGAATACGACCTGACCGCCGCCACCGGCTGGCTGCCCGACCTGGGGGCCCTGGCGGCCACCGACTTGTCGCGAGTAAAAATGATGCTGGTGAACTACCCGCACATGCCCACCGGCACACCCGCCGGCCGGCCGTTTCTCGCGGAGCTGGTGGAATTTGCCCGGGCCCACAACATCCTGCTGGTGCACGACAACCCCTACGGCTTCGTCCTGAACGAGACGCCGCCTACGAGCTTATTATCCATACCCGGCGCCAAGGATGTGGCCCTGGAGCTGAATTCGCTGAGCAAGTCGCACAACTTGGCCGGCTGGCGCGTGGGGGCCCTGGTGGGCCGCGCCGACTTGCTGGCCGACGTGCTCCGCTTCAAAAGCAACATGGATTCGGGCATGTTCCTGCCCGTGCAGCAGGCCGCCGTGGCCGCTTTGGCGCTGGGCGACGACTGGTTTCGGGAGCTAAATGCCACCTACCGCGCCCGCCGAACCTTGGTAATCGAGCTGCTGCAAGCGCTGGGCTGCGCGCCCGCGCCGGGCCAGGTGGGCTTATTCATTTGGGCCCCCGTACCGGCCCATTGTGCCGACGGCTACGCCCTGAGCGACGCCGTACTGGCCGACGCCCGGGTATTTTTGACGCCCGGCGGCATCTTCGGTAGCAACGGGCTCGGCTACATCCGCGCCAGCCTGTGCCAGCCAGAAGCCTTGCTGCGCGAGGCCCTGGCTCGGGTTGTGGCAATGCAAAAAAGCCAACGCAGCGAAGCCGCTTTTCCACTGGCTAATTAATTAAATACTCATACCAAATTAATTAAATAATTAGGCCGTCATGCTCATCTAGTGTCCGCTTGTCGAAGTATCTCTCCCGCTGGCTGACTAAATCATTATTACTGCCGCAGTAGAGATGCTTCGGCTACGCTCAGCATGACCGCCTGATTGCAACCGGATTACCCCCACCCCCGCCTACCTACACTCACCCCTTCCTCCACTAATCCACCCTGCTACCTTAAATCATGACCGTCACCATCATCGGCTTGGGACTCATCGGCGGCTCGCTGGCACTTAGCCTGCGGCAGCACGGGCTGGCGGCGCACCTCATCGGGGTGGAGCTGAGCGCGGAGCACGCCCGCCGGGCCTTGGAACTGGGCTTGGTGGACGAAGTAGAAACCGACTTGGCCGCCGCCGTGCGCCGCGCCGACCTTGTGGTGGTGGCCGTGCCCATGGACGCTATGCTGACCGTGCTGCCCCGCGTGCTCGACGCCACGGGGCCCCACCAAACGGTGATTGACGTGGGCTCGACCAAGGTGACACTGCTGGCGGCCGTGGCCGGGCACCCGCGCCGCGGCCGCTTCGTGGCCACGCACCCCATGGCCGGCACCGAGTATTCGGGCCCCGAAGCCGCCGTGCTGGGCCTGTACGAAGGCAAAACGGTAGTGCTTTGCGACACCGACCACAGCGACGCCGACGCCTTGCAGCTGGTCGAAAAGCTATTCAGGGCCCTGCCCATGCGCCTGCTTTACCTCGACGCGCAGGCCCACGACTTGCACACGGCCTACGTGTCGCACATCTCGCACATCACCTCGTTTGCCCTGGCCCTCACCGTGTTGGAGAAAGAAAAGGAGGAACAGCGCATCTTCGATTTGGCCGGCGGCGGCTTTGCTTCCACCGTGCGGCTGGCCAAAAGCTCGGCGGCCATGTGGGTGCCCATCTTCCGCCAAAACCGGCCCAACGTGCTCGATGTGCTCGACGAGCACCTGCACCAGCTCCAGCACCTGCGCGACTTGCTGGCGCGGGAAGACTACGAGGGGCTAACCGACCAGATTCATCAAGCCAACCACATCCGCAAGACCATTCCCTAAGATTCAGTAATAAAAAGTACAACCCGGCACAAACGGCGTCAGAATACGCGCATTGCGCCGCTCACTCAGCAAATTCAATAATTTCCCCAACCCCATGTTCGACAAACTCTTCAACCGCCAACCCAACGACAAGCCGTTCCTCATCTCGGGGCCCTGCTCGGCCGAAACCGAAGACCAGGTACTGGAAACTTGCCAGCGCCTGGCCGCCACCGGCAAAGTGCAGGCCCTGCGCGCCGGCATCTGGAAGCCCCGCACCAAGCCCGGCGGCTTCGAGGGCGTGGGCGCCAAAGGCCTGCCCTGGCTGAAAAAAGCCAGCGAGCTGACCGGCCTGCCCGTGGCCGTGGAAGTAGCCACCGCCAAGCACGTGGAAGACTGCCTGGCCTTCGGTGTGGACCTAGTGTGGGTGGGCGCGCGCACCACCGGCAACCCGTTCTCGGTGCAGGAAATTGCCAACGCCCTGCGCGGGGTGGACATTCCGGTATTGGTAAAAAACCCCATTCACCCCGAGCTGGAGCTGTGGGTGGGCGCTATTGAGCGCCTGCAAAAGGCCGGTTTGAAGCAAGTGGGCATGATTCACCGCGGTTTTTCGAGCTACGGCAACACCGATTTCCGCAACGCGCCGATGTGGCACCTGCCCATCGAAATGAAGCGCCGCATGCCCGAGCTGCCCATCCTCAACGACCCCAGCCACATCTGCGGCCGGCGCGACACGCTGTTTGCCGTGGCCCAGCAGGCCCTGGATTTGGACTTTGACGGGACGATGATTGAGAGCCACATCGACCCCGACAACGCCTGGAGCGACGCCAAGCAGCAAATCACGCCCGAGGTGCTCGGCCAGCTCATCACCGACCTGGTGTGGCGCCACGAGACTACCGACAAGGCGGAGTTTCTGACGGCGCTGGCCGGCCTGCGCGAGCAAATCAACAACCTCGACGCTGAGGTGATGCAGCTGCTGGGTCGCCGCATGGCCGTAGCTGAAAAAATCGGTCAGTACAAGAAGGACAACGACATCACCATCCTCCAGACCGCCCGCCTCAACGAAATCATGGAGCGCAGCAAGCGCCAGGGAGCCCAAGTAGGCCTCACCGAAGACTTCGTGGAACGCTACATGGAAGCCGTTCACCTGGAATCAGTTACTCACCAGGAAAAGGTAATGAACAGCTAATTAGCACGGTATTTACTAGGCGATAGTTGATTGGTAATTATCGCACTAAAAGGCCGTCGTGCTTATCTGGCGTCCACGAAGTGAAGCATCTCTACTGCGTAAGCAACTAATTACTGCTGCGGGAAAGATGCTTCACTTCGTGGACATCAGATAAGCACGACGGCCTTTTAGCGTGCGGGGCATCCTACTTTAATTAATTACCGAATTAATTAATTCGGTAATTAATTATTCTTGTCCGGCTAATAGATCCTCGAAGGTTTGGCGGCGGCGGATTTGGCGCAACTTCCCGTTTTCGAGCAGCACTTCGGCGGGGCGCACGCGGGAGTTGAAGCTGCTGCTCATTTCGAAGCCGTAGGCGCCGGCGTTGTGGAAGGCCAGCAGGTCGCCCTCGTGCACTTCGGGCAGGCGGCGGTCCCAGGCAAAGGTATCCGTTTCGCAGATGTTGCCCACCACGGTGTACACCCGCTCGGGGCCCTCGGGGTGGCTCAAGTTACTGATGGTGTGGTAGCTATCGTAGAACATGGGCCGGATGAGGTGGTTGAATCCCGAGTCGACGCCGGCGAATACCGTGGCGGGCGTTTGCTTCACCACGGCCACGCGCACCAGCAGGAAACCGGCTTCGCTGACGAGGTACTTGCCCGGCTCAAACCAGGCTTGCAGCGGCCGGCCGTATTCCTGCTCGAATTCGGCGAAGGCGGCCGTAACGCGGCGGCCCAGTTCCACCATGTCGGTGGCCACGTCGCCGGGCTTGTAGGGCACCTTGAAGCCCGAGCCCAAGTCTAAGAATTCCAAGTCGGGGAAGCGGCGGGCGGCCTCAAACAGCACGTCCAGGGCCTGGAGGAACACGTCCACGTCCTTTATTTCGGAACCCGTGTGCATGTGCAGGCCCTTCACGTTCAGGCCGGTGCCCTTTACCACGCGCTCCAGGTGGCGCATTTGGTGGATGCTGATGCCGAACTTGCTGTCGATGTGGCCGGTGGAAATCTTGTAGTTGCCGCCCGCCTCGATGTGCGGGTTCAGCCGGATGCACACCGGGTAGCTGCCGCCGAAGGTGGTGCCGAAGCGCTCCAGCATCGAAATGTTGTCGATGTTGAGGTGCACGCCCAGGTCCTTGGCGGCCACGATTTCCTCAAACGTGACGCTGTTGGGCGTGAAAAGAATGTTTTCGGGCGCAAAGCCGGCATGTAGGCCCAGCTTCACCTCGTTGAGGCTCACGCAGTCGAGGCCCGCGCCCAGGCCCCGGAGGTGGCGCAGAATGGCCTGGTTACTCAGGGCCTTGCAGGCGTAGAAGAACCGCGTGGGGTGGCCCGTGAAGGCCGTTTCCAACTGGTGAAACTGCCGGGCGATGGTTTCGGCCTGGTAAACGTAAAGCGGGGTGCCAAACTGCTCGGCAGCAGCCAACAGGCTTTCGGCGGGGATGGTAGCGGACATAGACCGTAAAAGTACGGCTACCCCACCCGCCAAACGGTTTAAAAATCTGTTTCTGGGGTCACAAAGCCGCTTCTTTTGCCGTAAACTTCCCCCATTCTTTCTTATTTCATGCCCAATTCCCTGCCCGAAGTGTGGCTCCGGGGGCCCCTGCCCGCCGTGCCACCGCTGCTCCAGCCCGTGGCCCACGCCCTGCTGCAAGCCCAGGCCGACGTGGCCGCGGCCCTCGCGCCTTTTCCCGCCGCGCAGCTGTGGGCGCGCCCGGCCGGCGTGGCCTCGGTGGGCTTCCACCTCCAGCACCTGGCCGGCGTGCTCGACCGCATGCTCACCTACGCCCGAAACCAGCCCCTCAGCCCCACCCAGCTCGCCTACCTCGCCGCCGAAGGCCACCCCGCGCCCGACGCTGGGGGCCCTGACAGCCAAGTAGCAACGCTGCAAAAAGCCTTCGGGGATAAAGTGCAGCAGGCCCTGGCCCAGCTGCACCTCACCCCCGAAAACACGCTGACCGAGTACCGCCCGGTGGGCCGCGCTGGGTTGCCGTCCACCGTGATTGGCCTGCTGGTGCACGCCGCCGAGCACACCCAACGCCACGTGGGCCAGCTGCTCGTCACGGCCCGCATCCTAGCCGGCTAGGGGCCCTATTCGGCCACCGGTTGGCCCTGGGCGTCGAAGTGCAGCTCTTTGGTCTGGCCGCCCTCAGTGAAACGCGCTACGTAGTAGCCGGCCTTTTTCTTGTCTTCGTACACTGATTGCACCTTGGCGTTGGGATACGTTTTCTTGATATAGGCCTGGGCAGCAGCCATAGCAGCGGTTTTTTCGGGCGAGGGGGAGGACAGCACCACGTTGTGCTGCTTATTGAAGGCCAGCACTTCCGGCGAATTCTCATGCCCTTTGGTGGTCACCAAAATCACGCCGCTGCCCGTGGCCTTGCCGGTCAGCGCCTCGGCTTGCTTACCCTTCAGCACGTTGATGTTACCAATGTCATTCGGGTTCATGGCGCTGAGAACGTCGGGGGCGGCTAACTGGCCATCCACGTAGTACACCACGTCGGTGGGCAGCGGCTTCGGGGCTTCGGAAGCCACCACCTTGGGCATTACGGTTTGGGCCTGGACACTGGTGGCGCCCAGGGCCAGCGCCACGGCCAGGGGCCCCAGCAGGGCACGGCGTAGGCTTAATAAACGGGTGGAAATGGGTTGGTTTTGCATGGGAGTGAAGGGGTTGGAAAATGTGGAAAGGAGGAAAGGGAAAACGAAATGGCCGCTGGGGGCCCCAATTATTCAGTTACTGGTTGGCCCAGCGCATCGAACACTGCGTACTGCGGCCGGCGGCCTTGCGTCACTTCCACCCGGTAGTTCAGCTGCCCGGTTTTGGCGTTTTTCAACTCCGTTACGCCCGTAATCCGGCTGTCGGGATAATTCTTGGTGATGTAAGCCAGCGCCGGAGCGGCCACGTAGCTTACGGGCACGGCGCGGCCGGCAGGCGGAACGGTTTGCGCAGCCGGAGCAACGGGGGCAATGGATGCATGGGCTGGCATTTGGCGCTGCACTTTGGCATTGAAAGCTGCTACCTCTGGCAAATGCTCACCAGCTTTAGTAGTGATAAGAATTACGCCATCCGCCCCATCGTTATTGCCCAGGAAGTCGTTAGCCTGCGCCCCCTTCAGCACGTCGATACTGGCAATATCCGCTGGCTTCACGGCATCATTGTACCCACCGCTAACCAGCTTGCCATCAACGTAGTAAAGTGGTTGCTTAGCCACCGTGGGCTTCGCTCGCAATCGCGCAGCGAGGCGCGCTTCAGGGGCCCCATCGCGCGTCAGCGTGGCCTCGCCCCGGCCGATGATTCCCATGCGGTTTGGGGCCACGCGCCGCACTTTCTCGTTGAAGGCCCCCACCGCGGGCGCCGCCTTTTTGGCTTCGGTAGTGATGCCGTAGGTGGCTTGGTCCGTACCCAGCAGCGGGCGGGCCTGCCCGGCGGGCACCACGCGCACGCTGGCCACAGCGGCGGGGTCTACCTTGGCCAAATTAGTGTAGCTGCTTGGCTGGCCGTCAACGTAGTATGCAGCTGGGCCGGCTAGCTTCATGACGGTGGTGCCAGCTTTGTTGGTGATGGCGAACGACTCATCGGCTGGCGTGGCCGGGTTGGCCACAGGCTGCGCGTGGGCGGCGGAGTAGGCCAGCGCAACGGCCACCACCAGGGGCCCCGCCAGGGCGTAGCGCAGCAGTTGCAAACGATTGGAAACGGGCTGGTTCATCATCAGAATGCGGTTTTTGAGGGTGGAAAGCGAGAAGGGTGAGACGAGGGCGGGGCTGCCCATTGCAGGCCCTAGCCGGAGTAGACTGTACTGGTAGGCGCGGCGGTCGAGGCCGGTGCGCAGGGTGGCCGCGTCGGCCAGGAATTCGAGGTTATCGAGCAGGGCGCGGCGTAGCAGCCACGCCGCCGGGTTCAGCCAGAATACGGCCGTGGCCACGTGCGCCAGCAGCACGTCGAGGGTGTGGGCCTGGCGCACGTGGGCCTGCTCGTGGGCCAGCACCGCGGCCAGCTCGGCGGGGGCCGGGTGCTGCGCGGGGTCGAGGTAGATAGTGCGGCCGAAGGAAAACGGGCCATTCCCGCCGGCCAGCTGCCGGTACGCCACGCCGCCGGGGCCCCGGCGGGCCGGGCCGCCCGGTGCAGCCGCGCCAGCGAGAGCAACTGCACCAGCAGGCGGCCCAGCAGCAGCGCCGCACCGGCCGCGTAGGCCGCCAGCAGCCACGCCGGCCAGTGGGGCCCCCGGGATGGGCAGC
>NZ_MDZA01000176.1 GCF_001816125.1 Hymenobacter coccineus | reverse complement strand
AGCCGGCGCACCCGGCTCAGCAGCGAGCCGCGCCCGCCGGTGGCGGCCAGGGCCAGGTGCGGCACGGGGGCCAGCACGGCGGTTTGGCTCCACTCGGCCAGGGCGGTGAGGGCCCGGGCCAGCCGCAGCGGGTCGCCGCCCACGAGGTCGGTGGCGAGGTCGTCGCAGCAGTTTTCGCGCTCATCGCGCAGGCACTGGCCCAGGTACCACACGGCCGGGTGATAGAAAAACACGGTTTCGGCCACGGTTTGCAGCAGGTTCACGAGGTAGTCGCGGCGCAGCACGTGGGCCAGCTCGTGGGCCAGAATGGCCTCCACGCACGCCACCGGCAAGCCCGCCACGGCGCCCAAGGGCAGCAGCACCAGGGGCCGCAAGTGCCCCACCACCAGCGGCGCAGCCACCAGCCCCGACTCCAGTAAAGCCACCGGCCGGCGCAGGCCGGCCCGCGCCACCAGAGCCCCCAGGCGCGCTTGCCAAACGGCTGGCAGCGGCCGGGTGCGGTGGCGGCGCAGCCGCTGCACGTACAGCAGCCCACCCAGCAGGCGCAGGCTCATCACCAGCAGGCCCAGGCCCCAGGCCAGCACCAGCCAGGGCAAATTTTGGTCGAAGTGCTGGCGGGCCGTGGCCAACCAATTTGCGTGCAGTGGAGCAGCCGCGGCCGTTACGGCGGGCGCAAAGCTGGCAGCAGTGGCCACCACGGCCACGGGCGTAGCAACGGCGGACGTCGGTTCAACAACGCTGTAGGTAGGCGCGGCCAGCTTTTCCGGGGCCCCGTAGTAGTACCCGAAGGTGCCCGCTGCCGCCAGTACCAGGGCCCCGAGGGCCCCGGCTGCTACCCGGTAGCGCACCGCTGCCGGGCGCCGGCGCAGCACCAGCAGCGCCACGGCTACCACGGCCGCCGCCAGCGCGCCCTGCCACAGCGAGTGCAGCAGCGTCCAACCCAAGGCCCGCAGCACGGCAGGCGACAAAATTTGCTCAAGCGCGGTCATGGTCGTCGTCGGTGGTAGAGGTGGAGGAATTTTGAATCTCGATATCGTTCAGCAGCCGGCGCAGCTGGGCCAGTTCGTCGGCCGAGGTTTGGCGGTTGCCCAGGGCCTGCATCACCAGCTTCAGGGCCGAGCCGCCGAAAGTGGCCGCCACGAACTTGTCGAGCAGCAGGTTTTGGGTGTCTTGCTCGCGCACAGCGGCCCGGTACACGTGGCTGCGGCCCTCGTCGTCGCGCCGCACCAAGCCCTTGTCGAGCATCAGTTGCAACAGCTTCAGGGTGGTGGTGTAGCCAACTTCGGCCTGCCGCCGCTGGCCCAGCTCGTCGTTCACGGCGCGCACCGTGGCAGGCCCGTGCGTCCAGAGCACGTGCAAAATTTCCAGTTCGGAATCGGTAGGTTTGGGCGGGGCTTTGCTCATGCGGGAATAGCTAAGCACTACGAATCATTTCGTAGGACAACGCAAATATGCTACGAACACATTCGTAGTTACAAGCACATCATACGAAACAATTCGTATGATGTGCTTTATGCCCGTTAACACGCTGCTAATTAAGCAAATATTTTTTCTATAAATATTGCTCATTCCTATTTTTCATCCTGGTTAGCGCTTCCGCTTCAGCGTTACGCGGGCCCGGTGGCAAATGCCGCCCAGCGGCGGGTTGAATTTGCTGACGCTGATTTTCACCTGCTGCACGTGGGGCAGTTCGGCCATCACGCGGTCGAGCACGCGGTGGGCCACGTGCTCCAGCAGCCGAGCAGGGGCCCGCATTTCCTCGGCCACCAAGCGGTACAGCACTTCGTAGTTCACGGTGTTGTCAAGCTTGTCCGATGCGCCCGCGGCCAGCAAATTGGTGCGGATGTACAGGTCCACGCCGTACTTGTTGCCGATGCGCTGCTCCTCGTCGTAATAGCCGTGGAAGGCGAAAAACTCCATCCCTTCGAGTGCAATCTGGCCCACGGTTTTCAGGTTAATGGTTAGGTAAAATATTCACATCCAGGGCCCCACCTTGTAGCGTGGACTCTGCGAGTCCGCGCCGCTCGCTTCGTCCTGCCGGTAATCGTTCGGCGAGCCGGGCAACGCGAGGACTCGCAGAGTCCACGCTACAACCAACGGCAACCGTTCAGAGCCGCAGACTACAACCAAAGGTCAGCGCAGCTAAAGTCCGCGTTACAGCGCAAAGCCAGCCTGCTGGTACAAAAGTGGCACAAAAAAAGCCCGCGCCAGGCGCGAGCTTTTTAAAGAACAGAATCGGCCACAAGATTCGGCTAATTCGATAAATCCGTGGTCTAGATTTCGTCAAAAAACGATTTCTCGGCGGCCGCGGCGCCCATGGGCTGGCCGGGGTGCGTCACGGGCGAGGGCTGGCCAATTTCGGGCCGGTCGGGGCCGATGGGCATGATGTCGGGCGCAGCGGGCTCCACGTAGGGCGGGGCCGGGTCGGGCACTTGCGACGGAGCGGGCTGCTCGATGTTAGGCGCGGGCGCGATGCCGGGGTTTTCGGCCGGGGCACTGGGGCGCTCAATGTCGGGGCCCGGGGCCTGGCCGGGGTCGGGCTGCTGGCCGGGCTTGGGGTTATAGTCGATCGGCGCGGGCACCAGGGCAGGGCCCTGGTCGGGGCGTCGACGAAGGTCGACGGGCTGGGCGCGGGGGCAGCCGGCGCGGTCAGTACAGAAGCGGAAGCAGTGAACATGGCAGGTGGGGTTTCGGAGGCGACCGGTTCGGTGGGCCGCTCCACCTTTACGCTGGCCGCCCGCGAAAGGATGGCCGCCGCACCGCCTTTGGGCCGCTGGCCGGCTTTGTCGGCCTTCTCGACCGCGTCGGCGGCCAGGCGCTGCAAGTCGCGCACCAGGCCGTCAAGTTGCTGCTCCAGCTGCTGGCACTCCTGGCCCAGGCCGCTGGCTTGGCGCTGCATGTCGGCCACGGTTTTTTCGGCCGTTTGGTAAGCCTCGTCCACGATGGCGCGGGCGCGCTGGCGGGCTTCGGCCAGGGCGTGCTCGGCCTGCATCTGGGCCTCGCGCCGGTGCAGGGCGGCCTCGCGCTGGGCCTGCTCGGTGATGCTGTGGCCGGTATCCTCGGCCGTTTTCAAGGTGCGGTAGAGGCTGCTTTCCACCTCGCGCATCTTCTGCACGTCCAGCTGGGCGTGTTCCAGCTTGAGGCGCAGCTCGCGGTTTTCGTCACCCAGCCGCTCCCACTGCTGCGACACGGTGGTGAGGAAGGCCTGCACTTCGTCGCGGTCCACGCCCCGGAAGGACTTTTCAAACGTTTTCTGCCGGATGTCGAGGGCGGTAAGTTTCATAGTTTTAGCTATTGGCTCTCAGCTGTTAGCTGTTAGCTTTTTTTAGTAGGAGGAATATAGATAAGCGCGCAGTACCCGCACTATTTAGCTCTTTTTAGAATGATTGGAAGCAAGCGCGCAGTACCACAAAAAGCTGATAGCTAGCAGCCAAGAGCTAAAAGCCCATTAAAGCTTACCCAAACTGCCACACGGCCAGGCTGCGGTCGTCGCTGCACGAAACTAGCCGGTTTTCGGTACCCGACCAAACCAGGCGGTTCACCGACGTGCCGTGGCCGGCGGCCCGCGCCCGGTCGAGCACGCGCAGCAGCGTGCGGTCGGCGGCGTCCCAGATTTTGATGCTTTTGTCTAGGCTGCACGAAGCCAGGTAGCGGCCGTCGGGGCTGAAGGCCAGGTTGTTGATGGTGTACATGTGGGCCCCCACGGTTTGGGCCAGGGCGTAGCCGGCGGCCACGTCCCAGGCCCGGATCTGGGCATCGCGCCCGGCCGTGAGCAGCGTGCCGCCGTCGGGCGAATAGGCCACGGCGAACACCGAGTTGGTGCTCTCGCCCAACTCGTATTTCAGGGCCAGCGAGTCGAGGTCGAGGATGCGGGTGAGGGCGTCGGAGCTGCCCACGGCCAGCTCGGCGCGGCCTTCGTGCAGGGCCAGGCAGCGCAGGCTTTTGCCCTGGGCCACGCGCAGCAGCTTTTCGAGGCGCAAATCGGGCAGCGTGAGCACGGCCAGCGTGCCGTCGGCCAGGCCCGCGTATAGGCGCTGGCGGCTTTCCGACACCACTATTTCAAAGATGGCCACCGGCGGCAGGGCGGCGGCGCGCACCAACGTTTTCTCCGCTAAGTCGATGGCTTGCAGGCCCTGGAAGTTGTGGCCCAGCACCAGCCAGTTCAATTCCGGCACGTGGCGCAGGGCGTACACCGAGTTCTCGACGCGGGCCAGCACCTCGCCGTCGCGGGCGGGGTCGGCGGCGTCCCAGCCCACCACCAGGCCGTCGGCGCCCGACGAATACACGGCGCTGCCGGGGCCCCCGGTCATGGCGTATACCGCGTCGCGGTGCCCGGTGAGGGCAGCAATTTTGTGGACTTCCGGGCGAACCATGCCGCGAAGGTACGGCCGGCCCCTACCTTCGCGGCCCGCTCCCCGCGCCCGTTTATGCCCCTGCACTGCCTGCTGCGCCTCTCCCCCACCGCCGTGCTGGGCCTTTGGCACCGCACCGAAACCGCCGCGGCCCTGGGGGCCCTGCTGCCCGCGGGGGCCCCCTACCCGCCCTGCTGCCCCCCACCGCCGGCCCCGAGCGCCAGGGCCAGTGGCTGGCCGGCCGCGTGCTGGCCCACGCCGTGGCGCCGCGCTGTGGC
>NZ_MDZA01000175.1 GCF_001816125.1 Hymenobacter coccineus | reverse complement strand
GGCCGGCCGGGGCGGAAGTGCGCCCGCCAGTAGGCCGGCGCCGGGGCCCTAAAAAACTCGGCCAGCGCCGCCACGGCTCTGGGCCGTGAGCAGGGGCGTCGAACAGGGCGGGGCGGGCGTGCAGCAGGCCGGCCAGCTGGCCAGGGCGCACGGGCGGGAAGTTGGCGGGCCGCAGGCGCAGGTAGTTCCACTCGTGCACGCCAGGGCGGGGGCCCCCAGGTCGTACTTGTGGCGCAGAAATTCGTACTCCCGCCGCAAATCCTGGATGTAAGCGTCGGCAGCTGTTTCGTCGTTTTCCACTAGAAAACCGGCCTGCCCAAAGAGCAGGGCTTCCACTTGGCGCTGGTCGTGGCGGTGGCGGCGCAGCACGGCCAGCGGCACGGCCTTGGCGAGGCGGGCCAGCGGCTCGCTGTTCTTCTGGAAGCCGAACGCGGCCATCAGGGCGTGGTAGGCCGTCGCTTCCCAATCGTGGCCCAGGCGCTCGTGCAGCGCGGCCACGGCGTCGGCCTTGGCCTCAACGCGCTCCAGCAAGGCCCGCTCGGCCATCATGATTTTGGTGATTTCGGGCACCTGGCCCAACAACGGCGCGCAGGGCAGCGCAGCGGTCGCGGGGGCGTCGGCCAGGGCCTGGTAGCGGGCCAGCAGCTCGGGGCCCAGCCGGGGCCCCAGGGCCAGCACCGGAATGCGGCTGCCGTTGGTGCGGTCCACTTCGGCGTCGTGGGTGAGCACCACGTGCAGCACCACTTGGTCGTACTTGGCGTCTACCTGGTGGTTGTGCCGCTGCCAATCGGAGGCTTTGAGGTGGATTTCTACCGCACCGTTCCACTCCACATCGCCCAAGCGCAAGCGGGCGTTCAGGAAGTCGGGGCCCGCATCGGCGTTGCGGTGGCCGGGCTTCAACACCACGATTTTCTCGCCGCCCGCCGTGCGCAAATCGGCTTTATCGAAGTACTGGTGCTGCCAAACGTAGTGGATAAAATCTTCGCGCATGAAGCAAAATTAGTTGTCAGTTGCTCGTTGTTCATTGTCAGCAGAAACACGGCTGGCTTCGTCCATACACGAAAGCGGCCCGTCTCTTTCGAAACGGGCCGCTACGGATCGTTGGTCTGACAACAAACAACGAATAACTGACACCTAACCTACCGCAGGTCCACCACTTTCACGCCTTTGTGCTCGGCCTTGTCGAAAGCAAAGGTGCTGGAGGTGATGGGCGGGTTGGGCTTGAAGTTCTTGATGTTGAACGTGTACTGGTTGCCGTTCTTCTTGTACATCTGCCAGCTTTTCACGGTCTGGTCTTTCTTGCGCACCTTCAGGCGCACCTTGATTACCTCGTTGGTGCGGTTTTCCGGAGTCAGCTCAATCACGTCCACGGCCTCGCCGCCGTCCTGGGCCTGCTGCACGTAGGCGTACTTGTAGCCTTTCTTATACATGGTATAAATCTGCGAGGGCGACATGTCCTGGCTGTCGGCGTCGGCGTCGGCAATGTTCACCTCGTTCTCGTTTTTGAGGTAGGTCCAGGTGGTTTTGCCGTCGTTGATGATTTCCTGGCCGTTCATTTTGAGGTGAAACTTCTTGCCGCTCACCAAAATGTCGCCGCTCATGTTCTGCTTTACCTTGGCCGAAGGGTTCTCCAGCGTTTGGGTAAAATTAGCGCCGAAGGCGTTCAGCGCCTGGTACTTGGCGCTCATGGCGTCGAGGATTTTACCGGCTTTGGGGTCTTGTTGGGCCGCGGCAGGCAAGACCATTGTGGCGGCCAGGGCCAGCAGCGAAAACGATTTGGTCATCATAGCAATAAATAAAAGAGCAGGCGTTGGGGCCCCGCAGGACCTGATACGGAGCCCCTTATCAAAAGGCTGGCCAGAATGGCTTTTCTGAAGAAAAACTGGATTAGCCAGTTGCTAAAGGCGTTCTGGGGCCCTACTTAGGCATCGAATTCAGCAGTTGCTCGAGCTGATATTCGTCGGGAATGAGCACGTCGCGGGCCTTACTGCCCTCGAAGGGCCCCACGATGCCCGCGTGTTGGAGCTGGTCGATGAGGCGGCCGGCCCGGTTGTAGCCCAGCTTGAGCTTGCGCTGGAGCAGGCTGGTGCTGCCCTGCTGGTGCAGCACGATGCAGCGGGCGGCCTCCTCAAACATGGTGTCGCGCTCGGTGGGGTCGCCGGCGTCCTGGCCGCTGCCGTCGTCGCCCTCAGCGCCGGCCACTTCGGGCAGCAGGTAGGCATCGGAGTAGCCCTGCTGCTCGCTGATGAAGTCGCACACGCGGTCCACTTCGGGCGTGTCGATGAAGGCACACTGCACCCGGATCAGGTCCGAGCCCGCCGAGAAGAGCATGTCGCCCTGCCCGATCAGCTGGTCGGCCCCGCCGGTGTCGAGGATGGTGCGCGAGTCAATTTTGCTGGTCACCTTGAAGGAAATCCGGCAGGGGAAGTTAGCCTTAATGATGCCCGTAATCACGTTCACGGAGGGGCGCTGGGTGGCCACGATGAGGTGGATGCCGATGGCGCGGGCCAACTGAGCGAGGCGCGCAATGGGCGTTTCCACTTCCTTGCCAGCCGTCATCATCAGGTCGGCCAACTCATCAATAACGAGCACGATGAAGGGCAGGTAGCGGTGCCCCTTCTTGGGGTTCAGCTTGCGCAGCACGAACTTGGCGTTGTACTCCTTCAGGTTGCGGCAGCCCGCCTCCTTCAGCAAATCGTAGCGCCGGTCCATCTCCATGCACAGCGAATTGAGCGTGTGCACCACCTTCTTGGTGTCGGTGATGATGGGCTCGTCCGTGTCGGGCAGCTTGGCCAGGTAGTGCCGCTCAATCTTGTTGAAGATGCTCAGCTCCACCTTCTTGGGGTCCACGAGCACGAACTTGAGCTGCGCCGGGTGCCGCTTGTAGAGCAGCGAAGCCAGAATCACGTTCAGGCCCACCGACTTGCCCTGGCCCGTGGCCCCGGCCATGAGCAAGTGCGGCATCTTGGCCAGGTCGGCCACGAACACCTCGTTGGTAATGGTGCGCCCAAAGGCAATGGGCAGGTCCATCTCGGTGCGGGCAAACTTTTCGCTGCCCAGCACCGAGCGGATGCTCACCATTTCCTTCTTGGCGTTGGGCACCTCGATGCCGATGGTGCCCTTGCCCGGAATCGGGGCGATGATGCGGATGCCCAGCGCGGCCAGGCTCAGGGCGATGTCGTCCTCCAGGCTCTTGATTTTGCTGATGCGCACCCCCGCCTCGGGCACAATCTCATACAAGGTAACCGTGGGCCCGATGGTGGCCTTGATGCTGGCGATGGTGATGCCGTAGTGCCCCAGCGTCTCCACGATGCGGTCCTTGTTGGCCTCCAGCTCCTGCTGGGTCACCTGCGCCTTGGCCACACCGTAGTCGTTGAGCAGCTCCAGCGTCGGAAACTGGTAGCGCGAGAGGTCCAGCGTCGGGTCGTAGTTCACGTCCGGCATCGCCTCCGCGTCCTCGCTCTCGTCGGCCACCGCCGCAATAGCGGCCCCGGCATTGGGGTCTAGGTCGTCGCGGCTGGGCACCGTGATTTCCAGGTTGGTGCTTGGTGCCTGGTGCTTGGTGCTGGGTGCCGGGGGCCCATCGGCCAGGTCGGCCAGCGACAGTGGCGTGGGCACCGTGGCCACCACGGGCGCTACAAATGCTACTTCGGGCTCAGGCTCTGGCATCTCCACCGAAAATGAGGGGCCACTCACCGCCAGCGGCACCGCGGCAGTGGCCACGGCAGCGCCAGTAGCGGCGGCTGGAGCCACGGCCAGCGCCACGGCTGGGGCCCCAATCGGAGCCACGGCCAGCGGGCCGGCTACGCTCAGGGCAAGGCCGGGGCTGGGCTGCGGCGCGGGCTCAAACTCGACCGGAGCAGGGGACCCAGCGGCGGCGCCTTCGTCCTCGGTTTCCTCCGTGGCAAAGGCCGGCGCCAGCGGTGCGGGGGCCCTAAGCGTGGGTTTGGGCGCGACGGGCGGGCGGGCCTGGGCGGCTTCCTCGGCTTCGATTTCCGCGGTCAGCTCGGCGTCTTCGTCGGCCTCGGCCTGGGCGGCCGAGCGGCTAAAATTGAACGGCAACGTGGTGATGTTGAAGAAGAACACCACGAACGAAATCAGCACGAAGGCCAGCAGCAGCACCGTACCCCAGCCGATGAGGCTGCTCAGCCACGAGGCCGCCTCGAAGCCCACGCCGCCGCACAGAAAGTCGAGCCGGTGGGCCAGGGCCGGGTCGGCGCCCGGCGCGGGGGCCCCCAAGGCCACCACCACGTAGCCGAGCAGCGTGCTCAGCCAGGCCATCGTGAAGAGGCCCAGCGCCAGCACGTAGCTCACCGAGCCGGTGGCGGTACGGAACACAATTTTGTAGCCCAGGAAAAACACGATGGGGATGAGGGCGAACGCCGCTACCCCAAACAACTTATAGATAAATAGTTGCGCTGCCCACGCCCCCAGCAGCCCCAGCCAGTTGTTCGATTCCTGCCCCGCCTCTTTGGTGGGGATGGTGCCCATGGCGGCCACCACGCTCTGGTCGGCGTGGCCCGTGAACAGAAACGACGTGAAGGCGATGGTGAGGTAGAGGCTGCCCAGCAGCAGGCCAAACCCGATGAACAGGTGGAAGCGCCGGTCGCGCAGCAGCGCCTTCAGGCCGGTCACGCCGGGGTATGGGGGCCCCGGGGCC
>NZ_MDZA01000174.1 GCF_001816125.1 Hymenobacter coccineus | reverse complement strand
GGGCCGGTCCGATTCCATCGAACGCGGGCAGGTGCTGGCGGGCGCGGCGGGCGCGGGCCGGGGCCGAGAAATAGGTGCGGGGGTCGAAAGCCACCCCGTTTTTATCGGCCAGCGCCACCCAGTAGCGGGCGGGTGGCGCGGCCGGTGGGGCCCCGGCGGCGGGGCCCGGCCAAGGCCCCCAGGCAAGCAACAAGAAGGAAACGGCGCACAGTAACAGCGGAAAGTCCAAAGGTAACCCTGGCCGGCCGTGCCCGTTTCAAGCCCAACACTGCGCGGGCCCGCCGGCCGCCGCCGGGCCCGCGCTTCTCCCTCACCCTTCTTGCCTCACACCCCATGATGCGCTCCTTCGCCCCCGCCCTGCTCATGGTTGCCGCGCTGGCCCTGCCCGGCTGCAACCAGAAAGAAATTGCGGCCTTGCAGCAGCAAAACAGCGACCTGACCAAATCGCGCGACCAGTTGCAGCTCGAAAAATCGGCCCTCGCCGCCGAGAAAAACCGCAGCGAGGAAGACCTGCGCGGCAGCCTGCTCAGCAAAAACAACCAGGTGAACCAGCTCAACTCCACCCTCGGCACCACCGAGCAGGACCTGGCCGGCAAAAACGCCCGCATCGCCGAGTTGCAGCGCGTGCTTGACGAGAAGGACGCCGCAACCAAAGCCCTGCGCCAGCGCGTGGGCGATGCCCTGCTCGGCTTCAACGCCCAGGACCTGCAAGTGAACGTGAAAAACGGCAAGGTGTACGTGTCGCTCTCCGAGCAGCTGCTCTTCAAATCGGGCTCGACGAAGGTTGACCCCAAGGGCCAGGACGCACTAATTAAACTCGCCAACGCCCTGCGCGACAACAAGGACGTGAACGTGCTCGTGGAAGGCCACACCGACAACGTGCCCATCAAGGGCGTGGTGAACGGCGCCAAAGACAACTGGGACCTGAGCGTGCTGCGCGCCACCGAAATCACGCGCCTGCTCACCTCCGCCGGCATGGACCCCGCCCAGGTAACGCCCTCCGGCCGCGGCCAAAACCTGCCCGTGGCCGCCAACGACACGCCCGCCAACAAGGCCCTCAACCGCCGCACCGACATTATCCTGACGCCGAAACTCGACGAGTTGTTCTCAATCTTGAACCCCAACTAGGATCGCAGATTTTGCAGATTTTAAAAGGGATTTCGCAGATTCTTGTAGCCCGCTTCTTTTTTGGAGCGGGCTATTTTTTTGGGTTTTAACGAAGCGTTTATAAATCAGGCTTTCCTGGCCGAAGTTTAATAGCAGGCCTACTTCCAGGCGGTAGGCGTTTAGGTAGTTTATTATTTGCGCGTGGTGAACTGGGGTTAGGTCGGCCGTTGCTTTCAATTCCAGCAATATTGCTTCTTCTACCAGGAAATCAACGCGGCGGCTTCCAACCGGCTCTTCACGGTAGTACAGGGGCAAATGCACTTCACTCTCAAAATTCAACCCTTCGCGGCGCATCTCAATCGCCAGGCAGCGCTGGTAAATCCCCTCCGGAAATCCTGGCCCAATCTGCTTATGCACTTCCATCGCACAACCAATTATTCTCCTCGTCAAATCCTTAAATTTATAGTCTTCCATAAATCGCAGATTATGCAGATTTGAAGAGATTTTGCGGATTGCGGAAATTGAATCTGCGAAATCCCTTTAAATCTGCATAATCTGCGATCATAGGCTGTACTTGGCTAACAGGTATATGAGGGCGGCCATGCTGCCGGCGCCCAATTCTAGCTCGCGGCGGTTCACTTTGTCGAAGGTGTCGGCGGCGGTGTGGTGAATATCGAAGTAGCGCTGCGAGTCGCAATCGTAGCCGATGAGGGCCTTGGGATGCACGGCGGCTTCGAGGGGCTCGATGTCGGTGCCGGAGTGGCCGGGCACGATTTCGGCAGCGTGGTAGGGGCGCAGCAAGGGGGCCCAGGCGACGATTTTGCGCTGCGCCTCGGGGTTGCCCTGCACGGCAAAGCCGCGGGGCGTGAAGCCGCCGCCGTCGCTCTCGATGGCCGCCAAGTGGGTTTCCTTGTTCGCCTGGGCCAGGCGGGCGTACTCGTTGCCGCCGCGGGTGCCGTTTTCCTCGTTCATGAAGAGCACGGCGCGCACCGTACGCTCGGGCTTGAGGCCGGCGACGCGCAGCAGGCGCAGGGCTTCCATGCTCTGCGTCACGCCGGTGCCGTCGTCGTGGGCCCCCTGGGCGAGGTCCCACGAATCGAGGTGGCCGCCGACGGTGATGATTTCCTGCGGGAATTTCGAGCCCCGGATTTCGCCCACCACGTTGTAGCTTTTCGCGTCGGGCAGCATCTGGCAGCCCATTTCCAGCTCAAATTTCAGGTTCGGGTCGGCCTTGAGTAGCAGGCTGAGGCGGTCGGCGGCCAGGGTGCTGAGGGCCGCACCGGGCACTTTGGTAGGCGCGTCGCCGTAGTTAGTGGTGCCCGTGTGGGGGTTGTCGTCGCGGGCGCTGGTGAGGGAGCGCACCAGTGCCCCCACGGCGCCGCGGCGGCCGGCCTCGGCGGGGCCGCTGCGGCGCTGGTCGCCGGCGGCGCCGTAGGCCGAGCCGGGCTCGATGAGGGCGTCATCAAAGGGCCGGTTGAAGAACACGAATTTGCCTTTTACGGCCGCATCGGGCAGCTTCTTCAGCTCGTCGAGGCTGTGCACCTCCACCACGCCGGCGCGCAGCTTGCCGCCGGTGCCCACCGAGTTGCCCAGGGCGCACACCGCCACGGCCACCCCTTTGCCCTTGTTGCCGATGATTTCGCCGCGCTCCTTGGGGCCCCGCACCCAGTGCGGCACCATCACTTCCTGCAAGTACACCTTGTCGAAGCCCGCTTTTTCCATCGTGCGCTGGCCCCACTCCACCGCCAGCTGGGCCTGGGGCGAGCCCGAGAGCCGCCCGCCAATGGTGCCGGTGAGGTAGCGCAGGTTCTCGTAGCACTGCCCGCGCAGCAGGGCCTCGTCGAAAATGCGGCGGATGTTGAGCGAGTCGGTTTTGGGCCCCACGGGCGCGGTTTGGGCCCGGGCGGCGGGGCCTCCGGCCAGCAGGCCGGCCAGAAGCAAAGCGGAAAAGTAGCGCATCGGTTGAATAATAAAAAGGCTAGGCAATCGGCCAAAAGTACCCATTATTGCCGCTTGGGCCCCACGCCGGGCCACAGCCCGCGCTGCCGCAGCATCCGGGCCACGGGCGAATCGGGGCGCAGCAGGGGGATGAGGTCGCGCCAGGGTACGTTCACTGTGACGACACCCAGCGAGGGCAGCTCGTCGTCGCCGTAGGTAGACAACAGTCCGGTATAGGTCAGGCCGAGGCCATCGGGTAGGGAAACAAGCTGGTCTGCGTCCCACTGCTCCATATTAAGGCTCGAGTCGCCATCCCTGGGTGGGTCGTGCCGCAAGTGTTGGGTGATTATTTTTTGCAGCCGCAGCGCCATGCCAGGTCGTAGCTGCTCGGCCAGCAACAACTCATCGCCGTTCACCAAATCGTAAGTAGTGTTAGTGGCGCTGTGGTTGAAGTGAGCCGCTCCATAAGAATAATACGCTTGGTAAGTAGTGAAAGAGAGTAGGCCAAACTCATTCAGGACTCATTCAGGTTTAGCCTTTCAACAGTTTCATTGGTTTCGGTGCAGCTGCCGTCACTGCGCACAAATTTTTGCAACTCGGCCGCGCGGCGGGCCGGTACGGGGCACTGCAAGCCGCGCAACGCCGGGCGCAGGGTATCGGGGCCCAGCAAGTGCACGTAGGTGCGGTTGACCACCGCCGGCTGGCGGCGCGGCGAATCCAAAGCTGGCAGTTCCGGCTCGGCGGCGGTCGAATCTTTAGGCTCGGCGCCGTCCTCGGTTTCGGGCGTGCATAATGGTCCTTCCGCCGAATCTTCCACGAGGTCGTAGCGCGCGGCCATCTGCTGGCCCTGCGCGTCCTGGTAGGTTTCGTGCAGCTCGAAAAGCAATTGCCGGCCAGTGGGGCTCGTCCAAGTGCCGGTCAGTACGGGGCCCGCAGGCTGCGCGGCGCGCCAGCGGCCGGTTTCCTTTTTATTGTCTACTCAACTAGCACCAAGGGCCCCGGGGCCCGGTATTCGGCCGGCGTGCCCAAGTACAACTCACCCTGATTACCACGGCCATAGAAGTAGCGGCCCTCGCAGCCGGCGGGCTTTTTGTCAGCTGCTGGGATGAAAGTCAGGGTCATCGTTACGGACCGGCCACCCACCGTACTGCCGTAACGGCGGTAGCCCAAGTAGGGCACCGGAGTAGCCGCAGATATAGGTGCCACAGCTGTAACCGCCGGTTTTTTATTCGGCGAATCGCACCCGTGCAGGGCCCCCAGCGCAAGGGATATTCTCAGCAGTGCTCCGTATTTCATGCGGCGAAACTAGCGCCCTTTAGTGGCTGCCCCGCAACTTTCTCCTCCCAAATTGTGGGCCCCTACTGGGCCCCGTAGTACCGCACGCGCACCGTGGCGGGGCCCTGGGCCGGCACGCGCACCTCGAACAAATAGCTGTACTCGTCGTCGCCGATTTCGGCCATTGGCGCAGGGGCCCCCAGCGCGGCCAGCAGCGGCAGCAGCGTGTTGGAGTGGCCCACCACCACCACGGCTCGGCCGGCGTAGGCGCGGCGCAGCGTATCGGCCAGGGCCCCCGGCTGCTGGGCGCGGTACACCTGCGGGGCCAGGCCGGTGGCGGC
>NZ_MDZA01000173.1 GCF_001816125.1 Hymenobacter coccineus | reverse complement strand
CGTTGGTGCGCCCGCCGCCACCCAGCGCCGAGCGCAGGCTGCTCAGCAGCCGCAGCCCAAAGGCCACGCCCAGGGCCAGCTGAAACAGCTCGTAAAAAAACCAGCGCCCCAGGCGGCGCCCCCACGAAACCAGAGCCGGAAAATGCATGGCGCAAACGGTTAAGAAAAGGAAGAATACCTATTCCTCAAATTTCGGCCGCCCGTGTGACGCTGCGGTTACGGATGAGTTACGTTTTGGTAAAAAAACAAGGACTATATAGGGCCCCCGCTGAATAATTTGCGGCGGCAATTGTTTCTTTACGGGCTGAAACGAGGTAATTTTGACCTTTTTTATTCATCAGGGAATACCCTCTGGCTTCTACCCTATTTTATCTTTATCTAATGCACAACGCTACCACCCGGTCCCTGCGCGGCCTGTTATTTATTGCCGGCCTGGGGCTAGGCACCGCTGGCACCGCCCGCGCCCAGGGCCCCGATATCAGCAAGTTTATCACCAACAAGCGCCACTACGTGTTCGCGCAGCGCGACGCCGAATCGCCGGCCGTGCAGAACGTGACCAAGAACACCGACGAGGAAGCCGACGTGAACGGCACCTACACCCGCCTGGCCTACCGCCCCTACGCCCAGATGCTGACGGAAATCGACGAGCTGCGCCGCCTGCACACCTGGGCCGACACCACCTACCAGCGCCGCCTGGCCGCCCTGCCCCCCGGCGGCGCGCTCCAGGTCACCATTCGCCGCAAGGGCCCCGGCAGCGCCAACCTGAGCAACCTCGTCATCGTGGCCACCGACAAAGCCGGGCAGGAAGTATTCAAAATAGTGCCCCCCGCCACCCCCGGCCGCTTCTTTGGCCGCGACCTCTACCAAGCCCAGGGCTTGCTACCCCTGCCTAAAGTTGAGCTCCAGGAGCTGAAGGTGCGCGTGGGCGACGCCAAGCTCTACCTAGCGTTCGAGTACCTCGTAACGGTGCCGCCGGTGCAGTAGGGCCCCGGCGGGGCCCTGAATATTAGGGCTAGGAGGTAGGCAAGCATCGTCAGTACTGCGTACAGAATTACAAATCGTATTTCCGGATAGTGTAAGTGTTCTTATACTATCCGGAAATTTTGCTTTTCTTAGTTACGCTATGACGCGCATTCTGCACACTGAAAAGGAATACCGGGCGGCCATGACGCAGTTGGAATACCTCATCGACCACGAGCCCGGGGCCCTAGATGAAATCAAAGCCCTGGGCCACGCCGCCAACGAATACGAAAACGGCCACGGTCACCGCCCCGTCGCGCCCACCTCGCTGGTGGGCATCCTGGAGCGGGAAATGGTGGCGCGGCACCTGAAGAAACAGGAGTTGGCGGCCCTGCTCGGCGTGGCTAACAGCCGCCTGAGCGAAGTGCTAGACGGCAAACGCACCATCAATCTGGACCTTGCCAAGCGGCTGCACCAAAAGCTGGGCATTTCGGCCGAGCTTATTCTAGAACACGCTTGATATTTAGCGAATCCGGGCGGCGGAGAGATGATAAACGGTGGGAACTGATACAATGTCCGCGTTTATGGAGTAGCTCAATTTCCGGGCCCCTAGATGTTATCTGGCAAAGGATAGAATTGTGAGAAGTCTCACTACCAGTTAATTATTCCTCTGGTTTCGAGTGGCCCAATGAATAGGAAAGCCTACAGACCCACTCACTTTTAAGGCTATTCAATCCGGGTTACAAAAATAATACCCAGTATTTTCCCAAGGCATCAACCAAGTGAAATTTTACGAATGAAAAAGTATTTTTTCGTACTGCCGCTGTTGGCAATGGCCTGGTCCGTTTGGTACCTGCTAAGACCCAACTATAAATTTACCAAATATCAATTATCCGATTGCAGTGAAAATTTCACTTTAGTAGAATATTTTGCCTATTTCAAAAGAGGCTTTGTAATTGTTGCGGGTGATTACAATACGCAAGAAATTCCTACTAGTAATTGTATCACATTGCCCGAAATGAATGGCATTAGCCCTTACTATGAATTTATAGCAACATGTGAAGACAAGCACATAGTAATCAATTTTAGGCGATATATATCCAACCAAACGTACAATTCAAGTAAAATTTTTATTAAAAAAGTGGATGGGGAACAATACCAAAACATGAGGGATCACGGGGTGGGAACTCTAATAAAATTATTTTGACAGGAACACGGGAAGCAGAATCAGCTTTTAAAAGCCGTTGACAAAATTCTTTGCGTAAGAATTTGTAAATATTTTGGTAGCGCTGATTAATACGAAACCCGCACGCTTTCAAATGCAGCAGAAAGGAATGCTTAGAGCAGTTTCCGGGTCAGTGTACATGTTCATCCAAGCATTCGCCTCACCCCCCGGCCCCATCTCCGAAAAGGAGGGGGGGAGCCAGCCGAATACAAAGTGTACACTGACCCAGAATTTGCTCTAGGTACACCAACAAACTGGTGGAGGTGGCTTTTGGCGAAACTTCAGAACAGCTCAATTTCGTTCATGTGGGCCTATTAGGCTTCCCTATTCACTAGGCCGCTCGAAACCAGCGTGCCGAAAACATTTTTCAGGCGCATCCAGCCACTATCCAAGGGCCCCTTGGTAGCACCCGCTACCGCCGCAGCCGGGCCCACTGCACGGCCACCAGGGTTTTGGCGTCCTGGAAGAGCTCGGCGGTGAGGGCATCCCAGTCCAGGGTGATGATGTCGATGTGCTCGTTTTCGCCGGCCATGCCGCCGCCGGGGCCCGTCTGGCGGCTCACCTCGGCGTAGTAGATGGCGATGGTTTCGGTGCTGGCGCCGGGCGTGGAGTACACGGTGGCAATGTGGGTGAGGGCATCGACCTCGTAGCCCAGCTCTTCGTGGATTTCGCGGCGCACGGTGGCGTCGGGCGTGTCGTCGTGGTCAATCATGCCGGCGGCGATTTCGAGCACCTCGCGCTCGGGGCCGTAGCGAAACTGCCGGGTGAGCACGTAGAGCTGGCGCGCGGTGTCGAAGACCAGCGCCGCCACGGCGTTGCCGAAGATGAATTGCTCGCGTGTGAACTCCTGGCCGTTGGGGGCCCGCACGGCCAGCTCGTCAATCTTGTAGTGGCCGGTAAAGACGCGCTTGCGGTCGGTAATCTGCATGGGGGGGGGAAGCTGTGTTGTACCTTTGTGGAAACCAGGGCCGCCGTCGGAGCAGCCCGCCGCCCGGCTGCGCCGGGCAAAGCCCCGCGCCTCGGCTGCCTCCGCAAGTAAGCGCACCTCACCCCAACTTCTCCTGTTTCAGGGAATGCGGCGGCCTCCGACGAGCCGCCACCCCCGCCCGCGCCTGGCCCTCCAGCGCGGCCATGCCCGCCTGTGCTACTGCGCCAGGCCCCGCCGGCGGCTCCCCCGGAGCCGCTGCCCCTCAACCCGATACCTAGTTTCGCGTACCCAACCCCCTTTATGACGTTTAGCGAATTAAACCTGATTGACCCCATCCTCAAGGCCCTGACCGAGGAAGGCTACACTACCCCCACCCCCATTCAAGCGCAGGCCATCCCGCAGGTGCTTGAAGGCCACGACCTGCTGGGCGTGGCCCAAACCGGCACCGGCAAAACCGCCGCCTTCACCGTGCCCATCCTGCAGCTGCTGCACCGCTCGGCGCAGCTCGAGAAGCAGGCCCCCCGCCGCATCCGCTGCCTCGTGCTGACGCCGACGCGCGAGCTGGCCATCCAAATCAACGAATCGTTCGGGGCCTACGGCCGCCACCTGACCCAGATCCGCCACACCGTCATCTTCGGCGGCGTGGGCCAAAACCCGCAGGTAGCGCAGCTGCAGCGCGGCGTGGAGGTGCTCATCGCCACTCCCGGCCGCCTGCTCGACCTCATGAACCAGGGCTTTGTGGACCTGCGCGGCGTGGAGATTTTCGTACTCGACGAAGCCGACCGCATGCTCGACATGGGTTTCATCAACGACATCAAGCGCATCCTGCCCAAGCTGCCTACCAAGCGCCAGACGCTGTTTTTCTCGGCCACCATGCCGGGCCAAATCCAGGAGCTGGCCAGCACCATCCTGCGCCCCAACCCGGTGCGCGTGGCCGTGACGCCGGTGAGCAGCACCGCCGACACTGTGACGCAATCGGTGTTTTTGGTGGAAGGCAACAACAAGCCCGCCCTGCTCCGCCACGTGCTCAAGGACCAGGAGATTCGCCGCGTGCTGGTGTTTACCCGCACCAAGCACGGCGCCGATAAAGTGGTGAAGGCCCTGGCCCAGTACGAGATTGTGGCCGAAGCCATCCACGGCAACAAGAGCCAGAACCACCGCCAGCGGGCCCTGTCGAACTTCAAGGCCGGCAGCACCCGCGTGCTGGTGGCTACTGACATTGCCGCCCGCGGCATCGACGTGGACGAGCTGACCCACGTCATCAACTACGAAATCCCCAACGAGCCCGAAACCTACGTGCACCGCATCGGCCGCACGGGCCGCGCCGGGGCCTTCGGCACGGCCTTTTCGTTTGTGGAAGACGAGGAGCGCGCCTACTTGCAGGACATCCAGAAGCTCATCAACCGCCAGATTGACCTGGAAACCGACCATCCCTTCACCACATCGCACGTGCGCCCCGTGGAGCTGAACGGCCGCGAGCGCATCATCCGGCCCAAGGGCCCCGCGGGCCGGCCCCAGCGCCCCAGCCGCGACGGCAGCAGCAGTGGTG
>NZ_MDZA01000172.1 GCF_001816125.1 Hymenobacter coccineus | reverse complement strand
TGCTCTTGGGCAGGCCGGTTTTCTAGTGGAAAACGACGAAACAGCTGCCGACGCTTACATCCAGGATTTGCGGCGGGAGTACGAATTCTGCGCCACAAGTACGACCTGGGGCCCCGCCCTGGCCGTGCACGAGTGGAACTACCTGCGCCTGCGGCCCGCCAACTTCCCGCCCGTGCGCCTGGGCCAGCTGGCCGGCCTGCTGCACGCCCGCCCCGCCCTGTTCGACGCCCTGCTCACGGCCCAGAGCGTGGCGGCGCTGGCCGAGTTTTTTAGGGCCCCGGCGCCGGCCTACTGGCGGGCGCACTTCCGCCCCGGCCGCCCCGGCAAAGTGCCCGATTTGGGCAAGGGCAGCAGCGACCTGCTGATTACCAACGTGGTGGTGCCCCTGCGCGTGGCCTACGCCCGCTCGGTGGGCCAGCCCGCGCTGGTCGAAAGCAGTGTGGCCCTGCTTACGGAGCTGCCCGCCGAGCACAACCAGTTCACCGACCTGTACGGGGCCCTGGGCTTCGGCCACCGCACCGCGGCTGATTCGCAGGGCCTGCTGGCGCTGCACAAAAGCTACTGCGCCCCGCGCCGCTGCCTGCACTGCGCCATCGGCAGCCGCTTGGTGCAGGGCCCCCAACTGCGCGCCGTCCGATGAAGCTGGCCCTGGCCCTGGTGCTGAACGTGGGCCTGCTGGCCGTGCTGCTGCCGTGGCTGCGCCGCGAGTGGCGGCAACTGGGTGCGGCCTGGCGGGCGGCGCTGGTGGCGGGGCTGGCGGGGCGCCTGCTGGTGGGGGGCCTGCGCGACGCCCACCCTATTAGCGACGGGGCTTACGTACAGAATCTGAGCGAGTTGATAACGGGGCAGCTGTGGAGTGAGCCCGCCAACGGCCTCCGCTCGCTGGCCGGCGACGTGGTGCAGTTTGCCAGCGAGCGGGTGGTGTATTACGGCATGTCGAACACGCTGTTTCTCGCCAAGGTGCTGGCCCTACTGAACCTGGCCTCGCTGGCTAATCCGTGGCTTAATGCGCTGTATTTGAGCTTATTTAGTTTTGTGGGGTGCTGGCAGTTGGCGCGCACGCTGGCCGCCAGGCTGCCGGCTACGCCGGCTGGTGCCGGCCTGGTGGGGCTAGTGCTCTGGCCTTCGGTGGCGTACTGGGCGGCGGGGCTGAACAAAGAGGCCGCTTTGCTGGGCAGCGGGGCCTGGCTGGTGGCGCTGGTGCTTGAGCGGCTGTATGGCCCTGCCCCGGCGGCGGCGGCGCGGCCGTGGCTACGGGGGGTGGGGGCGGTGGGGCTGGCGCTGCTGTGCTTTAAGATGCGCTACTTTTTTGCCGTGCCGCTGCTGGGCTGCCTGCTGGCCCTGGCCTTGGTGCAGGCCCTGCGCCGGCGCGCGTGGGTGCGTGGGCGGCTGGCGCAGGCCCTGGTGCTGGCGGCCGTGGTGGCGGCCGGGGCCGCCGCAACCCAGGAAATGGGCGGCCTGTACCGGCTCAATAAATTCACGAGCCAGGTGCTGCGCATTTACGACCACGACCTGATGGTATCGGTGGGCCGGCCCCATTTCGAGTACGCTGACTTGCGGCCCACGGGCGCGAGCTTCCTGGCCCACGCTCCGCAGGCGGCCTGGAACACCTTTACCCGGCCCTGGCTAGGCGAGTCAGCCGAGCCGCAGTACGTAGCGGGAGGCTTGGAAAACGGCCTCTTGCTGGTATTAGGGGCCCTGGCGCTGGGGGCCCTGGTGCGGGGCCGGGGCGGGCGGCTGCCGTTTGCGCTGGCCGTGGTGCTGCTGGGCTACTGCCTGGTGCTGGCCGTGCTCATGGGCCTGAGCACTCCCAATTTGGGTACCCTCAGCCGCTACCGCAGCGTACTGCTGCCGCTCTGGCTGCTGCTGCTGTTGCAGAACGACTACGCTGCCGCGGCCCTGCGCCGCTTGGGCCTGGGGCCCCCGCGGGGCCCGGTCCGGACCCATCCCCGGACCCATCCCCGGACCAGTTGGCGTAACTTTGCGCTTGGAAGCGGCGAAACCACGCCCGGGTTTGGGTTGTTCTGGCCGCTTACTTCGCTCTCCGCCATTCATGGAAAATCCCGTTATCATCCTCGGCGCGCAAGCCGTAGGCACGGCCGCCCTCGACGCCTTTCTCTCCAACGACTTGGTGGTGTACTGCCTGCTCGACGACGACCCCAAGCTGCAAAAAAGTGAGCTGCTGGAAGTGCCCGTGATGGGCGCTACCGACGACGCCGAGCTGCTGAAATTGCTGGGCAAAAAGTGCGAAGTATTCGTGGCCACCGACGACGCGGCCAGCCGCCGCAGCCTCACCCAGATGCTGCGCCAGGAGTACGAGGCCGTGCCCGTCAACGCCATTCACCAGCGGGCCAGCGTATCGGCCCACGCCACGCTGGGCCACGGCAACTACGTGGGCCCCAACGCGGTAGTGGCCGCCCTGGCCACGCTTGGCAACGGCTGCCTCATCAACGGCAACGCCGTGGTGGAGGCCCGCGCCACAGTGGGCGACTACGCCCAGCTCGGCAGCGGGGCCCTACTCGGGGCCGGCGCTTCGGTGGGCGAGCTGGCCTTCGTGGGGGCCGGGGCCGTGGTGGTGGCCGGCGTCAGCATCGGCGACAAGGCCCGCGTCGGGGCCGGCTCGGTGGTAGTGGCCGACGTGCCCAAGGGCCAGACCGTGTTCGGCAACCCGGCAGTAAAAGTCTGATTTTGAACCGGAGCTCCTGGCGCGGCGCGGCCGTGCTGGGGCCCCGGGCATCCCACCTAACAGCTTCGACATGGATTACCAAGTTCTGCTTTACTACTGCTACGCGCCCATCGACAACCCCGCGCAGTTCCGCGACGAGCACCACCGGCTGTGCCTGGCGCTGGACTTGCGCGGGCGCATCATCGTGGCGGATGAGGGGCTGAACGGCACCGTATCGGGCACGGTGGCCAATTGCGCGGCCTACATGGCCGCCGTGCAGGCCGACCCGCGGTTTGGGGCCCTGGAGTTTAAGGTGGATGCCGCCGCCGGGCACACCTTTCAGAAGCTGCACGTGCGCGTGAAGCCCGAAATTGTGCACAGCAGCCTGGCCCACCTCAAGCCGCAGGAAAAAACCGGCCAGTACCTCTCGCCCGAGGAATTCAGGGCCCTGAAGGACGACGACGACGTGGTGGTGGTGGATGTGCGCTCGGACTACGAGTACAACCTGGGCCGCTTCCGCAACGCCGTGACGCTGGACATGGAGAACTTCCGCGACTTCCCAGCTCGCGTCGAGCAGCTCCAGCAGTTCAAAGACAAGAAGATCCTGACCTACTGCACCGGCGGCGTGAAGTGCGAAAAAGCCAGCGCCTACCTGCTGGAGCAAGGTTTTGAGAACGTGTACCAGCTGCACGGCGGCATCATCAAGTACGGCCTCGAGCGGGGGGGAGGACTTCGACGGCCAGTGCTACGTGTTCGACAACCGAGTGGCCGTGGACGTGAACCGCGTGAACCCGCGCGTGATTTCGCGCTGCGGCACCTGCCGCGAGCCCTCGGCCCGGCTCATCAACTGCGCCAACCCGCACTGCAACGCCCACGTAGCCCAGTGCGAAAGCTGCGGCGAGGCCCTGCAAGGCGCCTGCTCCGAGGCCTGCGCCGCCCACCCCGCCAAGCGCCCCTACGACGGCACCGGGGCCTATCCCAAGGCCAGCAACCATTACCAGCCGGCCCAGGGCTTGGCCTCGTATGCTGGCAAATCAAATTAAAAATGGAGAATTAAAAATTAAAAGGAAAGTAGCCGCCGCTTCGTTGATTCGGCTGCCCCCATTGCCTTTTTCCAACGCCTCTAATTTTTAATTCATAATTCATAATTTTTAATTAAAATCATGATTTCCAACGCCGAGCTCATCCTCAACCCCGACGGCACCATTTACCACCTGAACCTGCTGCCCGACCACATTTCCGATACCATCCTCACCGTGGGCGACCCCGCCCGGGTGGCGCAGGTGAGCCGGCACTTCGATTCCATCGAATTTCAGGGCGCGCACCGCGAGTTCGTGACCCACGTAGGCTACTACAAGGGCAAGCGCCTCACGGTGCTTAGCACGGGCATGGGCACCGACAACATCGACATCGTGATGAACGAGTTGGATGCGTTGGTGAACATCGATTTCATGTCGCGCACGGTGCGGCCCGTGGAGGAGCAGCTGCGCCTGCGCATTGTGCGCCTGGGCACCAGCGGCAGCTTGCAGCCCGACGTGCCCATCGGCGCGGTGCTGGCCACCGAGCACGCCGTGGGCCTCGACTCGCTCATGCACTTCTACCCGTTGGTGGAAACCGGCCTCGAAACCCAGGTGGGCACTGCGCTGCAAGCCACGCTGGGCCTGCCGTTTGCGCCCTATGTGGTGCGCGGCGACGATTTGCTGCGCGAGCAGCTCGGGGCCGGCGCCCTTGTGGGTAATACCCTCACCTGCCCCGGCTTTTACGGGCCTCAGGGCCGCCGCCTGCGCCTCGACGTGACGCCGCCCGACTACCTGGAGCGCCTGAGCAGCTTCCACCACGAGAGCGGCGAAGGCCCGTTTCGCCTCACCAACTTCGAGATGGAAACGGCCGGCTACTACGCCCTGGGCCGCCTGTTGGGCCATCAAGTACTCAGCCTGAACGCCATCGTGGCCAACCGCGTTACCGGCGAATTTGCCGCCGATGCCAACGCCGTGGTCGATGCTATGATCGAACGCACCCTGCAACGGTTGGTGTAGCCTGGCGAGGCAATAAAAAAGGTGGGGCCCCGTGAACAGCTGTTCACGG
>NZ_MDZA01000171.1 GCF_001816125.1 Hymenobacter coccineus | reverse complement strand
CGCACCCACTGGCGCTGCCCGGGGCGGCGGCCACGGCCCGCATCACGGCGCTGTTTCAGGACGCGCAAGGGGCCCTGTGGGCGGGGGCCGACGGGTACGGGGCGTTTCGCCGGGCCGGGCGGCGCCTTCGCGGCCGAGCTGAATACGCCGGCCATCACCGCCGGCGCCGCCACGGCCGACGGCTCGGTGTGGCTGGGCAGCAACCTGGGCCTCAGCCGCAAGCAGGGCCCCGAGTGGACGCGCTACAACGAGGAAGGCGTGGGCAACCGCGAAATTCCCGACAACTTGGTAGAGAAGCTGTTGCCCGACAACACCGGGGCCCTGTGGGTCGTCATGTCCGACGCCATCAGCGTATTAGAGCCCACGCCCCAGGCCGCCGGGGAGACCGAAGTGCCCACCGTCAAGTTCCTTGGCCGACCGGGCAACGAGGTGTTCGGCGTGGCCAGCGTGCCCGGCGCGGGCCGCGTGTTTGCCACGGCCATGGGCCTGCTGCTGCTGCCCGCCGCCCCCGCCGGGCCCCTCGCCAGCCCCACCCCTACCACCGACGAAGTGGAGCCCCAGCGCCTGCTGGTGCCGCTGCCGGCCCTGCCCGGCGCCACCACCTCCGCCCCGCCCGTGCTGGTGCAAGTCGATGCCCAGCAGCGGGTGTGGCTGGCCAGCGCCGACGAGGTAACGGTGCTCACAATCAAGAAATTTCGGAAGTTTGCGCAGCGGGGCCCAGCGGCGGCTAAGCAAGTCGTGGCCGGTAAAATGTAGCTTGGACTTTGTAGTCCGAGCGCGAGCACAGCGAGCAGGCGGTACCAAACGATTTTAGGCACCAGATGCTCGCTGCGCTCGCGCTCGGACTACAAAGTCCAAGCTACAGACCGCTACACCTCACCAGCGGCGGCGGCTTCCATGCGCGCCAGCAGGGCGGCGTGGTGCGGGGCCCGGCGCAACACCTCTTCGTTGCCCAGCAAAATGAGCTGCTGCCGGGCCCGCGTCACGGCCACGTTCAGCTTGCGGTCCACCTGGCCGGTTTCGTCGGGCGAGGCCATCAGTTCCAGTTGGTGCTCGTGGTGGCAGCAGAAGCTGACGATAATAACGTCGCGCTGCGAGCCCTGGTAGCGCTCCACAGTATCGACGCTGACGTGCAGCAAGTTGGGCAAGTTCAGCTCGACCGCTAGTTGGGCCAGCCGGGCCCGGATGCGGGCCGCCTGGTTGCGGTAGCTGGCGATGATGCCCAGCGTAGTTTCGGCGCTGAAATCGGGCCCGTAGCCCTGGGCCACGGCGGCGGCGGCGCGGGCGGCCAGCTCGGCTTCCTGCGCCGATTCCTTCATCGACAAATCCTCGGGCTGGCGGCGGGTGGGCACGAACACCAGCCGCTCGTTGCGCACCCGCGCCAGGAAATTATCGGCCGGCGCGGGCCAGCTGGCGCGGTTGAGCGGGGCGTGCTGCCAGGGCAGCGGGCAGCGCAGCTGGCCCTCGTAGAAGTCGTCGTTCACCAACGCGGCCAGGTCGGCGTGCATGCGGTACTGGTCGGCCAGGGTGCCGTGGGCGTGGGGCCAGTGGGCCTCGGCGCGGCGGAACAGGCGCTCGAAGTAGGAGTTGCGCAGGTTGGTGAGGCCCAGCTCGTCGCGGAGCAGGCCGGCCACTTCCGGGGCAATGGCGCTGGTTTCGGGGCCCTGGGCCACCACGGCGGGCAGCTGGCGGTGGTCGCCGATGAGCACAAACTTGGGCACCTTGGCCAGCAGCGCCAGCATGGGGCCCTCCAGCACCTGGCTGGCCTCGTCCACCACGGCCAAGTCGAACTGCTTGAGCAAGAACAGCTCCGGCTTGCCCAGCAGGCTGGCCACGGTGCCCACGTAGAACGGGCAGCCCGTGAGCCGCGCCCGCACCGTTTGGCGGCTGGGGCAGTCCCGGATCATGTTATCGAGCAGGTACGGACGGTACGCCGGGGCCGTGCCCAGCCGCGAGCCGACGCGGATAAACGGCAGCCCGGCCGCCACCAGCTGCTCGCAGATTTCGTCCACGGCGCGGTTGGTGTAAGCGGCCAGCAGGGCCTGCTTGTCGTCCTGGTACAACTGCACGGCCAGCTCCTTGAGCACGGCGCGCGTTTTGCCCGTGCCGGGCGGCCCGCAGAGCACAAACCAGTCGGGCGCGGCCAGGGCCCTAGCTACCACCTCGGGGGCTGCGGTGGCGGGCGGCGCGGCGGCATCCCACCCATCGGGCCGGCGCGGGCCGAGGCGGCCCAGCAGGCGCTGCCGGCGCTCGGGGGCCAGGTTCAGGAAGGACGAGAGGCCCGCCCATTCGCGCCGGAACGTATCGTAGGTGTCGGGCTCCAGGGCCCAGTGCGAGTGGCCGGCGAGGTAGCGCGGGGCCAGCCGGCGGTTGCGCACGCTCAGCACCACCGGGCCGTCGGCGGTGAGGTCTTCGGCCAGCACCACCTTCACCACCTGCGCATCGAGCACGCTCAGCGCCTGGCTATTAGCCATTGGCTGTTGGCGATTGGCTTCTTTCTGCTGGCCGTTGGCTTCCAGCTCTTGGCTATTGGCTTCGTTCTGATTTAAATCATCTGTTTCGCCCAACGGGGAGCTAACAGCTAACAGCTGAGCGCTAACAGCTTTACGGAGTGGGTAAAGAATGAGCGTGTCGCCGGCCCGGAAGTTGACTTCGCGGCCCCCGGCCGGGCGCCGGAAGATGAGGTGGGCCCCAGGCCGTCGCGGGCGGTGTCGGGGGCGTTGCTGTGGTCCTCGCTCAGTTCGAGGCCGTCGAGCAGGCTGAAGTTCTGGTGCTTGCGGGCGGCGGGCAGGCGCCACAGGCCAGCCTGGCCACCGGCGTCGCCGGGGCGGGCGTCGTCGCCGAGCAGGGTCAGGCGCATTTCGCGGGCCACGAAGCGGGTCATTTCCAGGCAGTAGGCGCGCTCCACGGGGTCGGCGGCGGCCCAGGCCTGGGCCATTTTCTCGGCCTTGGCCTTGCCGAAGGGCGGCAGGGCGGCCAGGTTGGGGTGCAGCACGGGGGCCAGCAGCTGGGCCACAGCCCCGGGGCCCGTGGCGCGGGCCAGCAGCAACTCGGTGCCCACGAGCTGGTTGCGGGCCGAGAGCAGCCGATCCACCAGCTCGGCGTCCTGGTCCACGCGGCGCACGGGGGCCTGGTCGGGGGCGGCGTTGGAGTAGAGGATGCTGGTGCGGCCCCGGCCGGCGGTGGCCCCATCGGCCCCAAACACCGACTCCAGCAGCAGGCGGTAGAGCTGGGCCTGGGCGGCGTGGTTGCTCCAGGGCTCGCCGTGGGGCACTTTGGTCGAGCTTTTCAGCTCGATGATGTCGTAGCCGGTGGGGCTTTCGTGCAGCAAGTCGAGGCGCCCCTGCAAGCCGTAAGTGGCTGACAGGAACGACGGTTCCAGGAAGCAGTCGGCCACGCGCAGCGGCTGCTGCTGGTAGCCCGTGCGGCTGCCCGCAATGAAGCCCTGGGCCCGGCTGGCCCGCAGCGTGCGGTAGTGCCGGCGCAGGTCGCCGAGCAACTCGGGCACGCCGGTGCGCGTCTGGAAATCGGGCAGCGCACTGATGGTGAGCGGGTTCGAGCGAAATAGCCGCCGCTTGAAGAAGCCCTCCAGATCGAATTCAGCGGGCAGCGGTTGGTTGTCAAGTGTGAGTTGCGGGTTATCCGTGGGCAGCGGTTGGCCGTCCGCGGGGGCTAGATCGGAGTTTTCTACCTGACTACCAGCATTGTCCGCCGGGGCCCCAGCGGCCCATTCGTACTGCTGGGCGGCGTGGCTCACCTCCTCGTCCAGCAGCATGTTCACCAGGTTGCCGACCACCAGCGGGCGCGAGGTTTCGTCGGGCAGAAAGGCGTTCAGCAGGGCCCACTCGGGGATGGTGCCGCTGGCCTGGGCGCACTCCGCGATGGTGGTCACGTTCACCAGGTAATCGGGCTCGAGCACCACGCGGCGCGGGCGAATGCGGCCGCCCGGCTGCGCCACGGGGCCCACCAGGTGCAGCACGGGGTGCAGGGCGGCGGCCAGGGGCAGCAGGTTGTCGTAAGCTGGGGGCAGGTCCACGTCGAATGGCCCCGCAGGGCAGCCGTCGGCGGGCGCGCTCATTTCGGCGGTGAGCTGGCCGGTGGCCAGGTCGGCGTGCAGCACTTGCACCCGCCAGGTAGGCGCGGCGGCCAGGGGCTGCACCGCCAGGGATTCGGCGCGGTCATCGCCTTGCTCGTCAGCACCCGGCAAGCCACCGGCCGGCACGGGGCCCCGTCGTACACTTCGCCGGTGAGGTGCTCCACCAGGCGGGCAAGGGCCCCAAAGCCGGCCGCCGCCTCGGCGGGGGTGCCCGGGGTAGCTTTCGTGCAGTACCAGGTGGCGGTGAGGCGCAGGTTCTGGAGCTGGCGGCGCAGCAGCGGCGGCAGGCGGTGGTCGTAGGCCACGAGGCCGATGGCCTGGCTGAGGTCGGCGAAGGGCGCTTCGCGGCGGCGGCACTCGTCGCGCAGCACTTGTTCGAGGAGCTGCCGCAGCTTGGGCAGCTGGTCGGCGGGGGTGGCGGCGGGGGCCGTGGCCAGCGCGGAGAGGCGGGCGTAGTAGGATTCGGGCAAAACGGGCGGCGGATAGATACCTTAAAGGTAGCGCCGCGGGGCAGTTGCATAGCCAGAAAAGCCGCCCGTGCGTATTGTTGCTCGTCTTCAGTAAACTCCCCCCGCCGCCGGGGCCCCCGGGCCGCCGGCCGCACTTCCACCCCATGACCCGTTCCTTCCGCCTGTTTTTCACCTTCCTGCTGGGGCCCCTGCTGGCCCTGGCCCAAGCCCCGCCGCCCGCCCCCTGCGCC
>NZ_MDZA01000170.1 GCF_001816125.1 Hymenobacter coccineus | reverse complement strand
TGCCGCGCCCCGCATCGGTGGTGTCCCAGCCGCTGGCCTGGCCCGATGCGCCCGCCGCCGTGCGTGCCCTGCTGCCCGCCACGCTGCGCCCCGGCGCCGCGCTCCAACCGCTGGTCGCAGGGCCCCGGCGCGGGCGCTGGTGGCTGCCAAACGTCGGTTCGGGCTGGGTGCGGTGGTGGTGTCGGTGGTACCCGAAACCTTCCGCTGGGCCCTGGCTGGGCAGGGCGCCATTTATGCTTCGTTTTGGAACCGGCTGCTGGCGGCGGCTACGCCCGCCGCACCAGTTGCCGCAACTTGGCGCGTAGCCACGGCCTGGCCCAAAGCTCAGATGCCCATGGCGTTGCAGCTAGAAGCGGGGGCCTTCCCAATCGCGCCGCCCACCGTTCGGGCGCTGGCCGGGGGCCCCACCGTGGCCCTGCCGCTGCGCCAGGACCCGCGCCTGCCCGAGTGGAGCACGGCCGTATTCTGGCCCGCCGCGGCCGGCTGGCACCAAGTGCAGGGCCCCGGCAAAACCAGTTATTCCTTCTACGTTTTCGGACCTGATGACTGGCAGGGCCCCGCGGCCCAACAGCGCCAGTTAGCCGCTGCGCAGCGCGCCGCCGCCGCCCCAGCCCGGCACCCACCGCAGCCGACGAGGTGCGGGAGCCCTGGCCAGCGGGCTGGTTTTTCGGCTTGTTCCTGCTTGCCGCGGGGTACCTGTGGCTAGAGGAGAAGCTCTAGCAAGCCGCTGCCCTGCCTCGGTGCTAGGGCCAGGCGGCGCTGGGGCCCCGGGGAGCCGCCGCCGGTTACGGTTACGGTTACGGTTTAAAAGTGCGGGTCAAAGTTGAAGTAGAGCGGGTTCGATAGGCCCACCATCGGGCTGCTCAGCGCCATCGACTCCGGCACTTGCGGGTAGGGCGTGGGGGGGCCCTCCACCTGCACGCGGTAGTAGGTGCGGCCCGTAGCGGCCGGGGCGTCGGTGAACTCCACGACCGGGTGCCGGCCGCTGAGTTGCAGCGTATCGAACGCGCCGCCGTTCTTGATTACCGCGACGCGGTAGGTAGCGTCCGGGGCCATTTTGCCCGCGAGCTGCACCCGGAACCGCACGGGCCGGCCCGTGGCCGCCACGTTGTCGCCCATCATCATGTCGGGCCGCCCGTCCTGGTTGAGGTCCGCGGACAGCTCCACACGCGGGGCGAAGGGGTTGGCACTGATGGACACCCGCCCGTTGGTCAGCGCGTCCACCACGGCCTGCGTGGTACGGGCCGTGGCAAACACCCACGTGGTGGGGGTGCCCACGTAGTTGGCCGTGGCCTGCACGCTGTTGGCCGTGGCCTGCACGCTGTTGGCCGTGGCCTGGGCCGGCGTGTCGGGCCGGCCGTGGTGGGCGTCGCTGCCCCCGCGCCCCGTCAGCTTGCGCCCCGACGAGAGCATGTCGTCCCAAATCATCAGTGCGTTGGCGTTTTTGGCCCAAATAACTGAATTCCAGACTTCCAGCGATTCCAGCATGTCGTAGGAATAGCCGAAATGGTCCTTGCCGCTCGGGTGGTTGGCCGAGAGGTTCACGCCGAGCTGCCGCTTGACGGCGCCGACCACTACGTCGCGTTGGTCGCGCACTTGGTAGAGGCGCCGGTGGTCGTAGGGCTGGGCCGCAAACGCGTTGCCGTGGCCGCGGGTGGTGGTCCACTCCGCCGCGTAGAGCAGCAGCACGGACGGGGACGTGAACTCCGGGTCGGCCCAGGTGTGGTGGGCCACGTCCCCGTCAACGTGGTTGTCGTGGTCCGTAATGGCCAGGTAATCCATGCCCACGCTTTGCGAAAAGGCAAGAATCTTGCCCACGGGGTTGTTGGACGATTCCTTGCTGTGGCGCGAGTGCACGTGCAAATCGCCCTTGAGCCAGATGCCCTGCGTGAGGCTGGCGGGCGGCGCCAACAGGGGCAGCTCGCTGGAAACCCACGGATTGGCCGGGCCCGCCTGGCCGAACCCGAGCTGCGCCAGGCCGAGCAGCCACAGCCCAAAGGCAATACTTCTTTGCTTCTTCAAAACGTACGGAATGGGTAATGCGCCCGGCAAACCGGACCCTTCCGGGGCGGACCGGGGACGAAGGTAGAACCCGCCGAACACGCTTGCACCACAGGCACAATTACTTAGCACAGAGGTAACCCAGGGCTAACCAAGGCGCTAAGCGGCGCCCGCCACTGATTCGCCGAAAATCATTCTTTTACTTTGAAAACCAGCAGCATGGCGCTTGGGCTTGCCCCTACCGGCGGCGAAGCATTGATAGCCGAAGGAAAAGCTATAAAAAAAGCCGCTGCCCAGCCGCGGGGAAGCGGCTGGGCAGGCCGGGTGCGTGTACCGCCAAGCTGTGCTTGGCCTTGCCTAAGGGCCCCATGGGCAGCATAGGCAAGGCCAAGCACAGCTTGGCGGTACACCCTGGGGCCCTAAAGCAAGGCCAAGCGCAGCTTAACGGTACAGCTTGGGGGCCCTAGAAATCCGTGGGCTCGCCGAGGTAGGCGAAGTCGTCGATTTCCTGGAGGAGGCCCTGGAATTTCTGGCGGGCCAGCTTGTAGGCGAAGGCGCCCAGCAGCAGGTGAACGGGCGGGTTGGGCAGGCGCACGAGCTGGTACATGGCCGCGGCGGCCTTCACCGGGTCGCCGGCCTGGTTGCCGTCGCGGCCCAGCGAGGCTTTCAGGCCCTCGCCCACCGTGGGCTGGTAGTCAGCAATTTGCGTTTCGGTGTAGGTGGCCGACACGCCGGCCCAGTTGGTACGAAACGGGCCCGGCTCCACGTTGGTGACGTGGATGCCCAGGGGCCCCAACTGCGCGGCCAGCGCCTCGCCCAGGCCTTCGAGGGCGAACTTCGAGCCGTTATAGATGCCGGCGTGGGCCAGGCCAATGAGCCCGCCTACGGAAGTGATGTTGAGGATGTTGCCCGATTTTTGGGCCCGCAGGTGCGGCAGCACGGCGCGCACCAGGCGCAGGGGCCCGAACACGTTCACGTCGAATTGGCGCTGCACTTCTGCTTCGTCAATTTCCTCGATGCTGCCCAGCGAGCCGTAGCCGGCGTTGTTCACCAGCACGTCGAGGCGCCCGAAGGCGTCGACGGCCTGCTGCACGGCGGCAGTGATTTGCGCAGCGTCGGTGACGTCAACCAGCACGCCCAAGGCCTGGCCGGGGGCTTTTTTCGTGAACTCATCGGCCTGCGCGGGCTGGCGGAACGTGGCCGCTACCCGGTCGCCTTTTTCAATTAAATACGTGGCCAGGGCCTCGCCCAACCCGGTGGAGGCGCCGGTAATAAACCAGTTTTTTGTTGCTTCGGGCATGATAAATTCGCTTAAAATGGAAGTCGTAAGACGCTCCTGACGCCCGAATTGTTCGGCGGCTGCTTACTGGCTGTACCGCCAAGCTGCGCTTGGCTTCGCCCCAGGGGCCCCAGGGCAGCCTACGCGAGGCCAAGCGCAGCTTGGCGGTACAGCCGTTTTAATACGGGTGGCTGGCGGTGGTTTCGGGGATGACCACGAGGTAATCGTAGCCCAGCAGCACGCGCTGCACGGCTTGGCCCACCACCAGCTTGCCGGCGGTGAGGGCGTGGCGGGCGGGGCGCAGGTCCACCACGTTCCAGGCGGGGCCGGTGGTTTGGTCGAAGAACAGTTTGAGCGAGGGCTCTTCGGCAGCGGTGTAGGCGCGGGGCTTTTTGGGGGAGCGGGGGCTCAGGCTGCTGGCGGCGGTACCCTGCTTTCCCATCACCAAGAGGTGCAACGATTTCTGATCCTGCGCTTCGGCCAGGTCCTGCGCCAGGTTGCCCACGTCGTAAAACTCGCCAAACGAGGCCAGGCTGAGGCCCCGCGCCAAGTGGTTGGCCCCGAACTTAAACAGCATTTTGGGCAGCGGCTGCCCCGTGGGGCCCTGGGCCCCGCGGGCGTAGCGCAGCAGGTTGCGGCGCATCAGGTTCAGGCGCTCCTGGTGGCCGCCAGTACCTTTAATCTGGCTTTGGTAAATGGCGTAGCTGGCCGCGTAGTACTGCACCATTTGGCGCACGGCGGGGCCCTCTTGCCGGGTGATGTTCACCAGGCTGTCGAGGGCGCTTGGCCGCTGCTCGGCCATGCTGAACTGGTCCTTGCCGGCGCGCTCAAACGCCTGGCCCTGGGCCGCGTACTTGGCGGCCTGCTGGTGCAAATAGGCGCGGGCAGGCTTGCCTTTGGCTTGTTCGGCCAGCAGGGCATAGAAGCGGCCGGCCATGGCAATGAACACCTGGTCGAGCCCCAGCACTTGCACGCGCTGGGCCCGCAGCGTCCGGATCAGCTCAAACTCCTCGGCCCAATTGTAGAAGCACAGCGCCTGGGGGTACCGCTGGCTGTAGGCCGTGGGCAGGCCGGGCTGCGCCGCCAGGGCCGTGAGGTCCTGGGCCACGTAGGGGTCAATTTCGGCCACGAATACCGCCGGCTTGAGCACCTGCGCCACGGCCGCCGTGAACGCTGGAATCTGGGCCGTGCCGTGGGCCTCGCCCACCAGCACAAACTGGCTTTGCTGGATGCTCGACTGCAACTTATCCCAGCCCGCGCCCGAAAACTGGGGCCCCGCCACTAGCGGCAACTGGTGCTGCCGGATGAGGCGCGTGAGGGTGCTGTCCTGGGCGCGGGCGGGGCCGGCCAGTAGGCTGGCCAGCAGCACCAGCAGCCACACGGCCAGAAAACGGGGGGCCCCGGCAGGGGCGTTTGGGGACGAGAAAAGCGGCATGGGGCGGGCGAAAAGGTGGTTGACGGGGCGAAGGTGCCCAGCCGGCCCGGCCCCGCGCAAAAATATTATCCCAACCGCCCCAAATTGGCTGTAACGCCGGGGCCCCGGGCCCGGTACCCGCGGCGGGCGGGTTGCTCCCGGGAAACCGGGCGTTGGGATAATAAACTACCGGCGGCGGTTCGGCGCGGGTAGTTTTGGCCCGGCAACCTCACCCGCCGCTTTCCACCTTCTTTCACCTCCTTACTCACTGTTTATGAAACTCTTCAACCTGCTACTGCCGGCCCTGGTGCTGGGCACCACCATCGCCGCCGTGCCACCCGCAGCCCCCCGCCCCCCGCCGCCGCTACCCCCCGCGCCCCACCG
>NZ_MDZA01000169.1 GCF_001816125.1 Hymenobacter coccineus | reverse complement strand
CTTCCAGCGGGTGCGCTACGTCGGGCTGTGGCCGGGCATCGACGCGGCGGTGTACGAGCGCGGCCAGACCTTGGAGTACGACTTTACGCTGGCCCCCGGGCGCCGACGCGGCCCGGGTGGCCCTGCGCTACGAGGGCCCCCCAGGCCGTGGCCCTGGACGCAGCCACCGGCGAGGTGCGCAACTACTTCCACGGCTCGGACTCTCGCCACTGGGCGCGCGACGTGGGCGGCTTCCAGCGGGTGCGCTACGTCGGGCTGTGGCCGGGCATCGACGCGGCGGTGTACGAGCGCGGCCAGACCTTGGAGTACGACTTTACGCTGGCCCCCGGCGCCGACGCGGCCCGGGTGGCCCTGCGCTACGAGGGCCCCCAGGCCGTGGCCCTGGACGCAGCCACCGGCGACCTGACCATTACCACGGCCGTGGGCCGCGTGACGGAGCGGGCCCCGCAGGCCTGGCAAACCGACGCCCGGGGCCAGCGCCAGCCCGTGGCCTGCCGCTACGCGCTGGCCGGCGGCACGGTGCGCTTCGCGCTGGGGCCCTACGACCACGCGCGGGCCCTCGTCATTGACCCGACGGTGGTTTTTTCGTCGTTCACGGGGGCCATCGACGACAACTGGGGCTTCACGGCCACCTACGACGCGGCGGGCAACCTGTACTCGGGCGGCATTGCCTTCGGGCCCGGCTACCCGGCCAGCCCGGGGGCCTTCCGCACCACGTTTAGCGGGGTGTGCGACGTGGCCATCATCAAGTACAACACCCAGGTGAGCGGCGCGGCCTCCCGGGTGTGGGCCACGTTTTTGGGCGGCAACAGCACCGAGTACCCGCACAGCTTGGTCACCAACGCGGCGGGCGAGCTGGTGGTGATGGGCAGCACGTCCTCCCCCGATTTCCCGACCACGGCCGGGGCCCTAAGCCGCCGCTTCGGCGGGGGCGCGTTCCTCGACCCGCTGGGCGACGGCATTGCCCCTTACGTGATGCCCAACGGGTCCGACCTGTTCGTGGCCCGCCTCAGCGCCAACGGCAACGCACTGCTGGCCAGCACCTACCTGGGCGGCAGCGCCAACGACGGGGTGCAGTCCACCAACTTCAATACCTCGGCCAACCAGCGCCTGACGGCCAACTACGGCGAGGCGTTCCGGGGCGACGTGCTGCTCGACGGGTCGGGCAACGTGTTCGTGGCGTCCAACACCAGCTCGGCCAACTTCCCCGGCCTCAGCGCGGGCTTCAACGGCGCCTACCGGGGCGGGGCCAGCGACGGCGTGGTGTGCAAGCTGCCGCCCGACCTAAGCGTTGTGGCCTGGGCTGGCCTACTGGGCGGCTCCGGGGCCGACGCCGCCTACTCGGTGCAGCGCGACGACCAGGGCCGGGTGTTCGTGAGCGGCGGCACCACCAGCCCCAACTTCCCGGCCACCGCCGGGGCCTACCTGGCCGCCCCCCAGGGCGGCGTGGACGGCTTCGCGGCCCGCATCAGCGCCGACGGGCGCACCCTGGAGCGCGCCACCTACGTGGGCACCAGCGGCTACGACCAGGCCCAGTTTGTGCAGCTCGACGCGGCGGGCAACGCCTACCTGCTGGGCCAAACGCTGGGCGGAAATTTCCGCGTCACGCCCGGCCTGTACACCAACCCCAACGGCGGCGAGTTCATCCAGAAGCTGAACCCCGACCTCACGGCCAGCATCTACGCCACCGTGTTTGGCAACGCCAACGGCGTTATGGTGCCCACGGCTTTTCTGGTCGATGACTGCGAGCGGATCTACGTGAGCGGCTGGGGCGGCCTGGTGAACCAGCAGGGCGGCCAGTTTCTGGGGGGCACCACCAGCGGCCTGCCCGTGACGGCCGACGCGGTGCAGCGCACCACCGACGGCTCCGATTTTTACCTGGCCGAGTTCCTGCCCGGCCTCAAGGGGCTGGAGTACGCCACGTTTTTTGGCGAGCTGGGCGGCCGCAGCGGCGAGCACGTGGACGGCGGCACGTCGCGCTTCGATAAGCGCGGCATTGTGTACCAGGCCGTGTGCGGCGGCTGCAGCGGCTCGTCGGGTTTCCCGGTGCCGCCGGGGGCCAACTCCTACACCAACCGCAACGGCAGCGTCAACTGCAACAATGCGGCCTTCAAAATGGACTTCCAGGCGGTAACGGCCAGCGCCGGGCCGCGCCGGGCCCTGTGCGCCAGCGCCGCCCCCGTGGACCTGCCCGGCTCGCCCGCCGGCGGCGTGTGGAGTGGCCCCGGCGTGCAGCGCACCGCCACCGGGGGCTACCAGTTCGTGCCCAGCGCGGCGGGCCCCGGCGCATTCCTCATCACCTACACCGTGGCCACCAGCGGCTCGTGCGTGGCCACGCTGCGGGTGCGCTACCAGGTGGCGCCGGCCACCGCGCCGGACTTTGCCCCGGTGGGGCCCCGGTGCGTGAGCAGCCCGGCCGTGGCGCTGGTAGGGGCCCCAGCGGGCGGCACCTTCAGCGGGCCGGGCGTGACGGGCAACTCGTTTTCGCCCCAGGCGGCGGGCGCGGGCACCCACACCCTCACCTACACCGTGGCCGACTCGCTGGCCTGCGGCGCGGCCACCCAGCAGGTAGTGGTGACCAGCCCCGTGCAGGCCCTGACCAGCCCCGACACCACGCTCTGCGCCGACCAGCTGCGGCCGTTTCAGCTGCGCAGTAGCCCGGCCGGCGGCACTTGGAGCGGCCCGGGCGTGAGCCCCGGCGGCCTCTTCACGCCGCCCAACACCCAGAACCGGGGCGGCACCTTCGCGTTGACTTACACCGTGACGCAGGACGTGTGCCAAACCACGGCCACCCGCCGCGTCATCCTGGCCCCTACCAGCCTCAGCGACGTGCCCCTGAATCTGCCCGTGTGCGCCGCCGCGCCCCAGTACGCCGGCCTCGCGCCCTTCGACTGCGTGATGACGCCATCGCTACCCGGCGGCAGCTACAGCTGGGATTTTGGCGATGGCAGCCCCACCAGCACCGAAGCCTCGCCCACGCACCGCTACGTGCAGGCCGGCACCTACCGCATCCGGCTCACGGCGCGCTACGCGGGCTGCGAGGTCATCACGCAGTTTGCGCCGCTGGAGGTAGGCGACGTGTTCGTGCCCAACGTCATCACCGCCAACGACGACCAGCTGAACGCCACCTTCCAGCCGCGCTTCACTTGCCAGCCGGCCAGCCTAAAGGTGTTTTCGCGCTGGGGCCAGGAGGTGTACGCCACCGCCGACTACCACAACAACTGGGACGCCGCTGGCCTGCCCGCCGGCCTCTACTACTACCTGCTGCGCGACGCCGACAACCGCGAGGTGAAAGGCTGGGTGCAAGTGATAAAATAGGGCCCCCAGCGGGCCGTGCGTTACTTGCTAATTCTTTCACAACCAACCCCCCTCTGCCCCATGCGCCCCACTGCCATCCGAACCCTCGACCCCCAAGCTGGCCCCAGCGTATCAGTCGTGGGCGACACGTACCGCGTGCTGGCTTCCGGCGAGCAAACCGGCGGCGATTACGCCATCATCGACATGCTGGTGCCGCCGCAGGGCGGGCCGGGGCCCCACGCGCACGCTGGCATCCGGGAGGCGTTTTACGTGGTGGCGGGCGAGGTGGTGGTGCGCTCCGAAACCCAGACCTACACGGCCCGGGCGGGCGCGTTCGTGGATATTACCACGGGCGGGGCCGTGCACAGCTTCAAGAACGAGTCGGACGCCGTGGCCCATTTGCTGTGCGTGGTGGTGCCCGCCGGCCTGGATCAATTCTTCGAGGAAATTGGCCAGCCCGTGGCGGCGGGCGCCTTCCTGCCGCCCACGCCCCCCGCCCCGGCAGAGCTGGCGCGGCTGCAAGCCATTGCCCAGCGCTACGGCCAGGAGTTGTTCCCACCCGATTACCTCGATAAAAAACCCTAGCTACCCCAGTGGCTGGGGGCCCTATCGGCTTGCTCTACCTGCTCGCGGGAGGTCGGATTCGCAGGGGTTTTTCTAGGCTTTAAATTGATAAATTGGTCATGCTGAGCGCAGCCGAAGCATCTCTACCGCAGCAGTAAACCTAATTACTTGCGCGGGAGAGATGCTTCGGCTGCGCTCAGCATGACCGTTTTTATTAACAGAGGCCGCCCTTCAGCGCTACCCCTCCCTACCCTACCTCCACGGCTAGGCCGCGGAGGGTACTTTTTTTCTTGGATTTACGCGTGCGGTTCAGCCACAAGATGGTGCCGGTGACGGGGAAGGTGGCCCCTAGCAGCACGATGACGAAGGCCAACACCTTGGTGGGCCAGCCGAAAATAGCGCCCGTGTGAATGGACTTGAACAAGCCCCGGATGCGCTGGCCCAGCGGCTGCTGGGCGTAGGTGGTTTGGCGCAGCACCTGGCCCGAGTACCGGTCGAAGTACACGTCGTCGGTGGCGCGCTCGGTGGGGGCCCCGGGGCGCAGAATGCCGACCTGGAGGCTACCGGTGGGCTCCTTGGGCAGCTGCATGTTGTAGCTCTCAGCGGCCGGGGCTTGCTGGCGCGCCGCGGCCAGGGCGGCGTCGGCCCCGAAGGTTTGGCCCGCGGCAGCCGGCACGGTGGAGGTGGGTGGCTCGGGGCGCTGCTGGGGCGAGTGCGTGACGGTGTTAATGGTTTTGCCCACCCAATCGAACGACATGCCCACGCCCGTGATGGCCATGATGAACAGAAACAGCGAGGTGTAAAAGCCCAGCACGATGTGGAAATCGTGGTTGAGGCGCTTCCAGCTGCTGCCCCACTTCACCGTGAGGCGCGCGGTGAGGGCCTTGCGCGCGGCCGGCCACCACAGCACGATGCCCGTGCCCAGGATGAAGAGGAAAATGATGCCGTTGATGCCCATCACGAGCTTGCCCACCCGGCCCGCCACCAGCCCCCGGTGCAGCTGCTCCACGAAGTGAAAGAACGAATCCTGGGTCTTCACTTCGCCCACAATGGCCCCGGTATAGGGGTTCAGGAAGAGGCGCGGGCCGTTGTCGCGGCCCTTGCCCCCGCGGCCGCTGGGGCCCCCGGGCCCCGTGGGGGCCCACTTTTGGGGCCCGGGGCTTCGGCGGGGTTGCGGCCCTCGGCCCTGCCCTTCGCCTTGCCCTTGCGCGGCCGCGG
>NZ_MDZA01000168.1 GCF_001816125.1 Hymenobacter coccineus | reverse complement strand
GTGGTGGCTACCCGCCCGGTGGCCGCCGCGGGCGTCACCACCGTGCGCTCGGCCGCTGCCGCCCGGCCGCCCCCGCTACCTGCGGGTGGAGGTGCGCACCCCCCAGGGCGCCATGCTGGCTTTAACCAATCCCATTTGGGTGAGCTACAAAACGCGCTAGGGGAGGGGCCGCGCAAGCTGTTGATTATGAGTAGATTTTAACTGTTTCTATGCCCCGTTCCGCAATGCGTTTTGGTAAATTAGTGCTGCTGGCCGCGGGCCTGTTGGGCCGCTTGGCCCCGGCGGCGGCCCAGGGCTACGGCCGGTACGTGGACCCCATGATTGGCTCGGAGGGGCTGGGGCGGGTGTTTGTGGGGCCCTCGTGCCCGTTTGGGCTGGTGAAGCCGGGCCCCGACTGCACCAGCAGCCCCAACAGCGGCTGGCTGCCGATGCCCGCGCCCGTTACGGGCTTTGCGCAGGTGCACGTGAGCGGTACCGGCGGGGGCCCCAAGTACGGCAACGTCCTGCTCATGCCCTTCAGCGGCCCCCTCGACCGGCTCGACCAGGCCGCGCCCCGCGAAACCGAGCGCGCCGCCCTGGGCTACTACGGGGCCCGGCTGAAGCCCTCCGGCATTCAGGTGGACGTGACGGCGGCGGAGAAGGTGAGCTTCTACCGCTTCACCTACCCGGCGCACCAGCCGCGGGCCCTAAAAATCGACGCCGGTTTCTTCCTCGGCGAAGAGCCCGAACCCGACGCCCGCGAGGCCCAGCAGTTCGTGGGCTCGGAGATTGAAGTGGTGTCGCCCACCGAAATCCGGGGCTACAGCCGCATCCGCGGCGGCTGGAACAACGGCCCCGCCTACACCGTGTACTTCGCGGCCGTGTTCGACGCGCCGGTGGCCAGCTTCGTGACCTGGAAAGGGGCGACGCTGTACCCCGGCCAGCAGGAGCAGCCCGACTCGGGCGAGAAAACCGGGGCCCTATTGCGCTTCGCCGACGGGGGCCCCGACTCGGTGAAAGTGAAGGTGGGCATCTCGTTTCTGAGCGCCGCCCGGGCCCGGGCCAACGTGGCGGCCGAGGTACCGGGCTGGGACTTTGGCCAGGTGTTGGGCCAGCTGCGCGCCCGCTGGGAGGGTCTGCTGGGCCGCATCGCGCTGGACCCCGCCACCCCGCCCGATCAGCAAAAGCTGTTCTACACCGGCCTCTACCACACCCTGCTGATGCCCGTGGACCGTAGCGGCGAGAACCCGCTTTGGAACGGGCCCCAGCCGTACTACGACGACTTCTACGCCATCTGGGACACGTTTCGCTCGTCCAATCCGCTCATCACGCTCCTGGCGCCCGAGCGGGAAGTGGCCATCGTGAACGCGCTGCTCAACATTTACCAGCACGAGGGCTACCTGCCCGACGCCCGCAGCGGCAACGCCAACGGCCGCACCCAGGGCGGCTCCCACGCCGAAGTGCTCATCGCCGATGCCTACGCCAAGGGCCTGCCAGGCATCGACTACCCCCAGGGCCTGGCCGCCATGCTGCACGACGCCACCGTGCCGCCCGGCGGCAACGAGGAGAAGGAGGGGCGGGGCGGCCTGCTCGACTACCGCCGGCTCGGCTACGTGCCCAGCGGCGTGGTGCGCGCCGGCAACCGCACCCTCGACTACGCCTACGACGACTACTGCATTGCGGTAGTGGCCAAAGGCTTAGGTGAAACCGCCACGTATGAGCAGTACCGCCGCCAGGCCGGCAACTGGCAAAACCTGTGGCGCGCCGGCTACCGCGACCACGGCGCCACGGGCTTCATCATGCCCCGCGACGCGGCCGGGCGCTGGCTCGACAGCATCCCCTACGGCACCTCCAACATCCAGAAACCGTACTTCCCCTACACGCCGCTCACCCGCGAATACCCGTGGTACGTGTGTCACTGGTGCGGATTTTTCTACGAGGCCACCTCCTGGGAATACTCGCTGAGCGTGCCCCACCAGGTGCCGGCGCTCATCGCCCGGGCCGGGGGCCCCGCGGCGTTCCGGGCGCGGCTCGACACGCTGTTTGCGCGCAAGTACTACAACGTGGCCAACGAGCCGTCCTTCCTCACGCCCAGCCTGTACCACTGGCTGGGCCGGCCCGATTTGAGCAGCCAGCGCATCCACCAAATCATTGACAAGAGCTTCAACACCACCCACTTCGGCCTGCCCGGCAACGACGATTCGGGGGCCATGTCCTCGTGGCTGGCCTTCCAGCTGCTGGGCCTGTACCCCAACGCCGGCCAGTCCTATTACCTGCTGAACGCGCCGCTGGTGCGCCAGTCGGTGCTGCACCAGCCCGGCGGCCGCGATTTCACCATCACGGCCCGCAACTTCTCGCCCGCCAACCCCTACGTGGTGGCCGCCCGCCTGAACGGCAAGCCCTTCCCCCAGGCCTGGATCGAGCACCGCGACCTGGTGCGCGGCGGTACGCTAGTGTTGGAAATGGGGCCCCGGCCGGCCGCCTGGGGCACGAAAATTCTGCCGCCCGACGGCGGCACGTTGTAGCGCACCCTCACCAATAACGGCTTGTCCCATGAAAAAACTCCTCGCTTCGCTGCTGCTTTCGGCGCTCGGCTCGGCCGGCCACGCCCAGGCGTTGCGGCCCCCGGTGGGCCCCGGCACCACGTTTTCGTACGTGCTGGAGCTGCACGGCCAGCACGCGCCGCTGGAGCTGCGCGTGCAAAGCGCCCGCGACACCCTGAAGCTGGGCTGGCAGATCCGGGGCTTTTCGGGCGGGCCTACGCCGTGGCCCCCGCCGCCTGGCAGGGCGCGGCGTCGCTGCACTTTGCCCAGCCGCAGCCCGGCACCACCGTGCCGCTGCCCAACCAAACCTTCCTGATGCTGTCGAAAAAAGCCTTCGCCGACCTCCGCGCCCAGGGCCGCTACACCTACGACCAGACGGTGTACGTGCAGCAAAACGACCCCGCCAACCCCTTGCTGCTCAACGGCCAGCCCCTGGACGTGCTGCACGTAGTGGCCCAGGGCGACCCCGCCGAGCTCTGGATTCTCAACAACCCCGATTTTCCCATCATCTGCCGGATGGAACACAACCCGCTCGGCGTCAACTTGCTGCTCAGCGCCATCAAGTAGCGGGGCCCCTGCCGCAATGCAAACCGGCCCCAACTAATTGGTTGGGGCGGTTTTATAAATAGCAAATGGAATAACAATACTTCACCCAAATTGAGGTGGTGCCCGCCCGGCCCTAGTGGCCGGGCGGGGCTTATGTCCCTCTTCGCTGCAAAACTACGTCTGCCTTTGGCTGCCCCCACCCGTCCTCGGCAACGGTAATTGAACGGTAACCGGCTCGTAACACAGGACTTGGCTGCGGACGCCGAAGTCCTGGGCCGCCGGGGCGGGGGTGAGTGGGGCCGCTGGCCTTTTTCAGCACCCCGGGGCCCCCAGTAGCCCAGGCCAGTGCAATAAAATATCATTTGGGTAACATCCGACCGGTGCCGAAGCGGGACCTTTGCGGGCTGGGGCCCCTACTTTGCTTATGAACCGATACCTATTGCTGGCCGCTGGCCTGCTTTTGCCCGCTTCGGCCCTGCTGGCCCAGCGCCGCCCCACCCCGCCGCCCGTGCCCAAGCTGCTGGTGGGCATCATGGTCGACCAGATGCGGCCCGACTACATCACCCGCTTCCGCGACCAGTTTGGGCCCGACGGCTTCAACCGGCTGCTGCGCGAGGGCTTCGAGTGCCGCAACACGCAGTACAACTACATCCCAACCGTGACGGGCCCCGGCCACTCCTCCGTGTACACGGGCACCACGCCGCGCTACCACGGCATCGTCGGCAACTCGTGGTACGACCGCCGCCTGCGCCGCGACGTGTACTGCACCGACGACAGCACCGTGCAACTCGTGGGCGGCCAGGGTAAAGGCATGGGCGTGTCGGCCCGCAACCAGCTGAGCACCACCCTCGGCGACGAGCTGAAGATGGTGACCGGCGGCCGCGCCCGCGTGCTGGCGCTGTCCTTGAAAGACCGGGCCTCGGCACTGCCCGCCGGCCACATGGCCGACGGCGCCTACTGGTTCGACGTGGCCAGCGGCAACTTCATTTCGAGCACTTACTACGTGCCCGCGCTGCCCGCCTGGGTGCAGGCCTTCAACGCCCAGAAGCGGCCCGACTACTACCGCCAGCAAACCTGGGGCCCCCTGCGCGGCCCCGAAGCCTACCGCAACAGCCTGCCCGACTCCAACCGCTACGAGCGCCCCTTTAAAGGCAAGGCGGCGGCTACCTTTCCGTATGATTTGGCCAAGCTGGCCCCGCTCAGTGGGCCCGGCTACGAAACCGTGTACGCCTCCACCTACGGCGACAACCTGCTGACGGACTTTGTATTGGCCGCCCTGGCCGGCACCGACCTGGGCCGCGACGACGTGCCCGACCTGCTGGCCGTGAGCTACTCCAGCCCCGACGCGGTGGGCCACGCCTTTGGGCCCCAGTCGAAGGAAGAAAACGACCTGTACCTGCGCCTTGACCTGGAAATTGCCCGCCTGCTGCAAGCCCTCGATAAAACTGTGGGCAAGGGCCGGTACACCGTGTTCCTGACCGCCGACCACGGCGCCAGCGAGGTGACGCGCTACCTCGCCGACCACCAGGCCCCCACCGGCGCGTTCTCGACCGACGCGTTGGCCAAGGGCGCCGCCGCCTACCTCAACGAGCAGCTGGGGCCCGACCAGTGGATTGAAACCGTGCGCGGCAACATGGTGTACCTCAACCGCCCGCTGCTGGCCCGCCGCAAGGTGGAGCTGGCCCGCGCCCAGCAGCTCGTGGCCGATTTCGTGCGCGACTTGCCCGGCATCGCCCAGGTCAACACCACCACCCAGCTGCTCAACGCCAGCTACACCACCTACCTCGAAGCCAAGCTGCAAGCCGGCTTCTACTACCCCCGCTTCGGCGACGTGCGCTTCGAGCTGCTGCCCGGGTGGACCGGCGACATCGGCCCCGGCGCCAGCCACGGCACCGGCTACGCCTACGACAGCCACGTGCCGCTGCTCTGGTTCGGGGCGGGCATTGTGCCGGGCGTCAGCTTCGCCCCGCACACCATCACCGACATTGCCCCCACGGCCGCCATGCTCTTGAACAGCAAGCTGCCCAGCGCCTGCACCGGCCAGCCCATCGTGGAGGTGCTGAGCCCCGCCGGGGGCCCCCAGCAGCCGGGGGCCCCC
>NZ_MDZA01000167.1 GCF_001816125.1 Hymenobacter coccineus | reverse complement strand
GTGGCGAAGGCCGCAGCGGCGGCGACGGCGCCGCCAATCCTGGTGCTGGCCCCGCGCCGGCCGGTGCTTAAGCTTATGATAATAAATGAATATGCTTCGCCTTTTTGATTTGAGTTTTTGGGTGCGGCCGCGGGCCGTGGTGGGGGCCCTGGGCTTGCTGGCGCTGGCCGGCTGCGACCCCAACCGCGTGTTTGAGGAGAATACTGACTTCCCCAACAACTCGTGGGACGTGCAGCGGAAGCCCGCCTTCTCGTTTGCCATTGCCGACACGGCGGCGCGCTACGACGTGTACTTCGACGTGCGCAACGCCTCGGCGTACCCCTTCTACAACCTCTACGTGAAGGCGACGCTAACGGGCCCCGGCGGCCGCGTGGGGGCCCCGCTGCTGCACCAGATGTTGCTGATGGACCCCAAAACCGGTGAGCCGCGCGGCAGCGGTACCGGCGACATCTTTGACCACCAGATTCTGGCCCTGCCCCGCCAGCGCTTCGCCCAGCCCGGCAACTACACCCTCACGCTGGAGCAGTTCATGCGCCAGGACCAGCTGCCCGGGCTAATGGCCGTGGGTGTGCGCGTGGCCAAGTACCAGGCCCCAGCCAAGAAATAACGGCCCCGGGGCCCACAAAAAAAGCCGGCCCGCAGTGCGCGGGGCCGGCTTTTTTTGTGGGCCAAAACGGGCTACACGATGCGCGTTACCTCCACGGCGTTGGGGCCCTTCTTGCCGGCTTTGACGGCGAACTGCACCCGGTCGCCTTCCTCGATTTCGTGGATGAGGCCAGTCTGGTGCACAAAAATCTCCTCCTCCGTGCCGTCGGGGATGATGAAGCCGAAGCCCTTGGCGTCGTCGTAAAATTTAACCGTACCGGTTTCCATAAGCAGCGAATCGAAAATAAAAGGGAAGCGTGGCCGCAAAAATACGGCCCCGCCCGCAACCCGCCGCGCCGGGGCCCCAACCGTGGCCCGGGGCGCGCGTATAGTTTGGGGCCCCCCGGGGCTTTCCCAACCCCTTAATTTCTTCGCCCCATGAGCACCGAAAACCTCAACACCGAATCGAACGACATCGCCGGTAACCGCGTCGACGGCCCCGTGGGCAACACGGCCACGAAACCCGTGCCCCCGGCCGGTACGCCGCCCGTCCGGCCGGTGTCGAGCGAGCAACTGGCCGATGCCGAAACCAGCGTGAGCGAAGGGGGCGTGGACAACCACGGCCAGCAGGAAAACAAGGAGGCCGACCCCGCCGACCTCGACCCCGAGCCTAGCGACCCGGCCCCGGCCGGGCAGCCCAACAGCTACGGCGGCAACTTCGGCAACTCCACCCAGGACGTGGCCGGCGACGCGGGCCGCCTCGACAATCAACTGGCCGACGCCAGCCGGGGCGAGTTTGGCCGCCAGGGCGACCACAACACCCACGGCGGCTACGGCAACCAGTACCGCGAGGCCGATTACGAGCCCCGCAACTCGCCCGAAGACCGCTACTACGGGGGCCCCGGCGAGCCCGGCCCGCAGCACAATTCCTACCAGCCCGACCGCAACCAGCTGGTGAATGCCAACTCGCCCGACGCCGCCCTGCCGCCCGCGCCCGGCCCCGAAACGCCGGGCCCCGACGGCCGCGGCAACCAGCACGACACCCGCAACCTGCCCGGCCGCGACGATGCCCGCGCCAACCAGCAGAACGACAACAGCGCTGCCCCCGCCCAGGGCCCCGGCTACGCCGCCGACTACGGCCACACGGCCTTCGGCGGCGGGGCCCCCACGCCCACGGCGGCGCCCACCGCTGCACCCCAACGCAACCAGGGCGAAGACGACCGCTCCTCACGCGGGGGCTATGACAACCAGGGCTCGGCCAACGGCCCCGGTGGCTCGGCGGCCACGGGCGCGGCTCCGGCGCCCCCCGCTACCGGCGGCACGCCCGCCCCCGGATGCCGCTGGCGAAGGCTATGGGGACAAAGGCCGGCAGGGCGAAGCGCATAAGCCCGACTACGCCACTGGTGACGACCGCAGTGGCTTTGGTGAAGGTGCCAACGCGGCCCAGCAGGCCATGCACGAGGGCTTCGGCTCGAAGGGTGGCTCTTATGATGACCAGTACGCCGCTGGCCAGCCCGGTGCCACGGGCGGCTCGCCGGCCCAGGGCGACTACACCCAGCAGCAGCGCGACGCCAAGAACAGCGGCCCCGCCGCCCAAGAGGCCGCCCGCCCCGCCGGGGCCCCCGACGAGCAAGCCGATACGGCCCCCAAGCCCAACGCCGGCCGTGCGGAAGGCGACGAAAAATAATTTTTGCGGCCGCCTCAATGCCCATCCAACATGCTTCCCGGCCACCGGGAAGCATGTTGTGCGTAGGGCCCCAAGGGCCCCAAGGGCCCGGCGGCCCGCTACTGCCCGGCAGTAGCCTGTCCGGCCAAGCGCTGCCGTAGGGCCCTGCTGAACCGAATCGGGTGGCTGGCTGTAATATTGCATTCCTGTAAGCGTCTCCCTGCGTATGCCCGCGCCCCCCCGTGCCTCCTCTGATTTCTTAGACGACCTCACCAACGCCCTGTTGGTGTTGCGGGTGCAGGCGCAGCGCCAGTTCCACCCGCTGGGCCCCGAGGTGCTGAACCGCCGCCCCGGCCCAGGCCCGGGGCCCTGGAGCGTGGGCGAGTGCCTGGAGCACCTCAACATCGTGGGCGGCTACTTCCTGCCCACCATTGGGGCCCGCCTGCGCCGGGCCCAGGAACGCGGCAGCCAGCCCGCGCCCACGGTGAAGCCCGGCCTGGTAGGAGCCCGCCTAGTGGCCAGCTTGCGCGTGCCCGCCACCGAAAAGCCCCGCATGACGCCCCAGCGCTACGCTCCCACCGGCACCCGCCTCACCCGCACCGTGACGGAGGTGTACAGCCGCCAGCTCGACGAGCTGCTGAGCCTCGTGCTGCGCGCCCGCCAGGTGAACGCCAACGCGGTCCGCATCCCCAACCCGCTGTTTCCACTGCTGCGCCTGCGCCTGGTGGACCAGCTCGAATACCTCGTGGTGCACTTGCAGCGCCACGCCGCCCAGGCCATGCGGGTGCTGGCCAGCCTGCCCGTGGCGGCCGACAAATAGCGCCGGGCGGGTCCTTCTACAAGTACAGCTCCACCATGTGCTGCCATGCCGGCGGCGCGTGCGCCTCGCCGGCCCACACGTGCAGCTGGTGGCCAATGCCCTTGCCGTGGAGCAGCTGGCTCAGGAACAGGTTGTCGGCCAGAAAGGCATCTTCGGCCCCCACGGCCAGCGTGACTTCCATTTGCCGCAGGCTGGCCAGGTAGCCCTCGTCGGTGAGGTTGGCCAGGAAGCGGTTGGGCGTGTTCAGGTACACGGCCTCGTCGACGTAGCCCTGGAACAAGTCGCGGAAGGAGGCCATCGGCTGGGTGAGGTCGTAGCGGCCGCTCAGGCCCAGCACTTTAGCGAACAAGTGCGGGTGCCGGAAGGCCAGGTTGACGGCGTGGTAGGCCCCCATGCTGCACCCGGCGGCTATCAGGCAGGGGTGGGGGTTGAGCTGTTGGGTGAGGGGCAGCACCTCGCCGAGGAGGTAGCGCTCGTACTGCAAGTGGCGCCCGATGCGCTCGGCCGGGTGCTTGGCGGCGCAATAAAGGCTTTCGGCGTCGATGCTGTCGAGGCAGTAGAGCTGCAAGCAGCCGCCTTCCACCTTGGGGCGCAGGGCCTCCACCACGCCCCAGTGCTCGTAGTCGAAAAACCGGGCCCGCCGCGTGGGAAACAGCAGCACCCGGGCCCCGCCCTCGCCAAAAACGGCCAGCTCCATCCGCCGGCCCAAAGCCGGGCTAAACCATTCGTGGTACTCGCGGCGCATGGCAAAGCGGGGGCTAGGTGAGGAGTGGGCGGTCGGGCGCCGACGGTAGGTTTTGCAGCCGCATGTGGGTGAGCTGGGCGTCAATTTCCTGCTGCCAGAGGGCGTAGCCCAGCGGCGAGAGGTGCAGGCCGTCGGCCGCGTACAGGGCCGGCTGGGGATTGCCGCGCCCGTCCAGCATCCGGTCGTAGAGGTTGAGGAAGTACAGCGGGGGCCCTACTGCGGCCACCCGCTGGGCAATGGCGGCGTTAGCGTACTCGATGCGGCCGCGCAGGTGCCGCCGGGCCGGGCTGGGCTTGATGGACACGAAGCACAGCGGCAGGGCCCCCAGCGCCGCCGCGACGCTGGCCCGCAGGTGGTCGAAAAACAACACCACTTCCTCGGCCGTGCGGTCGTCGCCGAGGTCGTTGTCGCCGGCGTACACCAGCAAGGCATCGGGCCGGTGCGGGGGCACCACCTGCCCAAAAAACCAGGCGCAGGCCGCCAGCGTCGAGCCCCCAAACCCCAGGTTAACGGCCTCTATTTGCGGGAAGCACTGCGTCAGCCCCGGCCACTGGGTGAACGTGCTGCTGCCGTAGAACACAACCTTAGGCCGTGTGCTCCGGCCCGGGGCCTTGGCTAACAGCCGCGCTATTTCTGCTTGGTACCACTCCATATAGCTGCGAAGGAAGGGGCGGGGTCTGCCCGCCCGCGGGGCCCCGGTGGCCGCGGCCGTGGCGGAATAATTTGTGCCTGACGCTTCTATAAACTCCTTGGCCAAAGGTCGGCTGCCGGCAATGTACAAACCTTATCCCCCAGATTATCAGTAAATGATGTTTGCGGCGGGCGGGTGGCGGGTGGCCCGAAGATAATTGCGCGGCCCGTGTGGAATCTGGCGGGTCCCGGCATCTTTGGGGCCCCAACCGTTCCCTTCGCTGCCGCTTATGCGCCCGTTCCTGCTTGCCTGCCTCCTGCTGCTGATGACCTTTTTCGCCGACCGTGCCGCGCCGGGCCCCATCACGCCGTACCCCGCGCAGTGGAAAAAAATTGACGCCCTCCTGAAAAAAGAGCAAACGGCCACCGCCGCGCCGCTCATCGAAAAAATCTACCAGCAGGCCCGGCGTGAAAACAACACCCCCGCCTACGTCCGGGCCCTGCTCTATAAAATTCGGCTGCTGGAGAACAAAGAAAACGACGCCGACGAAAAGGCCATTGCCCTGCTCGAAGCCGATGTGAAAACGGCCCAGTTCCCGGCCCGGCCCGTGCTGCACTCGCTGCTGGCCGGCCTCTACGCCGACTACTACAACCAGCACCGCTACCAGCTGTACGAGCGCACCGCCGGGGCCGCGCCCACCGCCGACGGCGCCACGCCCGGCGCGGCTG
>NZ_MDZA01000166.1 GCF_001816125.1 Hymenobacter coccineus | reverse complement strand
ACGCCGCGGCGCAGGGGCAGGCGGGCTGGGCCGGGCTGCTGGCGCTCACCAACGTGGGCTACAACCTCTACCCGATGTGGCTCCAGCAATACATTCGGGTGCGGCTGGCCGCGAGCGCGCCGCGGCGGGGGGCCCGGTAGGAGCAGGGTTGTCCGTTGCAAATAAGAAGCTTGCGATTCGGGTAGGGCCATGCGCCCGCGGCTACTGAGGCCCTAGTGGCTGCTCCAGCAACCAGCGCACGGCTTCAGTTTCGAAGTTGAAAGTGCGGTAGGTGATGGCCAGGTCTTGCACTTGGGCGGTGGCGTAAGTAGTGGCCAGCCGCACAAATACGTTGGGCGATACGATGATGGCCCCGTGGCGGTAGCCGCCGTTGGCCACGGCCTGGGGCAGCCAGGTCCGGGCCACCCACTGCTGCTCGTCGGGGGAGAAGGGCGCCATGCCGATTTGGTTGATGAGCACGCGGCTCCATCCGTGCTGCTGTAAGCCCAGGGAAATTTGCGTGAACAGCGCGCACGTATCGGCCAAAGTGCGCGCCTGGGGCCCCACTGCACGCGCACGAAGCCGGCGAGGTCGGCCGCGGCCCAGCCGGCAGCATTTTCGAAGAAAATAGTAGGTAGCAAGACTTCGTTTATGAAACACAAAGGTAGAATTCCCTGCTTTGATTGCATTTCGCTGCGCCGTTGTGCGGTGGTGGCGCGGGCCTAGGGCCCCCGGGCCCGCGCCGCCGCTGGGGTCCCGGGCGCGCCGTCGCCTTCCGCCGCACGGCGCCGTATAAGCCCCCTATGATTCCATTGATTGCCCACACGCCCCACCTGACCATCCTCGCCGCCAGCCGGGCCCTGCTCACCGCTGAGCTGCACAAGCCCCAGTATTTTCCCGTGCTGCTCGGGGCCGCCCTGCCCGCCGCCTGGCCGCCCGCCGGTCCCCACCGCGAGGCACTAGAAAGCACCCTGGAAAAACTCACCGCTGGCGGGCGCGACGCGGCCGGCTGGTACGGCTGGTACGCGCTGCGCAAAGCCGCGGGCGATGTGCCGCGTACGCTGGTGGGCGCGGGCGGCTTCCTGGGGCCCCCGGACGCGGCGGGTACAGCTGAGTTGGACTTTGCCATTGCCGACGAATGGCGCGGCCAGGGCCTGGCCACCGAGCTGGTGGGTGGGCTGGTGCAGCAGGCCGCCGCCACGGGCGTGGTGCGCCGCCTGGTGGCCCACGCCCCGGCCGATGCCCCCGCTGCCCAGCAGGTACTGCGCCGCAACGGCTTCGAGCCGGCCGAAACCGCCGCCGCTGGCCGCCTGCGCTTCGAGCGGGCCATGGTGTCGGTGGCCGATGCCGCGCTGGGGCCCCCGCGGCGTAGCGCCCGGCCCGTAGTTGCCCCCCCGCGGGCCCAACTTAGCCGCATGAAAAACTATAAGCTTGCCCTCGGCCTGGCCGGGGCTGCGCTGCTGGCGGGCGCGACCCGCCCGGCCGCGCCCGCCAAAACCTACGATCTGGTAATCAGCCACGTGGGCGTGGTGGACGTGGCCACCGGCCAGGTGCGGCCCGACCAAACGGTGGCCGTGGCCGGCGGCAAAATTGTGCAAGTGGGCCCCGCGGCTCAGGCCCGCTACGCCGCCCGGCAAACCATCGACGGCACCGGCCGCTACCTTATGCCCGGGCTGTGGGACATGCACGTGCACTTCCGGGGCGGCGATAGCCTGGCGGCGGCCAACAAGAAGAGCCTCGCGCTGTACCTGGTCCACGGCATCACAACGGTGCGCGACTGCGGTGGCGACCTCACGGCCCGCGTTTTTGAGTGGCGGCGCCAGGAGGACGCGGGCACGCTGGCGGGGCCCCGCATCTTCACCTCGGGGCCCAAAATAGACGGCCCCGGGGCCTACTGGCCCGGCTCGCTGGAAGTGGAAACGCCCAACCAAGTCAGCCGGGCCCTCGACTCGCTGCAACGGCTGAAGGTGGATTTTGTGAAGATTTACGACAGCAAGATTTCGGCCGAAGCCTACCTGAACGTCATCACCCAGGCCGAGGCCCGCGGGATGAAAACCACCGGTCACATGCCCTACTCCGCCACGTTGGGCGACGCCGTGGCCCGGGGCCTGGATGCTACCGAGCACCTGTACTACGTCTTCAAGGCCTGCTCAGGCAAGGAGGATAGCCTCACGGCCGTGGTGCGCGCCAGCTTGAAAACGCCCAAGCCGCTGGGCCTGTTTGCCATGCTGCCGGCTGTGTACGACACGTACAGCCCGGCCGCGGCGGCGCGTATTTTCCGGGTGATGGCCGCCCACCACACGGCCGCCGTGCCCACGCTGGCCATCGGCAAAACCCTGGCCGAGCTGCCCGACAACGACCACGCCCGTGACTCGCTGCGGGCCTACATCGATCCTAAAATCCAGGCCACCTACGCGCGGCGGCTGGCCAGCGCCCGCCAGCAGCCGGCCGCCGCCCGGGCCTTCACCCAGAAGCTGGAGGCCAAGTTCATGACGCTGGTGCCGCAGATGCAGGCCGCGGGCGTCGTGCTGCTGGCGGGCTCCGACAGCGGGGCTTTCAACTCGTTCACCTACCCCGGGGCCTCGCTGCAAGACGAGCTGGCGCTGCTGGTGCAAGCCGGCCTCACGCCCGCCCAGGCCCTGCGCGCGGCCACCCTCAATGGGGCCCGGTTCATGGGCGTGGCCGAGCGCAGCGGCAGCATCGCCGTGGGCAAAGACGCCGATTTGCTGCTGCTGAACGCCAACCCGCTAGCCAATATCAACAACGTGAAGCAGATAGCTGCGGTGGTATCACGCGGCAAAGCCTACCAGCGCGCCGACCTTAACCGGATGCTGGCCGCCTTAAAAAACAAGTAGAGACGCATCTTTGCGTCTCAATCGCTGCCCGGCCGTACGAATACCGACCGTTCAACGATTGAGACGCAAAGATGCGTCTCTACAGATACAGATAGCTAAATCTTACGCCCGGCCCATCTGCCGGAGGAAGGCTACGTGCGAGGCCACGGCGTAGCGCATTTTGGGGTATTCCTGGTAGGGGAGGCCGAACTCTTCGCAAGTCTGGCGGATGATTTTGCTCAGCTTGGGGTAGTGCACGTGCGAGATTTTGGGGAACAAGTGGTGCTCAACTTGGAAGTTGAGGCCCCCTACGAGCCAGCTAATCACGCGGTTGTCGGTGGCGAAGTTGGCGGTGGTGCGCAGCTGGTGAATGGCCCACTCGTCCTCCATTTTGCGGGTAGTTTCGTGGGGCACCGGGAAAGCGGCCTGCTCGACGGTGTGCGCCAGCTGGAACACGATGCTGAGCGTGAAGCCGGCCACGGCGCCCGTCAGCAGGAAGCCCGCGAGCCAGGGGCCCCAGCCCAGCATGTACACGGGCAGCGCCACGAATAATCCCAAATTCAACAGCTTGAAACCCCAGAAAATGAGGTGGTCGTTGGTGCTCATTGGCTTGAGGGCCACGCTGCCAATTTTGCGGCTGAAGTACTTCTGGTAGTCGGTAAAGAGAATCCAGGAGATGTAGAGCAGGCAGTAGAAAAACCCAAAGTACAGGTGCTGGAAGCGGTGGGCGCGGTGGCGGGGCTGGTCGGGCGTCAGGCGCATCCAGGGCCGGATGTCGAGGTCGTCGTCCACACCCTCGATATTAGTATACATGTGGTGCACGGTGTTGTGCTTGGCGTCCCACATGTAGCTGCTACCCCCAAACACGTTGAGGGTGAAGGCCGCCACCTTGTTCAGCCAACCGTGGCGGCTGAAGCTGCCGTGGGCCCCGTCGTGCATCACATTGAAGCCGATGAGGGCCAGTACGCCGCCCATTAGTACGCACTCGGCCAGGGCCCAGCCGGTGGCGGGCGTGAAGAACACCAAGTGCACGTACAGGACTACCAGGGCCCCGAGCAGCAGGGCGGCCTTGCCCAGCAGCGAGGCGTTGCCGGTTTGGGCCTTGCCCGTGGTTTGGAAATACTCGGCCGTGCGGCGCTTCAGCTCGGCGTGGAAGGAGCGGGGGGGCGCAAATTTGGGAAGCAGCATAAAGAAGGAAAAACCAACTGATGGCCCGCCGCAAAGCGGGCCGCTGGGGCAGTGCCGCATTGCCAATCGGCAACCGCGGCGGGCTTCTGCACCTTGCACAAGCCAAACGCACGGGGAGGTACGCAGCCGCCCACCCCGAAGGATTGGCGCGCGGCACCCCAGCCCGCCCTACACAACGCCCCTTCCCTCGTGGAAGTTGGCGGGGGCCCTAATGTTGTTGGCCCGGGGCCCCCGCGGCGGCGCGTAGCCCCGGGGGCCCAAACGCCGTAGAAGGCAAAAAATTCACCCTTTTCTTCTGTCGCCATGTTTCGTCCGTTGCTTCTCGCCCTGCTCTTTGTGGGGGCCCTGGCCCGGCCCGCTGCGGCCCAGTCGGCCGCTGGGTTGCCCGCCCGCCCGGTACCGTTCCAGTTCGTGACGGACCAGGCCAAGCTGATGGCCCCCGCTGACGCCAAAAAACTCGAAGGCGGCCTGCGCCGCTACGCCGACCAAACCGGCACCCAAGTGGTGGTGGTGACGGTGCCCAGCCTGGGCGGCCGCCAGGTGTCGGACTACGGCCGGGCCCTGGGCACGGCCTGGGGCGTGGGCCAGCGCGGCAAAAACAACGGCCTCGTGGTCATCGTGGCCGCCCAGGAGCACAAGGTCACCATCCAGCCCGGCAGCGGCTTGGTTGATAAAATCACGCCCGCCCTCACGCAGCGCGTCATCGCCCAGGATTTTGGACCCAGCTTCAAGCAGAACAACTACTTCGCGGGCTTGCGCAAAGGCCTGAGCACGTTGATGCTGGCCGCCAACCCCGCCTCCAACCCCAACAAAACCACCACTCCGGCCGCCGCCGGGGCCCCCACTGCGGCCGCCCCGGCCGCCGCCGCTGCCCCGGCCCTGAACAGCGAGGTGCCCAGCGCCGCGCCCGGTGCTCCAGCCAGCAACATGGCCACTAACGGCGGAGGCGGCCTGACGGCGGCTCCCGCTTCGACGGATTCCGCGGGCCCGGGCATTGGTACGGGCGTGCTGCTCATTGGCGCAGTTGTGATGGGCGGCCTGTTGTATTTATTGGTTCGCATGTTTCGGCGCAAGAGTGCGGACAGCGCCGCACCGGGGCCCCAGGCGTCCAACAACCCGAACTTCTACCCCAACCAACCCAACCCTAATCAGCCTAATCGGCCGGGCGGCCCGCCCAACTTCCTGCCAAATTCGCCCCAGGGCGGCAACTACGGTTCTGGCCAGGCCCCCAACCAGGGCGGCAGCGGCTTGGGCATGGGCAGCATTTTGGCCACCGGGGCCGCCGCCGCCGCGGGCGCTTACCTCGGCAACCGCATGTCGGAGGGCCACAGCGGCAACGCCGGCAGCGCGCAAAATTTCGGCACCAACAACGCTGGCTTTGGCAGCGGTGCGGATGCGGCGGGTGGTGCCGCCGCTGGGGCTGCGGGCACCGGCGCCGCGGGCGACTACTTCGCCGGGCGTGGCGGGGAGGCCAACGAAAGCGCCCCCGATTACTTCTCCAACGACAACACCGGCAACGAGCCGTCGGGCGATTACTTCTCTTCCGACGATTCCTCCTACGACGACACTTCCTCGGACGACACCGGCGGCGGCGGCTTCGACGATACCAGCAACGATAACAGCGGCTCGTGGTAATGCGCTGCTAACCAAGACGCTAAACAAAAACAGCCGCCCAATTTTGGGCGGCTGTTTTTGCTGTGGGGCCCTGTTAGGGCGCTGGCCGGGGGGCGGCGACTACTTGGGCATGGTACCCTCCAGGTCGCCCACTTTGATGACGCCGCGGTGCTTGGGCTGCTGGGCGCGCTTGGCCTGCCGCCGGGCCCGCCGCCGGGCGAAGAAGCCCATGCGGGCGTTGCGCTTGCGCGCCTGGCCCCGGTACTTATAGGCTTTGTAGCGCGGATGGTGGTCGGCGGTGGGGGCGCTGGCAGCGGCGGTGGCTTCTGGAGCATCGACCAGGCCGAGCAAGCAGCACAGCAATACGAGAATAATTCGGAGCATAAGGATTTGATAAAAAGTGAGGTATAAACGGTTAGAATTGCAAAGTAACTGCCTGGCTTGCACTCGCGTTTCATCTGGGGGCCCACCGCCCGGTGAATAAAGAATAGAATGAAGATTTTTTATGAATTTTAAAACAAAAACGAAACTGTACATCAAAAGATATGTAGGCAATTAACTGGTTAGCTGATTGATGATTGTGCTCAAAGAAGGAGGAGAACAATCGATTTTAAGCGCGCAAAAATTATTTAAAAATAACCCGAAGGCTGTCCTTTACCTGCTAAATTATCTGACTTAAAGCGGGTTGGCCCCGTATGTAGGGCGCTTGCAGCGGCGGGCCCCAGGCCCCCGGAGCCCGCCGCTGCAAGCGCCCGTCCGGTGGTTTTCTGCCTTCATTTAACCCATTTTTAGTGAGCGACGAGATTACCATTGTTAAAGACGAGGCAGGCATGGCCAAGCCCACTATGCGCCGCTTCGCCGTCAATGTAGCGTCGCTGTTCAGTGTGCAGGTGGCCAACTTCTTGCTGCCGCTGCTCACGGTGCCCTACGTGGTGCGCATCATCGGGCCCGACAAGCTGGGCTTGCTCAACTTTTCGCAGGCCTACGTCACGTACTTCAGCCTGCTCATCAACTACGGCTTCGACATGGCGGCCGTGCGCGTGATTGCGGCCAACCGCGCCGATACCGAGGCCACCAGCCGCATTTTCAGCCAGGTAATGGCCGGCAAGGCGCTGCTGTGGGCCCTGTCGGTGGTCGTGTTCACGGTCGTCACGCTCTCCAACCCCGAGTTCAAGGGGCACCTGGGGCTGCACATCTGCACGTTTCTGGTGTGCATTGGCACGGTTCTCTCGCCGTTCTGGCTGTACCAGGCCATGGAAGACCTGGGGCGTGTGGCCATGTTCAACTTGGCCGTGAAGATCATCTTTTCGCTCTCGGTGCTGCTGCTCATCCGCAAGGCCGACGACTACGTGTACCAGAACCTGGCCATCAGCGTGTCGCAGATTTTGGTGAGCGTGGTGGCGCTTTACGTGGCCGTGCGGCGTTTCAAAATTAAGTTTAGCTGGCCCACGGGCCCCGAGCTGCGCAACCGCTTCAAAGAAGACCGCACGCTGTTTTTCTCGTCGGTGATGATTACGATCTACGCCAGCTCGAACGTGTTCATCCTCGGCCTGCTCACCATTCCGTACAATGTGGGCATCTACGCGGCCGGTACGCGGCTCGAAGGGATGGCCGAGTCGTTCGTGGGCCTGGCGCTCAACCAGGCGTTCTTTCCCATTGTGGCCCAGGCTTTTGGGCAGGGGCGCGAGCAGGGGCTGCGCATGGTGCGCACCACGTTTTTTCCGCTCTTTATTGTGATGGCCTGCGTGAGCGCTGGTCTGTGGCTGGTGGGGCCCTACGTCATCACGCTGCTCTACGGGGCCAAGTTTGCGGGGGCCGTCACCATCCTGCGCATCGTGGCGCTGCTGCCGCTCATCATCGGCATGAGCAACCTGCTGGGCCTGCACACCATGCTGAACCTGCGCATGGACCGCGCCTTTTTCACGGTCACGGCCGTGGGCTCGGTGGTGGGGCTGGCCCTGAACATGCTCCTCATCCGGCGCTACGCCCACGTGGGGGCCGCCTACGCGCTGGTGCTCACGGAGGCCTACATCACGGGGGCCATGTATGTGTACCTGCGCTGGAAGGGCATCGAAGTCATCAAGGTGTCGCACCTACGCGAGGCCATTGCATTTACTAAATCGCGCGTTTTAGCGCTAAAAAAGAAATAGTTATGGAAACTATTGCCGCTTTAGTAGTTACCTACAACCGCCTGGCCGACCTCCAGAAGTGCCTCGATACGCTGCGTGAACAAACGCATAAGCTCGACGCCATCTTCATCGTGAACAACGGCAGCACCGATGGCACGGCCGAGTGGCTGGCCACCCAAACCGACCTGCTGGTGACGACCCAGGCCAACCTGGGCGGGGCCGGCGGCTTCGCCACGGGCATCGACACGGCCTACCGCGCCGGCCACACCTGGATTTGGTGCATGGACGACGACTGCCTGGCCGCGCCCGACGCCTTGGCCGCCCTGGTGGCTGCGCCCAACCTGGGGCCCTGCATCAAGAACTCGATGTCGGTGAGCGTGAACAGCCGCGACGAGTTGGCCTTCTTCGTGGACCGCCCCAACCAGGCTTACCGCAAGGTGAGCGACATGACCGGCGTGGACCTAATTTATGGCGTGGCCTCGTTCTTCAACGGTACGCTGGTGCACCGCAAAGTGGTGGAAACCATTGGTATACCCGACAAAAATCTGTTTATCTGGGGTGATGAGGTGGAGTACATGACCCGGGCCCAGAAGAACGGTTTCCCTATCGTGACGGTGCCGCGCAGCGTATTCTACCACCCCGCCTCGTTCGACCGCGACGGCATTCCGTGGCCCGCCGCCTGGAAGCAGTACTACGCCGTGCGCAACCAGCGCCGCGTGCTGCAAAACCAGTTCGGCAACACCCTAGGCCGCATGCTGTACGCCAGCTGGGCCGCCAAAGCCACCTTGCAGCAGGCCGTTGCCCAGCGCGACAACCGCCTCTACAACTTCCTGCTCTACGGCGAGGCCGCCCTCGACAGCCTGACCGGCAACTTCGACAAGCGGCCCGATACCATCCGCACCTTGCAGTTTTATAAGTGGCGCAATAAGTAGCTGTTGCAAAGCATATTGCATAAAAAAGAGCGGCCTGTTAAGGTCGCTCTTTTTGTTGTTAATTGTTGGCTAGAAGTCGGAAGAATCGGGTGCCGGGGCCCTATTTCTGCACCACTTGCATGCTCACGCGGCGGTTGAGGGAACGGCCTTCTTCGGTGTCGTTGTCGGCGATGCCGTCCAGGGCCCCGTAGCCCACCGAGGTGAGGCGGTCGGACGGTACGCCCATGCTCACGAGGGTGGTCATGGCGGCCTTGGCGCGCTCCTGGCTCAGGCGCAGGTTTATGTAAGCGCTGCCCGAATTGTCGGTGTAGCCGCCCAGCTTCACCTTGGCCGCCGGAAACCGCTTGAGGATGCTGGCAATGTTGGAGAGCTGCCACAGCGACTCGTTGGTCAGAATAGCCTTGTTCGATTCGAAGTAGATGCGGTCGAAGCCAATCCAGCCTTTCGCTGGGTCCATCATGTCAACTTCCTTGGTGGGGTCGATCAGGAACTGATAGAGCTTGCTTTCCGTCGAGTTGGACCCGATGATCTGGCGCACCCCATTCTTGAGCTTAAGTACCACCGGCACTGCCGTTTTGCCACGGGCCGCGTCGGCCGCCGATGTGATGCTGGCCACTGGCACGGCCGTGTAGGGCCGGCCCGTGGGGGCCCCCGCCTCGGCCACCGGGGCCGCCGTGGTTGTGGCCACTTCCGCGTCCGGGTTGCGGGTGCCCAGGATGTAGCCAAACTCGGCCACCGCAATGAAGCCCACGCCCAATAGCAGCGCGTTGGCGTGCCGCGCCACCCACGAGGAGGCCCCGGCCGTAGCGGCAGCGGCCGGTGCGGGCATGGCCGCGTATTCGGCGGCCGCCAATGGGGCCCCGGCGGTGGCGGTGCCCGGGTGGGGCCGCAGCCACTGGCTCAGATCCTGGGCCGTCCAGTTATTCTGGTTCACCAAGCCGCCCATGATGCTGAGGGCCGCGCCGCTCACCTGCTCTACCAGCTGGTTTACCGATGCGGTCTGAATACCGGCGGCCGTGGCCACACCGTGCACTTTGCCGTGGTAGCGGTCGTCGAGGGTCGTTTTCACCAAGTCAGCATCGGCGTCGGGCTGCGGGGTGGCGTGCGCGGCGCGGGCCGCGTTCCAGAGGGTATCACGGCCGCCGGGCTGGCCGGCCAGCTCCTCAAAGGTGCTCATTACCAGGTCGGCCACGCGCGAGATGGCCAGCTGCACCCCCACCTGATGCTCGGCGGCCAGGGGCCCCGTGGGGGCTAAGCCATGCGCCCGAAGGAAGTTCTTGATGTCTTCCGGCATGTTGTGGAGCGTGGTCATAGCTGGGGGCGGCGTAGGGATGGAAAAAGGATGCTGTTTTTTATGGCTTCAATACCATGCGGACTTACGAGAGCCGGCCCGCTGAGGATGGGGCCCTGGCAAAAGATGCAAAATGGGGTTCGGCTGGGAGCGGCCCCAGCGGCGCATGCGGCGCACCAAGCGGCTTTTTGTGGCCCCCAGCCAGCGGGGCGTAGCAGATAATTACAGTTTTATCAGCACGTTGCCACCCGAAACCGCACAGGTTCATTGCTTCAAATATATAGTATATTGAAGAAATAATATTGTTTGCATAAGAAAAATTAGTCGCGGCCGCTTGGCTCCGGGCCGGCCTACAGCTGCTCGACGCGGCCGCCGGGGTACACCACGAACGTGGCGCTGTCGAGGGCCAGGGCCCCAGCCTGGTTTTTGGCGCGGTAGGCGTGCACCAGTTGGGTGCCCAAGCGGGTCGAGTCCTTCACCCCGATGAAGCTGTTGGCGATGACCAGCAGTGAGTCGTTGTGCTTGTTGGCCTTGCCGTAGAGGCCCATGATGGCGGCCGTTTTGGCCGGCGCGTCGTGGCGGGCCAGCGAGGCTTTGTAGTTGGCCAGCGCCTGGTTGCGGGGCGTCAGGGCATCGTCAAAAGCCTGCATGGCCACCACGCCCTTGATGGCGGCCTCGTTTATTTTGGTGTAGGCGGCGGGGGCCCCCCAGCGCACGGGCTCGTAGCCGGGGAAGGCATCGGCGTGGGCCGCCACGTACTTGGCCACGGCCTGCTGCAAAGTGTCGCCCGGGGCAGCGGCTTTTGCCGCGGGGGCCCCGGCGGCTGCTTTATCGGCCGGGGCGGAGGAATTGCAGCCGGCGGCCATCAATAAAAAAATGAATGCAGGAAAAAGGTTTTTCATGGCGGGGGCTGGGTATTGGATCATACGAAGTAAGGGGCTGGCCGCTGAACAGCCGGTCCCGCGAGGCCGCCCCAAACAATCAGGGCGTTAGCCCGGCCGCAGCGCCGCTTTACGGCGGCGTGCGTTGTGGAGTTTCCGCGGGGTGGGCCCGGCGGCGGGTGGGGCCCCGGGGGCGGGGCGGATAAAGCGGCAGGCTTGTTGCACAACCGCAAACGGGTTAAAACACGTATGGTTCAGCGAATTCTACCGTTTGGGAGGTTTTAGCTGAGGCCCGTGCCTGGGCGCTGCTGCGCCACAGGTAAGTATTTTTGTCGCAAAACTTGCAATCCTGCTTTATATCTTCTTAATTCAGCTTCTTGAATACTTTGCTCATGATGTTACTTCTCCGATTTCGCTTGCTGGGCTGGTTGTTTTTGCTGGGGTTGGGGGGCTGCGTGACGCAGCAAAAGCTGCCGTACTTGCAGAGCAGCAGCTACTCGAAGCAGAAGCCAGTGGAAGTGGCCAACGCTCGCCCGGCGTACTTGCTCCAGCCCGGCGACGTACTCAGCATCCGGGTGCAGAGCGTGCAGCCCGCCCTGAGCGAACTCTTTAACGTGCCGACGCCCCAGAGCATGGTGTCGGGCGACCCCAGCACCCTTTACCTCACGGGCTACCCCATCGACGAGGCCGGCACCATCAACCTGCCCACCGTAGGTCGCCTCAAGGTGACGGGCATCAGCTTGACCCAGGCGCAGGTGCTGCTCGAGCAGAAGGTGGGCGCCTACGTGCGCGACGCCAACGTGTTGGTGAAATTGCTGAGCTTTAAAATTACGGTGCTGGGCGAGGTGCGTACGCCAGGCCGCTATTTTATTTATAACCCGCAAGCCACCGTATTGGAGGCCCTGGGCATGGCCGGCGACCTTACCGAATTCGGTAACCGCCAGAACGTTAAGCTCGTTCGGCAAACCGCCAAAGGGTCGGAAGTCGTATTACTGGACCTGACCGATGCCAACCTGCTGCAATCGCCCTACTATTATTTGCTGCCGAACGACGCCCTGTACGTGGAACCGCTGAAAGCGCGCACCGAGCGGGGCAATGCCAATAACTTGGGCCTGGTGTTTGCCGGCATTTCTGCCATTGTGCTGTTGATCAGCTATCTTACTAGATAATTAAACGGGTTTAATTGACTGATTCCGGGGTTTTGTCCCGGGTATATACTTATGGAAGCGCGTCCTACCCCTTTTGCTGCCGAATTAGATTTACACGAGCTCTTTTTTAAGCTCCGCCGCCGCTGGACCTGGTTCGTCGGGACCTTGGCCATTACCGGGGCCCTGGCCTGGGTGTACCTTCAGGTGAAGTCTCCGGTGTACGATTTTCAGTCCACCCTGCTCATCGGCGACCAGTCGACGGGTTCCAAGCAGGCCCAGGAGCTGCTGCAACTGCTTGACAGCAAGCCCAAAGGCCTCAAGCTGGAAGACGAAGTGGGCTTGCTCTCCTCGTCAGGCATGATGCGGCGCACACTGGCGCAGCTGCCGTTTTCGGTGAGCTACTACGCTGAGCCCAACTCGTGGCTGAACTGGGTGCGGCCGCTGCAAGTGCGCGAGCGGGCCGCCGGCGACATGCCCTTCTGGGTGGTGGCCGTGCCGGCCCGACCCCAGCTCACGGGCGTGCCCATCTACGTGGAGTCGCTGCCGGGCAACAAGTTCCGGGTGCACGCCGATGCCAAGCTTGGCCAACTGCGCATGTTGGCCACCGGCGACTTGGTGCGCGAGGTGAACGATGTGGAGTTTGACCAGACCGTGGCCGCTGGCGATACGCTGCGCAGCCCTTTGCTGACGTTGGTGTTCCGCCCCGAGCCCGACCAGCTGGGGGGCGCCAAGGCCAAATACTTCTTCAAGCTGAACGACTTGGCCAGCCTCACGGCCGAGTATCAGGCCCGCCTCAAGGTGCGCCCCACCGACCACGAGTCGCGCATCCTGGAGCTGACCACCTCGGGCACCGTGCCAGCCAAAGAAGTTCAGTTCCTCAACACGCTGATGACTACCTACGTGCAGGACGACTTGAGCCAGAAGAACCAGGTGGGCGGCAAAACCCTGGCCTTCCTCGATAACGAAATCAGCAAGCTGTCGGGCTCGAAAACGCGCGCCGCTCAAGACCTTAGCTCCTTCCGCTCGGCCAACAGTGTGGTGGACGCCGGGGCCCAGTCGGGCGTGGGCATTCAGCAGCAGAACGAGCTGAACGCTACCCGCAACCGTCTCGCCACCACTCAGCGGCGCTACGAAAACATGCTCTCTTACCTGCGCGCCCACCGCGGCGCCGGCAGCGTAACGGCCCTGAGCAGCGGCGGCATTGATGACCCGGCCTCGACCGGCCTCATCCAGCAGCTCTCGGAGCTGGGCAGCCAGCGCGCCGCCCTCATCGTGAACGCCAGCGAAATCAACCCCCTCGTGGTGGTGCTCGACGAGAAAATCAGCACAACCAAGGAGCTGCTTATTCAGACATTGACCGGGCTGGTGAACTCGTCTAGTAGCGCGCTGCGCGATGCCGACCAACAACTGGGCGAGGTGCGCGGCCAACTGAGCCGCATGCCCGAGAACGAGCGCCAGCTCAGCTCACTGCAAACCAATTCCCAGTTCAACGAGAAGAACTACAACTACCTGGTAGAAAAGCGTAACGAAGCCGCCATTGCCCTGGCCACCAACGCCACCGACAAGAAGATTGTGGACGCCGCCAAGCAAAACGGCCTGGGACCCTCGGCTCCCAAACCGCTGCTCATTGCCTTGCTGGCGCTGCTGGCCGGCCTAGTGCTGCCCGCCGCTTTCGTGCTGATGCAGGACAAGACCAACCGCCGCGTGCAAAGCAAGGAAGACCTGACCCGCCTCACCGGCATTCCCCTGCTGGGCGCCATTCCGCACGGCACCGACGAGGACAAGCAGAGCATGCTGAGCGACCCGCGCAGCGCCATTGCGGAAGCTTTCCGGGCGGTGCGCGTGAACCTGCAATACCTCTCGGCCGGGCTCGATAAGCGCGTGATTGGCGTCACGTCGTCGGTGCCCGGCGAGGGCAAGAGCTTCTGCACCGTGAACCTGGCCGCTGAGCTAGCCCAGAGCGGCCGCCGGGTGGCGGTGCTGGAGTGCGACATGCGCCGCCCCACGCTGGCCGGCTACTTCGGCATCGACCGCAAGGCCGCCCACGGCCTGAGCACCTACCTGGAAGGCACCAGCACCCTGGAGGAGGCCCGTAGCAGCACCAGCATCGACAACCTCGACGTGTTTTGCTGTGGCCCGCTGCCCCAGAATCCCACCCGCCTGGTGGAAAGCGCGCGGCTGGGCGAGCTAGTGCAACAGTTGCGCGGTGAATACGACTACCTGCTAGTGGACATTCCGCCACTGGGCTACGTGTCCGAGTTCCTGGTGCTGCTGCAATACCTCGACGCCAAGGTGTACGTGGTGCGCCAGAACTACACCGACCGCTCGCTGGTGAACCAGATCAACGAAATGCATCGCGACCACAAAGTGAAGCAGCTCTACCTGCTCATTAATGACGTGCGCTTCGCCAACACATACGAGTACCGTTACAAAGCCAACGCCTATAAGTACGGCGCGTAGCATTTTTGAGCTGTTGGCCATTAGCTGCTAGCTGTTAGCTTTTTAAGGTAAATAGAATTCACTTCCAATTGTAAAAAGCTAACAGCTAGCAGCTAATAGCCAACAGCTCAAAAAATGGCCGTAACCACCCAAAATCTGTCTTCGGCCGCCGTGCGCGGTGTGCAGTGGACGACGGCCGCCACGGTGCTTACCGCCGTGATGCAGATTGGCTACACCGCCGTGATGGCCCGCCTGCTCGACCCCGCCGCCTTCGGGCTGGTGGCCATGGCGGGCGTGGTGTTGCGCTTCGGCAGCTACTTTGCTGAGATGGGCCTGGGCCACGCCCTAGTGCAACGCGCCGAGATTGACGGCCACGATGTGCGGGCCACCTTCACGGCCTCGCTGGGCCTGGGGCTGGCCGTGGCGGGCATTGCCTGGCTGGGGGCCCCCTGGCGGTGTTGTTTTTGAAAAACGAGGCCGTGGTGCCGCTGGTGCGGATGCAGGCCCTGGGCTTCATCATCGTGGGCCTGGGGGCCACCGCCACCAGCCTGCTGCGCCGCGAAATGCGCTTCGAGGTGATTGCCAAGGTAGAAGTGGCGGCCTACGTACTGGGCTACGGCGGCGTAGGCATCACGATGGCGGTGCTGGGCGCGGGCGTGTGGAGCCTGGTGGCGGCCAGCCTAGCCCAGCAGTTTTTCGCGGCCCTGATGAACTACCTGGTGGTGCGGCACTCGCTGCGCTTCATCTTCGACAGGGCCCCCTACGCCCGGCTGCTGGGCTACGGCGGGCGGGTATCGGTGGTGGGCTTTCTGGAGTTTATCAACGGCAATCTTGACACGCTGCTGATTGGGCGGCTGCTGGGCTCGGTGCTGCTGGGCATCTACAACCGGGCCTACATGCTGCTGTACCTGCCCATGTACTTCCTGACGAACAGCCTGGCGCGGGTGGCCTTCCCGGCCTTCAGCAAAATCCAGGACGACCTGCCCCGCACCCGGGCCCTGTACCTCACCAGCAGTACGCTGGTGGCCACCGTGGTGCTGCCCGTGTGCGCCGGCGTGGCCGTGGCGGCCCCCGAGCTGGTGCAGGTGCTGCTGGGGCCCCGGTGGGCCGCTTCGGTGCCCATCCTGCGGGTGCTGTGCCTGTCCATCCCGCTGAGCATGACCACGTTGTTTGCCGGTGTAGTAGCCGATGCCCGGGCCAATCTTAAGCAGAAAATCATCCTTAACCTGGAGTTTATGGCCCTGCTGGCCACGCTGTTTTGGGCCCTGAAGGGCTACGGGCTGGCCGGCATTGCCGGGGCCATCGGCACGGGCGAAGTGGTGCGCACGTTCCTCTACATGCGCATCACGCACCGCGACATTGGCATTCCCTACGGCCGGCTGTTTGCCATCTACAAGCCCGGGTTGCTGAACGCTGCCGCCGTGGGCCTGGGCTTGCTGGCCGTGGCCACGTTGGTGCGCCCGCTGCACGCCCCCGCCTTGGTGGCCCTGCTCGCCCAGATAGCCGCCGGGGCCCTGGTGCTGGGCGCGGTGGTGCTCCGCTGGCCTTCGGATGAGCTGCGGCCGATGTTGCAGCAGGGCCTGGGGCGGCTGCGTGGCTTGCGCCGGCTACCCGCTTCGGCCTACCCGGGCCTGGCCCGCTACACAGCTTTCCTGGAAAGCCGGCCTAGCGTATCGCCCGTGTTTGAAACCTTCGACCAACCCCTCGCGCCATGAACATCCTGCTGACCTCGCTGCAAGTGCCGGGCGCGGCCTCGGGCGTGCGGGTGCACTACGAGCGCCTGGGGGCCCTGCTGCGCGCCCAAGGCCACCAGGTTACCGTGGTGACGCAGGACGACCTGACGCCGTGGGTGCGCCGCGCCATCGGCGCCGTGCGGCGCGGGCTGGGGCTGCTGGGGCCCCTGGGCCGGCGCGTGGGCCTGGAGCTGGGGCAGGTGGCCGAAATCTTCTGCGCCATCGACCGCGGCCCGCGCTACGATGTGGTGAATGCCCAGGACGTGGCCAGCGGCTGGGCCGCCCGCCTGGCCCTGCGCGACCGGGTGCCGGTGGTGGTGACCGGCCACTACAACGACCACCCGGGCGAGGAAGTGGTCATTCAGCTGGGGATGCCGCCGGCCAGCTGGGCCGCCCGCTTTGAGGTGCGCTGGTACAATTTTTTGCTGCGCCGCACCCGGTTTTTCCTCGGGATTTCGGAGTACGCGCTGCGCCTGACGCAGAAGTTTTTGCCCGCCGGGGCCCAGACGGCCATCGCCCACAATGGCGTGGACATGGCCGCCTTTGCGCCGCCCGCCGCCGGTGGGGGCCCCGGCAGCGGGCCCGATTTGCGGACCCTGTTCCCGGGCCGGCCCATCGTTTTGAACATCGGCCAGCTGGAGGCCCGCAAAAATCAGCAGTACCTGGTGGCCGTGGCCGTCGAACTGCGGCAGCTGCACCCCAGCTGCGTGACGGTGCTGGTGGGCAAGGGCGAAGATGAGCCGAAGCTGCGCGCCCTCATCGCGCAGCACGGCCTCGAAAACGATGTGGTGCTGCTCGGTTACCACACGCAAGTGGCTGCCCTGCTGCACGCTGCCGACGTGTACGTGCACACCGCTGCCCGCGAAAACTGCCCCTACGCCGTTATCGAGGCGCTGGCGGCCGGCTGCCCAGTGCTGGCCCTGGCGGCCGGCGGCAGCCCCGAGCTGCTGGCTGCCACGCCCGAAGCTTCCATTGCGCAGGCCACGGCCCCCGCGGCGGTGGCCGCGCAACTGGCCGGCTTGCTGGCCAACCCCGCTGCGCTGCGCGGCTTGCAGCAGCGCCAGTACGCCTATGCCCGGCCCCGCTTCGACGTGGCCGCGATGGTAAGCGCCACGGTGGCGTTTTACCGGCAGGCGGCCGGGCTGGGCCCCGTTGAGGCCCCGGCCGCCCCACCGGCCGCCGCCGTGGCTGCCTAACCCGTATAGCCCACCCTGGGCTTCCCTTATCTTATATAATATGCTATGAAAATTCGTCTGAATTTCCTCCTGATTCTGCCCATAGTGGCCGTGCTGGCCACTAATGCAGCGTTTTGGGAATTTATTTATGGGCCCCAGGTAGACCAAGAGCCGGACGGCGTTAAGCTTTACACCTACGCGCTGTTCGCGGCCTCGTTCGGGGCCATGGTGCTGTACGGGCGCTACATGGAGCCGATGATCCGCAACTGGATGTGGGTAGTGCTGGCCGCTATCGGCGGGCTGATGCTGGAATCGTACGCCGACCACAGCACCTGGATGGTGTACCCGCACGTGTTCAGCAAGCTGTTCATGCTGCTGATTATGTTCGGGATTTACGCCTTTCACCGGCGCTTTGGGCTGCCCTCGATGGGCCAGGTCATCGGCGTGCTCACGTTCGTGCTGCTGGCCAACCTGCTGGTATTTCACCGCGATTCGCTCAGCCTCAGTGCCTTTGCCGATAACGAGCGGGGGTTTGGGTCGTCGTCGGCCTACCTGTTTGTGCCCATCGCGCTGTACTGCCTCAACCGCTACCTCACCCACGGCGGGCTGCTGGCGCTGGGCTTTTTCTTCTTCTGCCTGCCGCTCATCATCTTCCTCCAGCACCGTTCGGTGTGGATTGCCACGGCCGTGGCCATCCCGCTCGACCTGCTGCTGCTGCGCCGCACGCCGGGGGTGCGGTTTTCATTTCCGAAGCTGATCATGCTGGTGGTGCTGCCCGGCATTCTGGGCTCGCTGGGGGCCACGGCCCTGGTGCTGAACAACCCCGAGGTGGTGAACCGCCTGCAAGCCAGCATGGACGACATGGCCAACGCCGACAAGCAGGGCACTGGCAGCTGGCGCCTCAAGCAGCTGGAGTCGTACATGCCGCTGGTGCAGGAGCGCCCCCTGGCCGGCTGGCGCCTGGAGGGCTTCGAGGTGCCCATGCAGTTCTACGACCCCAGTAATGACCAGCCGATGTGGGCTGACCGCACCGGCCACCACTTCCACAACTTCTACCTCGACCGTGCCTTTTATTTCGGCATCATCGGCATTCTGATGGTGCTGCTCGTGCCCATCGTGCGCATCGTGCAGCGCCTGTTCCAGCGGGGCCCCATGCGGCCCGACACGGCCCTGCTAATTGCCTACTTCGGCTGCCTGCTGGTATTCTCGGCGTCCTACGACTGGTCGACTTACCACTTCGGCCTGCTGGGCCTGCTGCTGGCCGCCCTGGGCGAGCCCGAGCCCCGATTCCTGGCCTTGCCCGCCGAGGAAGAAGCCAAAGAAGAAGCGGCCGAAGAAGTGGAAATAGTGAATAAATCATACATAACTGTTTGATTTTAATGCTTAGCAAGCACACCTTTGCTAAGGCTGCCCGTATGCAACGGCCGCCTAACCTCGACGTGGCATGGCCTTAAAAGTACTTTGGCTAGCGCCTTTCCCGCACCCCCTCGAAACCGGTGGCCACCCCGTGCCCTGGGTGGGCACGCTGGCCAACTTGCTGAAAAAGCGCCCGGAAGTGGAGCTGACCGTGCTGAACTGGTCGCACCGCATTGCCGATCCGGTCGACGAGTTTGACGCCGATGGCATCCACTTCATCTACCTGAAAACGCCGCCGGTGCGCGAAGACATCCTGACGCTTTACCAGCGGCGCATTCGGCTGGTGCGGCGCTACCTGCGGCAGCACGCCCACCGCTACGACCTGCTGCACCTACACGGCTCGGAGCTGCAATTGCCGGCCATGACGGCCGGCCTGCGCGTGCCGACGCTGCTCTCGGTGCAGGGCATCGTGTCGGAATACGCGAAGGTGGTGCCGGATTCGTTGTCCATCCTGAAAGCGCTCTGGACGATGGCGGGCCTCTACGAGCGGTGGTACCTGCCCACCGTGCACCACTTCTTGTGCCGCACCGACTGGGACAAAGCCCACACGGCCCGCCTCAGCCCGGGCTGCACCATCTACCACAACTGGGAGGCGCTGCGGCCGGAGTTTTTTGCCGCCGCCGACGCCCGGCCCCCACTTCTATGCCCCGGCCCCAGGCCCTGTTTGTGGGCGGCAACCAGTCCATCAAGGGCTTTAAGGAAATGCTGCGGGCCTACGACCTGATTCGCCAGCAAGCCGACCTGAAGCTCGTGATTGTGGGCCGCCTCTCGCCGGCCGATGTGGCGGCCGTGGCCCAGCGCTACGGCCTGGCCCACCTGGGGCCCGTCGACGTGGAGTGCCGCCCGTTTCAGGACGCGGCCGGGCTAGCCGGGCTCATGCGCGAATCGTTCTGCCTGCTCCACCCGTCGTACATCGACAACAGCCCCAACAGCGTGTGCGAAGCCCAACTGGTGGGGCTGCCCGTGGTAGCATCGGGCGTGGGCGGGGTGGGCTCGCTCATCACCGAGGGCGAAACCGGCCTGCTCTGCACCCTGGCGCCCGGCTCGCTGGCCCGGCAGGTGCTGCGTCTCTGCCACGACGCGGCCCTGCACGGCCGCATTGCCCGGCAAGCGCAGGCCGTGGCCCGGGAGCGCCATGACCCAAACGTCATTGTGCAACGTACACTTGCTGCCTACCAGGCCGTTTGCCAGTCCGCGGGGCCGGCCGGCCGCGCCAATGCACCGGCCGCGGTGGCGATTCACTGAACCATATCCGTATAGGCTGTTCGCACCCTAACGGCAACATTATGCCCCATCCCGATGCCTCTCTGCCCACCGGGGCCCTCAATACGCCGGTTTTGCTGATGATTTTCAGCCGGCCTGATACCACTCGGCGCGTGTTCGACACCATTCGCCGGGCCCGGCCCACCCGCCTGTACGTGGCCGCCGACGGCCCCCGCCCCGGCCACCCCACCGACGCCGTGCGCTGCGCCGAAACCCGCGCCGTGGTGCAGGAAGTGGACTGGCCCTGCGAAGTACTCACTCTTTTTCAGGAGGAAAACCTGAACTGCGGCCTGGCCCCGGTCACGGCCATGAACTGGTTTTTTGCGCACGAAGCCGAAGGCATCATCCTCGAAGACGACTGCGTGCCGGCCCCCAGCTTCTTTCCGTTTTGCCAGGAGCTGCTGGCCCGCTACCGCGACGACGCGCGGGTGATGCACATCGGCGGCAACAACTTCGGCTCGGAGGCCCAGGGGGCCCTGGACCCCGGCGCGCCCTCGTACTACTTCTCCACGCAGCGCAACAGCTGGGGTTGGGCCACCTGGCGGCGCGCCTGGCAGCTCTACGACTACCACCTCACCGACTTCCGGTCCGTGGCCGCCTCGGGGGCCCTGAACAGCACCTTCACGGGGCCCCTGGAGAAGCGCTACCGGCTGGGCAAGATGGCCGGCGTGCTGGCCCTGCCGCAGCCGCCCGACGTGTGGGACTACCAGTGGGAGTACACCATTGCCCGCCACCAGGGCCTCTACATTGTGCCCGCTGTGAACCTGGTGGGCAACATCGGCTTCGGTAACGACTCGACGCACACCCACGACGGGGGCGACGTGCTGGGCGACTTGCCGGCGCGCGACCTGGCCTTCCCGCTGCGCCACCCCGCCCAGGTGGCCCAGGACCGCCGCCGCGACAACCGCCGCTTCAACGAGTTCTTCCGAAGCCGGCTGGCGGCCATGGTGCGGCGCGTATTTGCGGGCCAGAAGCCGGTGGCCGCCGGCCTCCAGAGCCCCAAGCAAGCCGCCAAGCCGGCCCAACCCATTTCGTGATGAAGGTATTGATATCGGCTTACGCGTGCAATCCAACCAAAGGGGGGGAAGAAGGCATTGGGTTCAATTGGATGCAGCAGTGGCAACAGCTGGGCCACGAAGTGTGGTGCCTGACCAAATCCACCGGCGCCGCCGATTTAGAGGCGTACATCGCTCAGCACTGGTCGCCAGCCGAGCAAACCCGTACGCACTTGGTTTACGTGGCTGTACCGGCCTGGGTAGAATACGCCTACCGCTGGCAGTTTGGGGTGTACCTGCACTACATGGTGTGGCAGTACCGGGCGTGGCGCGCGGCGCAAGGCTTAGCAGTGGCCCAAGGGTTCGATTTGGTGCACCACGCTACTTACGGCAGCATGCAAATGGCCACTTGGCTGTGGCGGCTGGGCCAGCCCTTGGTAGTGGGCCCCCTGGGCGGGGGGCAGCAAGCCCCGGTGGCGTTTCGTCGCTACTTCCCCGATTGGTTTAAAACCGAAACGTTGCGCAATGCCATTAGTAAGGTATTGGTGGCGTGCGACCCCAATGTGCGCCAAAGCCTGCGCCGCGCCGCGCTGGTGCTCACCACCAACGCCGAAACGGCCGCCGCGGTCCGCCGCCTTGGGGGCCGGCGCGTCGAAATGTTTCTCGACTCAGGCCTTCCGGCTAATTTTCTGCCGGCCGAATTTCCCATGCGCCCCGGGGGAGGGGCGTTGCGGCTGCTGTGGTTGGGCCGCCTGGTAACGCGTAAAGCCTTGCCGCTGGTGCTCGAAGCGTTGGCGCAAGTCGACGCCCGGGTGCCGTTTTGCCTTACCGTGGTGGGCGATGGCATAGTAGGGGCCCAGTTGCCCGCCCTCATTGCACAACACGGGCTGGAAGGCCGCGTGGTGTGGCGAGGTACGCTGCCCTGGGCCGAAGTGCGCGAGGAATTTTTGACGCACGACGCCTTTATGTTTGCCAGCCTACGCGATTCGTTCGCCACGCAGTTGCTGGAGGCAATGGGCACCGGCTTGCCCATTATCACTCTGGACCACCAAGGCGCCCGTGATTTCATTCCGCCCGCCGCGGCCTTAAAAATTCCCGTGACTACGCCCGCCGAAACGGTGGCCGCCCTGGCCCGGGCTGTTGAGTACTGCTACGACCACCCGGCCGCGCGCGTGGCCATGGGCCGCGCCGGCTATGCCTTTGCGCATACCCAAACGTGGCCGTTGCGGGGCCGCCATCTCCAGGCGCTGGTCAATAGTGTGCTGGCACCGAGCCGGTTGGTGCCCGCTGCCGTGCCCGGGGATACTACTCCACCTTCTCAATTATAACCGCTGCTATGCTTTACGTTATTATCCCCGTTTTCAACCGCTGGCGCTACACCGCCGAGTGCCTTGTCTCGCTGCGGGCGCAAACCAACCAGGAATTCCGCACGGTGGTCGTGGACGACGGCTCGACCGACGAAACGGCCGCCGAATTGGCCCGCGGCTACCCCGAAGTGGAAGTGGTGACTGGCGACGGCAACCTGTTCTGGACGGCCGGCGTGAACCTGGGCATCCGCCGGGCCCTGGCCCTGGGCGCCACCCGCGTGCTCACCCTGAACAACGACGTGGTGGCCGCCCCCACCTTCGTGGCCGAGATGCTGGCCGCCGCCGACCAAAACCCCACCGCCGTGCTGGGGGCCCTGGAGTTCGACGCCGCCACCGGCGAAGTGATTTACGGCGGCGAGCGGCTCGACTTCCGCACCAACACCCGCCGCGACCTGCTGCACGAGCTGCCCGCCGGCCTGCGCACCGGCCTGCACCCCGTCACGTACCTGCCCGGGCGCGGCCTGCTGATTCCTAAAGCGGTGATTGACAAGGTGGGCCTGTTTGATGAGAAGCGCCTGCCGCACTACCTCGCCGACTTCGACTACACCAGCGTGGCGCGCCGGGCCGGCTTCCCGGTGCTCTGCAACTACGCCGCCCAGCTCAGCACCTACCCCGAGGAAAGCGGCCAGACCCTCACCCGCAAGCACCGCAGCGTGAAGGGCTACTACCAGCACCTGTTCGGCATCCGGGGCGGGGGCAACCTGGTCAATTTCACTCACTTCGCTATTAAAAACTGCCCCGCAATTTATTTGCCCTACTTCCTGCTGAACGGCTACGCGCGCCGGCTGGTGGGCTATTTTATGCACTAATGCGGGCCTTTTTGCACCATCCGGTTCGCTGGCTGTGGCTGGCCCTGCTGGCCGGGGGCCCCGGCGTGGCCGCCTGCGCCAGCCACCACGCCAGTGGCGACGCCACGCTCGTCATCACCAAGGGCGGCACGTATTCGGGCGCCTACGCCAGCACGGCCTCGGGCACGGCCTGCGTGCGCATTGCCACCACCGAGCCCGTGGTGCTGGACGGCTGCGCCCTGACGGGCCCCGGCAACCTCATTGAGGCCGGCGAGGGGGCCGACCTGACCGTGTGTAACTGCCGCGGCCGCGGCCTGCCGCCCACCACCGATAAGCAGGCCCCCGGCCGCTTCCTCGACGCCTACCGCCCGCGCCGCCTGGTGGTGGAGCACAACGCCTTTGTGCAAACCAGCGGCATCGTAGTGAACCGCTGGAGCGGTACCGGGGCCCCCGGCCAAACCCTGGCGGTGCGCTACAACCTGGTGCGCGACGTGGACGGCCGCTGGCGCAACAACACCGGCAGCACCCATTGCAGCTTCCTGCTTTTGAACACGGTGCAGCACGTGCCCGGCATCGAAATCGCCTACAATGAGGTGGTGAACGCGCCGGGCCAGAGCCTAGTGGAGGATAACATCAACCTGTATAACTCATCGGGCACAGCTGCCAGTCCGCTGCGGGTGCACGACAACTTTGTGCGCGGCGCCTACCCGTTTCCGGCCGCGGCGGGCCAGTTCACGGGCTCGGGCCTGACGACCGACGGCGACGCCAAAACGGCGGACGGCGCCACGGCTTTCGTGGAAGCCGACCACAACCAGTTTGTGGCCACCGGCAACGCGGCCATGAACATCGCCGCCGGCCACGACATCTACTTTCACGATAACCGCGCCATCACCGCCGGCTACCTGCCCGACGGGGCGCGCTTCAGCGCCGGCTACGCCGGGCTGGGCGTTTTCAACTTTTACAAGCAGCCCGAAACCGTGTTTTTTGGCCACCGCGTGGCCCACAACACCGTGGGCTACGTAAAGTGGGGCGGCACCGACCCTGCCCCCGACCGCCAGGACCTGAGCCCCGGGGCCTGCGCGCCCTGCGCCGACACCAAACACTTGGCCGGCCCCATCGCCTGGGTAACCGAGGAAAACGAGTGGCGCACCTGGCAGCAGAAGCTGCGCAAAGCTGGCGTGGCGGTGGGGCCCCAGTTGGTTTCGGTTTCCAAATAATCTTTCAAAAGCAACCGAGTGGTCAGTCGTAGTTTACGGGGTGTTGGTTGGGCGGTCACGGGCTGACTAGCAACGGACAACTAGTAACTGACAACTTAAATAACTCCCTGATGTACATCGGCGTTTTAGCTCCCATTGCCACCAACGACCTGCTGCCCCTCGCCGAGCGGGACGCTGCCCGCGCCTACCCCAACGGCCGCGCAGGGGCCCCGCTTATCAGCAACCTCATCCGCGAGTACGTGGCCCGCGGGCACCGGGTGGTGGCCATTACCCTCGACGACGAGCTGGGCGACGACACCCCGCCCTTCGTGCACGAGGGCCCCAGCCTGACCTACGTGGTGGTGCCCGCCCGCAGCCGCACCTTCCGGCCGAACGGCCGCCGCCTGGGCCGCACCGCCGATTTTTTTTGGTTTGAGCGCCAGGGGATGCTGGCCCAGCTCCGGCGCTTCCGCCCCGAGGTGGTGCACGCCCACTGGACCTACGAGTTTGCCCTGGCCGGCCTAGCCTACGACCCGCAAACGCTGGTAACGGTGCACGACAACGCCCGCATCATCTTCGACTACGTGCGCACCCTCAACCGCTTGTTTCACTTGCTGATGGCGCGCTACGTGTTCCGCAAGGGCCACCGCTTCACGGCCGTGTCGCCGTACATGGCCGCCACCGTGCAGCCCTGGACGAAGGCCCGGGTGGCGGTGGTACCCAACCCGGTGGTCATTCCCGGCCGGGCCAGCCTGGTGAAAGCACCCCTCGACCGGCCCGTGCTCAGCACGGTGGTGAACGGCTGGGACGACCGCAAAAACAGCAAAAATGCCCTGCTGGCCTTCCGCGCCGTGCAGCAGCAGCACCCCACGGCCGTGCTCTGGGCGATGGGCACGGCATTTGTGCCGGGCGAAGAAGCCGAGGCGTTCTGCCGCCAGCACGACGTGCAAAACGTCGTTTTTATGGGCCCCACGCCCCACGAGGAAGTGCTGAGGAAAATTGCCGCCAGCACGCTCATCCTGCACACCTCGCTCGAAGAATCCTTCGGCATGGTGCTCGTGGAGGCCATGGCCTACGGCGTGCCCGTGGTGGCTGGGCAGGCCAGCGGCGCCGTGCCGTGGGTGGTGGAGGACGGCGGCCTGCTGGTCGACGTGACGAGCGTGGACGCCATTGCCGGAGCCGTCAACCGCCTGCTTTCCGACGGGGCCCTGTACGCGCAGGTATCCGCCCGAGCCGTGGCCATTGTGGCCGAGCGGTTTCCCCTGGCCAAAATTGCCGACCAGTACCTGGCGCTCTACGGGGCCGTTTAATCGGCTAGTTGATCGGGCGATGGTTTAAACTGGAGTGGTCCGGCGCTCAGTCGTCGGGCCACTCTTGCAATACCCCGAAACCGCTGTGTAGTAAGAGTGGTCCGACGACTGAAAAAGTCGCCGGACCACCCCGGTTTGCTCTAAAATTCAAGCGGAAGCAGTGCCATTATGCCGGGCTCAGCCAAGCCGGGATGGGGGCAGGCGGAGCTAAGCGGTCTTGGCTTTCAATCGCAAGGATTGCCTTTCGCCCAGCGTGAGGGAGCGCCACAGCCACTCGACGGGGCCGTACGTGAAGTGCTTCAGCCAATAGGCGCTCGCGCCGACTTGCAGTAAGAATATGGGCAAGCTGAGCAAACAGGCCAGCCACAACTCGCTGGTACGGAGCAGGCCCAGGCCGTAGCCAAAGAACACTAACGAACCTATCAGGGTCTGAAGCAGGTAGTTGGTGAGGGCCATGCGGCCGACCAGTGCCAGGGGCGTGGCTACCCAGCGCCCGGGCCGCGACTGAAACAGCAGCGCCAGGCCGGCAATGTAAAAGCCGGTGGTGGCCACGTTGCCCAAATCACGGACTACGGCGAGCAGGGCGCCGGCGAGTGGGCCCGATAGCTGCGCACCCTCGTGCGCCCGGCCCATTGCCAGGGCCAGGAGCTTCGTGGCGACCAGCAGTAGCAGCGCTCCGCCGACAAACCACCAGAACGCGCCCCGGGCGCTTTCCAGCCGTTCGAAAAGCCGCCGCCGACCGGTGTACAGTCCCAGCAGGAAGAAGCCCAGCGTTTGGAAAATCCGGCCGCTGCCGAATTGAAAATCCAGCGCATCGCCAAACGAGTGCGCGTTGGCCCAAACCGTGGCTGCGTAGCTGCCGTGGGCCAGCGTGCGGTAGGTAGCCTGCGCCTGGGGGTTTGGGGCGCGCGCTGCCGGCTGGGCCGTGGGCGGCGGGGCCGTCCAGGCGCGGTAGGCCTGGAGCGAACGCACGGGCAGGTTAAGCGCCAGTACCAGCGCAAAGGCGAGGACGACGCCGTTGGAAAACCTATTGAAGAGCAGCAGCAGGGCCCCCAGCACCGCATAGATGAGCAGAATATCGCCCCGCCAGTGCAGGTAATGCAGCAAGCCAATGGCCCCCAAGATGCACAGCCGGCGCAGAAACCGCCGAAAAAAAGCGGCGGGCGCAACGTGCGAGCGGCTGATCATCAGCGAAAAGCTCAGGCCGAATAAAAAAGAAAAAAGGGCGTAAAACTTATCCACAAAAAGCAGCTCTACCTTCCCGGTTACCAGGCCGTTGAGGTAACCGGCGGCATGCGTTGCGTACAGCTGACTGGGCAGGGCATCGGGCGCGAACCAGCGGCTGCAATGCACCACCAGAATACCCAACAGGGCCCCTCCCCGCAGGGCATCAACGGTCTGTAGGCGAGCGGCTTTGGCTTGTTTGGCGGGGTCGGGTAGGGAAGGGGTCAAAGCAGGCGGTGAAGTGAAAGCAAGGCCGCTAAATAAGCGGACCAGCTTGCAAATACATTGTGGTTGGGTTGGGGCCCCTATCCAGGGCCCCGGCCATCTGGGCGAAGGCGGGGTGATGCTACAAAACGAATACGGGGCGCTAGCAGTTGTCGGCGCGGCCACTGAGCAATTGTCAACAGTAGCAAGCGCGGGGTACGCCCCAGCGCCGCAAAATGTTCAGCGCCAAGCGGTCGGTGCCGCAACCGTCGCCGAAGGTGAGCAGGGCGTACTTACCGGCCGGGCCGGGGCCGCGCAGCATACCGGCCGGCGCCACAAAGGCGTAGCTGTGCGCCACAAAGTAGGCCACGAATCGCTCAAACGCCCGCACGGCGATGCGTTGTTGTGGGTCTGCCTCGTGCCCGGCCATCGCGGCCTCGTCTTCGAATCATACACGTAATATGAACGCCAGCAGTGCCGGCTGCTCGGGGCCGGGGCTACGTTCGTCGGGGCGGTTGGGAGCATGCCTCCAGGCAAAAGCAATCACAGGTTATTGGGAGCGGTAGAGAGCAGATGCACGTCTTTACGCCTTAATAATAAGCGGGATACGAAATAATGGCAACGGGCGTTATGGCCGCCGGTCAGCCCGGGTTGGTAGCATCGGTTAACACTGGATAGGCCGGAATATTAGTCTGCTAATATTGACTTTTACCACTATTCAATTGCATGTGAAAATGCAATCTTGTGTATTAAAGGGCAACTTATATAATTTTGGCTCAGGTGTTTATGAACAATAGAATTTCATATCTTTGCCTACGGCTTTTTTACGTTTTATAACATTTTTAATTAATTCAGGAAATCATACTCCTGGCGGCTTATGTTAAAAACCGATAAAATCACTGCTTTCGCTACTCGCAAACATGCGCCCGCAGCTAGCGTACGGGCCTTTTTGATGCTGGCGGCAGCCGGCCTGCCGCTGGTTTCGGCGCAAGCCCAAACGGTAACTTACGCTGATCCAATTGTAATAACCAAAGGCGGCACCTACACCGGCAACTACCGGAGCAACGATTCGGGGAAGCCGGCCGTGCTGGTGAACACCAACGAGCCCGTGGTGCTCGACGGGTGCAACATAGCCGGGGCGGGCAACCTGATCCAGGCCGGTGAAGGGGCCAACCTGACGGTGCGTAACTGCCGCGGCCAGGGCCTGACGCCCAGCGTAGACAACCAGGCCCCCGGCCGTTTCCTCGATTCGTACCGGGCCCAGCGCCTGGTGGTGGAACACAACGCCTTTGTGCAAACCAGCGGCATTGTGGTGAACCGCTGGAGCGGTACCGGGGCCCCCGGCCAAACCCTGACGGTGCGCTACAACCGGGCCCGCAACATTGACGGGCGCTGGCGCAACGGTGGCAGTACCCGCAGCAGCTTTCTGATTCTGAACACGGTGCAGCACCTGGCCGGCGTCGATGTGGCCTACAACGAGGTCATCAACGCCCCCAACCAGAGCTTGGTGGAGGACAACATCAACCTCTACAACACGTCGGGCGCAGCCGGCAGCCCGGTGCACGTGCACGACAACTTTGTGCGTGGGGCGTACCCGTTTCCAGCCACCGACGGCCAGTTTACCGGCACGGGCCTGACCACCGACGGCGACGCCGGGGCCCTGGAAGGGGCCGCGGCTTACATTGAAGCCGACCATAACCAGTTTGTAAGCACCTGCAACGCGGCGATGAACATTGCCGCCGGCCACGACGTGTATTATCATGACAACCGTCTGGTAACCAGTGCATTGTTGCCGGATGGCTCGCGCCTAAAGGCCACCTACGCCGCCACGGCCGTGTTCAACTACTACCAGCAGCTGGCAACACTGTTCTTCAACAACCGAATTGAAAACAACGTCATCGGCTTCGTGCGGTGGGGGGCCAACAACCCTTTTCCCGACCGCCAGGACCTGAGCCCGGGCAACTGCGCCACGTGCGCTGGCACGGTGCACCTGCCCAACCCTATTACGCTGGCCACTGAGGACAATGAAGCCACCCTGTGGGCCCAGAAGCTCCAGCAGAACGGCGTGGTGGTGGGGCCCCTGGGGGCCGCTGCGGCCCCGGCGCCAGCCCCGACGGCCCCAGTTGTGGTAGCCAACGGCCAGGTGGTTAACCCTGGCTTTGAGGCCGACGGGGCCGCCTCGCGCACGCCCACGGGCTGGCAGGCTACCTCCGATGTTGATGCCGAATACAGCGAATCGTACGCTGGGGGCCACACGGGTACTTACCACGGCACCCACTACCGCTCCTCAGCCTACGAGGTGTACACCTACCAGGTGGTCGGTGGCCTGGCAAACGGCACGTATGCCTTCAGCGCCTGGGTGAAAAGCAGCGGGGGCCAGGCCGCCGCCCAAATGCGGGCCAGCAATTACGGGGGCCCTGTGCTGACCGCCAACCTGGCCGCTACCCCCGGCGGCGTGGCGGCCCCGGGCTGGGTGCTGCTCACCGTGGCCAACATTGCGGTGACCAACGGCCAGTGCGAAATCGGCTTTTACTCGAAGGCTGACGGCGGGCAGGCCATCTATTTTGACGATGTGACCCTGGCCCCCCAGCAGAACGCTGGCCGCAACGCCGCGCCCACCGTGGCGCTGAGCGCCGCCACTAGCCTTGCGCTGGGCCAGTCCCTGGCCCTGAGTGCCACGGCCGCCGACGCCGACGGCACGGTGGCCAAGGTAGATTTTTTCAACGGCACGACCAAGCTGGGTGAGGATGCCGGGGCCCCTTACCAGCTGAGCTGGACGCCCACCGCCGCCGGCACGTACACCCTCACCGCCGTGGCCACCGACAACGCCGGGGCCAGCACCACCTCAGCCGCCGTGGCCGTGGTGGTGGCGGCATCGGCGGCGGCGCCAGTAAGCCCCGGCACCAACCTGGTGGCCAACCCCGGCTTCGAAGCCGGTGGCTTGCCCACAGAAAGACCCACCGGCTGGCAAACCGCCACCGGCCCGAACACTAACGGCAACGCCGACTATACCGAGGTGTATCCCGGGGGCCACGCTGGCCTCTACCACGCACGCACTACCGCCCCGAAGCCTACGAGGTGTACACCTACCAGGTAATCAAAGGCTTGCCAACGGGTACTTACACGCTGCGGGCCTGGGTGAAGAGTGCCGGTGGCCAGCCCCGGGCTGAAATGCGCGCCAGCAACTACGGCGGCAACATGCGCACCGCCAACCTTAGCACCGGCACCAGTGGCTGGACGCTGGTGCAAATTCCAAACATCAACGTAGCGAACGGGCAGGCTGAAATTGGCTTCTACTCCAACGCCCAGGGCGGGCAATGGCTGTACTTCGACGACGTGGAGTTCGTGCTCCAGCCCGCTGCGGTGGGGGCCAACACCGTGCTGAACCCCAGCTTCGACGACGACCTGATTGGGCTGTGGCCCCCCCGCCAGTGGACGACCCAGACCTTCGGCTTCACACCGCCCTACGCCAGCTTCACCGAGGCCTACCCCGGGGCCCACTCGGGGGTGTTTCATGGCACGCACTACCGCCCGCTTGCCTACGAAGTATATACCTACCAAGTAGTTAAGAATCTGCCAGCGGGTGCTTACGTGCTGCGAGCCTGGGTGAAGAGCAGCGGCGACCAGGAGCGGGCCGAGCTGCGGGCCAGCAATTACGGCGGCGCGGTGGTGAGCGCCGCGGTCCCCGCTACCCCCGACGGGCAATGGGTGCAAATCGCGGTGCCAAACATTGCGGTGAGCAATGGCCAGTGCGAAATTGGCTTTTATTCCAAAGCCAAAGGCGGCCAGAGTGTCTACTTCGACGACGTGGAGCTGGTGCTGCAAAGCAGTGCCTCGGCAACGAGCGCAACGGCGGGCATGGCCGCCAGTGCACTCGCCGGGGGCCCCACACTCTTCCCCAACCCAGCCGATGGCCAGGTAACGGTGTCCGTCAATTTCACGCAGGCTACCTCCGTCACGCTGGTGATAATGGACATGCAGGGCAACCCCATGGTCCGCTCACAGCAGCAAGCCACGGTTGGCGATAATCAATTCGCGCTCAATACCAGCAACTTGCCCAGCGGCATCTACGCCCTGCAAATTCAGAGCAGCCAGCCCACGATGGTGCAGCACCTGGAAGTGAAGCACTAGGGCCCTGGCCCGTGAAAAGGGCGGGGAGGCCCGGGGCAGCTACTGCTGCTCCGGGCCTCCCCGCCCTTTTTATTATGTCTTCTTAACGCCTTGGTTATTTCTTGGCTAGCGACGTGCGGGCTAGCATAAAAAGGAAGCGCGAGTTAGTGACCAGGTAGCGCTTCCAGAGCCGGCGGGGCTCCAGCCAGAGACGGTAGGCCCACTCCATCCACAGGCGGCGGGCCCACACGGGCAGGCGCTGCTCCAAGCCGGCGTACACCAAAAATGCCTGGCCCACGCCCAGCATGCAGGCCTTTACCTGGCCGCGGTGCGCGGCCATCCAGCGCTCCTGCCGGGGGCAACCCAAGGCCACAAATAGCAGGTCCGGGTCGGCGGCGTTGATGGCGGCCACGTGGGCGGCTTCCTCCTCGGGGGTAAGGGCGCGAAAGGGCGGGGCGCAGGTGCCCACCAGGCGCAGGGTGGGCAGCTCGCGCTTGGCCCGCTTCACAATGGCGGCGAGCACGTCGTCGGTAGTGCCGTAGAAGTACACCGACTGGCCGCGGCGGGCGGCTTCTTCCATCAGGGCGGGCACCAGGTCCATGCCGGCCACGCGCTCCTGGGGGTGGCCGCCGCGCCAGCCGGCCACGCTGGCCACGGGTCCCCCGTCGGGGGTCACGAGGTCAGCCTCGGCCAGCACCTTACGGAAGCTGGGGTCGCGGTGGGCTTCTACTACCATGTGCACGTTGGCGCAGCACACGTAGGCTGACTGGCGGGCCGCTCCCAGTTGCAGGATGCGGTCTACAAATTCCTCAAAGGGCCCCGTGGTGATGGGGGAATCAATAACAGTTTGCGTCGATAACATGAGCGCTAAAATAAGGGGCAGGCGTAATTAAATAGCTAGAATTAAAATACTAAGTAATAGGATTATATGCTTTCAAATAACAAGCAGTTGCCTTGCCGTTGATTGCTTATGGCTGACTATTTAGTACGCATTCTTCTCGCCGGCCACCATGTTCCACACCGTCTTGCCGATGATTTTTATATCGAGCAGCAGCGACCAGTTCTCCACGTATTCCAGGTCGTACTCCACACGCTTCTCCATGGCACCGGCGGCGCGGGTTTCGCCGCGGTGGCCGTTCACCTGGGCGTGGCCCGTGATGCCGGGCGTCACGGCGTGGCGCTGGGCGTAGGTGTGAATGTGCTTGGAGTATTCTTCCAACTGCGACACCATGTTGGGTCGGGCCCACCACCGACATGTGGCCGAGCCACACGTTGAAGAACTGCGGAATCTCGTCGAGGCTCGACGAGCGCAGGAAGCGGCCCACGCGCGTTACCCGGGCATCGCCCTTGGTGGCCTGCAGCTCGGTACCGCCCGTAGTCGTGCTCATGGAACGCAGCTTGTAGCAAGGAAATAACTTGTTGCGCTTACCCGGCCGCATCTGTTTAAAGAACACGGGGCCCGGCGAATCCAGCTTGATGATCAGCGCCAGGATGGGTAGTAAAATCGGGAACACGCCCACGATAACCAGGCCCGAAAACACGAGGTCGAAGCCGCGTTTGGCAATTTGGTTGGTGCGGAACGCCAGCGGGTGGCGGCGCACCGTGAGGATGGGGCCCCGGCCGTGGTAGTGCACGTTCACGCCCTTGTGCAGGGTGCCTTCGAAGTCGGGCAAAATGCGGAAGGCCATGAAGTGGTCGTCAGCAAAAGTGGACAAGTCCGAAATCAGATCGGACTCGTTGAGGGGCATGGCGAAGTACATTTCATCGACCTGCTCCTGCTCGCAAAAATTCTTGAGGTCGGCCAAGCCGCCGCGCACCAATGGCTGGAGGTCGGCCGATACGGGCTCGTCGGTAAAGAAGCCTAGGAACTGGTTGGCTACCGGGTCGTGCAACGTCAGGAACTGGTGCATTTCGCGGCCGCTGCGGCTGGCGCCCACAATCACGAAGCGGCTGTGGGGCCGGGCCAGCCGGTAGCGGTAGGTGCGGTAGAAGAATGCCACCAGCAGGCGCCCGCTCACCACGGCCGTACCAGCTACGGCGTACAGCAGCACGATGTAGCGAATGGGCAACAGCCGCACTTGCAGCAGCAAAATACCTGCCGTGAGCACCACCGCGTGAATCAGCAAGGCCAGCACCAGGGCCCAGAATTTCTCCGAGTACGTCGTGAGACGGTCCAGTGAGGTGGGGTTAGTGACCTGGCCCGCCACAATCCACCACAGCAAGGCGAAAACGGCGAAGAACAACGGGTAGTCGCCGCCGAACTGCCAGTCGCCACGGTGGTGGAATTCAACGAAGCGGAAAGCTCCAAAAATAAGTAGGACATCGGCGGCCAACAGAATCATCTGATTGACTTGCGTGCGGCGTTCGTAGAGGATCATATTAACAGGGATAAGTAGCGGTATAGCGGGGTGTTCGTGCCCGGTATCAATTTATTATGCGGTTCTCGGGGGCACATACGGAGTGGAAGCCCGATTAGCTTCACCAATTATGACTTAATGTATATCTAATTGTAAATTTCATAAAAGCAACCCGTTGCGTAGGAATTTTAATTGGAATAATAATATTTAAAAAACAGGATTTATCCTGAGGTGAAAATGTATTATACCTATTCCCAGCGTTTCAGTGCATATTTTTAACTAATTAAGAACAAATATATGTGTAAGTAGATATTAATGCAAGAAATTGTTATTATTAAACTTTTACCTGCACTTAAGGTGGGTGTTCTCAAAGCATGTGCCAAAAATTAGTGAGTTAGTTCTACGTTGGGGTAAGGGGCGGCCACTTCCACGGGCACGTTGATGGCCGTGGGGAAGGCCAGGAAGTGCGCCACGCGGGGCGGCTCGGGGTCCCGGTGGTACTGGCGCACCTGCTCCTCCACCGCCTGGTCGTCGCGGGTGAAGCGGTGGTGCTGGCGCAGGTGCTCGCCCCAGGTGGCCACGGTGAAAAACTCGGTGATGCGCGCGGGGTCGGCCAGGTCGGCAAACACGCCGGCGCGCAGGGCTCCGTCGCGCAGGCGCAGGCGCGAGAGGCGGTTGGCCACCGGCTGGAAGGCGGCCCAGTCGGCGGGGTCAATGCGGTAGGTAATCATTACCACCACCGGGCCGTCGTCGGGGTCGGCGGGGCCGTCTGCCACGGGTGGGTCGAGCCAAGGCTCGGCGGGGTCGAGGTCGAGATTGTCGGCCGCTTTAAGGGGGTAGGGGAAGGCCAGCAGGGCGCTGGCGGCCATCCAGCCAGCGGCCGCGCACAGGGCCACCTGCGGGCTGAAGTAGTCGGCCAGCTCGCCCCAGGCCAGGCTGCCGAGGCTCATGCCCGCCTGAAACAGCAGCATATAGATGCTCACCACCCGGGCCTGCACCCACTTGGGCACGTTCAGCTGCACGGTGGTGCTGAAGCTGGTCATGGCCATGAGCCAGGCCGTGCCCGACACGAACATAATGGGCCCCAGCACGGCGGTATTTTCGATGAAGGCCAGGCTCAGGTTGGTGCCCACGAAGGTGAGCCCGCCCAGCAGCACCCGCTGGTTGAGGCTGATGCGCTCCCCCGCCCGGCCCATCAGAAAGGCGCCCGCCACGGCCCCGGCGCCCAGCCACGAGAGCATGCTGCCGTAGTGGCCCGCGCTCAGGTGCAGCTTGCGGGCGATGACGACCGAGAGCAGCGCCCACATGGCGCTGGCCCCGAACCCGAACGCAAATACCCGCACCAGCACCGCGTGAATGGGCGGTGCGTAGTGCACATAGCGCATGCCCGCCCGCAGGGCCCCCAGGAAGTGCTCGGCGGGGCCCTGGCTTTCCTCAGCGTCGCGCTTCCAGAAGTAGATGACCGCGAATGTGCCCAGGAATGACACGCCGTTGAGCATGAACACCCAGCCCGGCGAGTAGTAGGCGATGACCACGCCGCCCAGCGCCGGCCCAATGGCCCGGGCAATGTTGTTGCTCACGCCGTTCAGCGTGATGGCGAAGGGCAGCACCGGGCGCGGCACCAGCTCGGTGGTTACGGTTTGCCACACTGGGCCGTTCAGCGCCGAGCCCATGCCTAGTAAAAAGGTGAAGCCCAGCACCCCGAAGGCCGACACCTGCCCGCCCAGCGTGAGGGCCCCCAGCAGGGTGGCCACCACGGCCATGAAGCCCTGCGTGCCCAGTAGCAGCTTGCGGCGGTCGGCCAGGTCGGCCAGGGCCCCGCCGGGCAGGCTCAGCAGAAAGGCGGGCAGGCTGGTGGCGGTTTGCATCAGGGCCACGAGCAGGGCCGAGGTGGTGAGGGTGGTCACGAGCCACACGCCGGCCACGTTTTGCATCCAGGTGCCCACGTTGGAGGCGAGCGATGCAATCCACACGGCCCGGAACACGTGGTAGGCCAGGGGGCTCCACATGGTGGCCCGGGCGGGCGGAGCGGGGGTAAGGGAAGGGGTCATCGGGGAAATAACAGCACGGACCAGCTTACGGATTTGGGGCCCAGGGTACGCCGCCCGGGGCATTTGGGGCTCGATACGGTACTTTAGAAATAGTAAACTAGTAAAAAATTGATTAGGCGAAAACCGCGCTTTGTAATACTTTAACGCGCAGTGCTTTGGCCACCCCATCCGTTGGGGCAACCCGGGCACACCGGCCGGGGCCCCCAGGGGCCCCGGGCCAACGAAAAGCAGGGCGGCATCTATTTGACAATCAAATAACTAACAATAGCATGACGGTTGACCACAACGCTGCTTCGGCGGGCCTGTACCGCCCGGAGTTTGAGCACGACGCCTGCGGCACGGGCTTCATCACGTCCATCACCGGGCGCAAGTCGCACCAGATGGTGGTGGACGCGCTGACCATGTTGGAAAACATGGAACACCGCGGCGCCTGCGGCTGCGACCACGACTCGGGCGACGGCGCGGGCCTGCTGCTGCAAATCCCGCACTGGTTCCTATTAGAGGAGTGCCTGGCCCTCGACATTCAGCTGCCCGAGCCCGGGGCCTACGCCGTGGGCCAGGCCTACTTGCCCAAGGACGCCGCCGCCCGCGCCACCGCCCGGGGCCTCATCGACGCGGCCGCGCAGCAACTGGGCCTGCGCATCCTGGGCTACCGCCCGGTGCCCGTGAACCCGGCCGGCATCGGCGTCACGGCCCTCAGCGGCGAGCCGGTGATGGAGCAGGTGTTCGTGGCCCGGCCCGTGGACGTGGCCACCACCGCAGACTTCGAGCGCAAGCTCTACGTGTTGCGCCGCCTCATTGTGCACAAGGTGAAGGAGGTGCTGCCCGGGGGCCTCGACGACCTGTACTTCGCCTCGTTCTCGTGCCAGACCATCGTATATAAAGGCCAGCTTACCACCTACCAGGTGCGCGGCTACTACCCCGACCTCACCGACGAGCGGGTGACGACGGCCTTCGGCCTGATTCACTCGCGCTTCTCGACCAACACGTTCCCAAGCTGGCGGCTGGCGCAGCCCTTCCGCTACCTGGCCCACAACGGCGAGATTAATACCCTGCGCGGCAACCTGAACTGGTTCTACGCCGGCCTGCAAACCTACGCCTCGCCCTACTTCACGGCCGAGGAAATGGAGATGCTGCTGCCCGTGATTGACGCCGGGCAGTCGGACTCGGCTTGCCTCGACAACATTGTGGAGCTGCTGCTGCACTGCGGCCGCGCCCTGCCCCACGTGATGATGATGCTGGTGCCCGAGGCCTGGGACGGCAACGAACAGATGGACCCGCTGAAAAAGGCGTTCTACGAGTTCCACGCCACCTTCATGGCCCCCTGGGACGGCCCGGCGGCCCTCAACTTCACCGACGGCCGCCTCGTGGGGGCCATGCTCGACCGCAACGGCCTGCGCCCGCTGCGCTACGTCGTCACCAACGACGGGCGGGTGCTGGTGGCTTCCGAGGCGGGCGTGCTGCCCATCCCGGAGGACATCATCCTGGAGAAAGGGCGCTTGCAGCCGGGCAAGATGTTCGTGGTGGACACCGTGGCCGGCGAAATCATCACCGACGCCGAAATCAAGCACCAGGCCGCCAGCCGCCAGCCCTACGGCGACTGGCTGCGCAACTACCAGATCCGGCTCGACGAGCTGGAGGACCCCCGCCAGGTGTTTTCGGACCTCGGCGCGGCGGCCGTGCTCAAGTACCACCAGGCCTTCGGCTACACCCGCGAGGACATCGAAACCGTCATCCTCCCCATGGCCCTGGAGGGTAAGGAGGCCATTGGCTCGATGGGCGTGGACGTGCCCCTGGCCGTGCTCTCCGACCAGCCCCAGCACCTGAGCAGCTACTTTAAGCAGTTCTTTGCGCAGGTTACGAACCCGCCCATCGACCCCATTCGGGAGCGGCTGGTGATGAGCCTGGCCACCTTCATCGGCAATAACGGCAACATCCTCGACGAGGACAAGATGCACGGGCACTGCGTGGCCCTGCGCCACCCCATCCTCGTCAACCACCAGCTCGAAAAGCTGCGCAGCATCGACACCGGCCTGTTCCACGCCAAAACGCTCCAGACCTACTTCAAGGCCGACGGCAAGCCCGGCTCGCTCGAAGCTGGCCTGGCCCGCTTGTGCCGCTACGCGGAGGACGCCGTGAACGACGGCTTCGAGGTACTGATTCTCTCCGATAGGGCCCTGGACTCGGAGCACGCGCCCATCCCGTCGCTGCTAGCCGTGTCGGCGGTACACCACCACCTCATTCGGCTCAGCCGCCGCAGTGCCGTGGGCCTCGTGGTGGAGGCCGGCGACGTGTGGGAAGTGCACCACTTTGCCTGCCTGCTGGCTTTCGGGGCCACCGCCATCAACCCCTACCTGGCGCTGGCCACCATCCAAACTACGCACTTGGATGGCCGCCTTGAAACCCGCCTGGAGGGCCCCCAGCTGATCAAAAACTACGTGAAGGCCGTGAACGACGGCCTGCTGAAGATTTTCTCCAAGATGGGCATTTCGACCCTGCTCTCGTACCACGGGGCCCAGGTGTTCGAGATTCTGGGCATCAATCAGGAAGTGGTGGACCGCTACTTCACCGGGGCCGTGACGCGCATTGGAGGCCTGGGGCTGGACGAGATTGCCCGCGAGACTTTGTACAAGCACTTCCAGGGCTTCCGCAGCAACACGCCGCCCGAGGCTGAGGTGCTCGGCGACGGCGGCTTCTACCAGTGGCGGCGGCGCGGCGAGGCGCACATGTTCAACCCCGAAACGGTGCACCTGCTCCAGCTCGCCACCCGCACCAACAACTACGCCACCTACCAGCGCTACGCCAAGCTGCTGAACGATCACCCCAGCCAGGCCTTCAGCATCCGGGGCCTGCTCGACTTTGCCCAGCACCGCGAGGCCATTGCGCTTGAAGAAGTGGAGCCGGCGGAGGTGATTATGAAACGCTTCGCTACCGGGGCCATGTCGTTTGGCTCCATCTCGCACGAGGCGCACAGCACCCTGGCCATTGCCATGAACCGCATCGGCGGCAAGAGCAACACCGGCGAGGGCGGCGAAGACCCCATGCGCTTCGAGGTGATGGAAAACGGCGACTCCATGCGCTCGGCCATCAAGCAGATTGCCTCGGCCCGCTTCGGCGTCACGGCCCACTACCTCACCAACGCCGACGAGCTGCAAATCAAGATGGCCCAGGGCGCCAAGCCCGGCGAGGGTGGGCAATTGCCTGGCCACAAAGTAGATGAGTGGATTGCCAAGGTGCGCCACGCCACGCCCGGCGTGGGCCTGATTTCGCCGCCGCCCCACCACGACATCTACTCCATCGAAGACCTGGCCCAGCTGATTTTCGACCTGAAAAACGCCAACCGCGCCGCCCGCATCAACGTGAAGCTGGTGAGCAAGGCGGGCGTGGGCACCATCGCGGCCGGCGTGGCCAAGGCCCACGCCGACGTGATTCTGATTTCGGGCTACGACGGCGGCACCGGGGCCTCGCCGCTCAGTAGCATCCGCCACGCGGGCCTGCCCTGGGAGCTGGGCCTGGCCGAAGCCCACCAGACGCTGGTGCGCAACCAGCTGCGCAGCCGCGTGGTGCTGCAAGCCGACGGCCAGCTCAAAACCGGCCGCGACCTGGCCGTGGCCGCCCTGCTGGGGGCCGAGGAGTGGGGCGTAGCCACGGCCGCCCTCATCGCCGGGGGCTGCGTGATGATGCGCAAGTGCCACCTCAACACCTGCCCCGTGGGCGTGGCCACCCAAGACCCTGAGCTGCGCAAGCTGTTCACCGGCCAGCCCGAGCACATCGTCAACCTATTCCGCTTCCTGGCCGAAGAGCTGCGCGAAATCATGGCCTCGCTGGGCTTCCGTACCGTGAACGAGATGGTGGGCCGCTCGCAGTTCCTCAAGCGCAAGGCCGGCATCGGCCATTGGAAAGCCAAGCAGGTTGACCTGAGCGGTGTGCTTTACCCGGCCCCCAACCCCACCGGCGCCACCCTCTATAAGAGCGAAGACCAGGACCACGGCATCGCCGACGTACTCGACTGGGAGCTGCTAGCCCGGGCCCAACCCGCGCTCGACTACCAGCGGCTGGTATTCGGCTCGTTCGACGTGCGCAACACCGACCGCACGCTGGGCACGCTGCTCTCCAACGAAATCACGAAGCGCTACCACGCCGCTGGCTTGCCCGAGGGCACCATCCACTTCCGGTTCAAAGGCTCGGCGGGGCAGAGCTTCGGGGCGTTTGCGGTCAAAGGCTTGTCCTTCAGCTTGGCCGGCGAAGCCAACGACTACGTGGGCAAGGGCCTCTCCGGGGCCCAGCTGGCCATCTTCCCGGCGCCGGAAAGCAAGCTGGTGCCCGAGAACAACATCATCATCGGCAACGTGGCGCTGTACGGCGCCACTTCCGGGGCCCTGTTTGCCCGCGGGCAGGCTGGCGAGCGGTTCGCGGTGCGCAACTCGGGCGCTACGGCGGTGGTCGAAGGCGTGGGCGACCACGGCTGCGAGTACATGACCGGCGGTAGGGCCCTCATCCTGGGCAAAACCGGGCGCAACTTCGCCGCCGGCATGAGCGGCGGCATCGCCTGGATCTACGACCCCGACGGCGTGTTCCCCGAAAACTGCAACCTGGAAATGGTGGAACTCGAAGGCCTCACGGCCGACGACGAAGACCAAATCCAGGCCCTATTGCGCCGCCACCACGAGCTAACCGGCAGCGACAAAGCCGCTTTCCTGCTCGCCAACTGGCCCGAAGAAACCGGCCGCTTCGTGAAGGTGTTCCCCTCGGAATACAAAAAGGTGCTGCAACGGGCACAGCTGCAAGCCGCGGGCTAGGGGCCCTATTAATTAAATAAATCATTGTCATTCCGAACGCAGTGAGGAATTTGATGACTGCTCCCTCAGGCGGTGAAGCCAGATTCTCACTGCGTTCGGAATGACAATCCTTTAAAATTTCAACTAATCCCCGCAATGGGCAACATCACCGGTTTCAAGCAATTCGAGCGCGCACTGCCCGCCAAGGAGGCCCCGCAGGTGCGCACCACCAACTACCAGGAGTTCATCGGCCTGTACCCGCCCGAGGCGCTGCACCAGCAGGCGGCCCGGTGCATGAACTGCGGCATCCCGTTTTGCCACTCGGGCTGCCCGCTGGGCAACATCATCCCTGAGTTCAACGAGGCCGTGTACCGGCAGGACTGGGAGGACGCCTACCAGATCCTCACCACCACCAACAACTTCCCCGAGTTCACGGGCCGCATCTGCCCCGCGCCCTGCGAGTCGGCCTGCGTGCTGAGCATCCACAGCACGCCGGTGGCCATCGAGGAAATCGAGAAGCACATCATCGAAATTGCCTTCGAGAAAGGCTACGTGCACCCCACCGCGCCGGTGCTGAAAACCGGCAAAACGGTGGCCGTGGTGGGCTCGGGGCCCGCCGGGCTGGCGGTGGCCGCGCAACTGGCCAAGGCCGGCCACACCGTCACGGTGTTCGAGCGCGACGAGCAGCCCGGGGGCCTGCTGCGCTACGGCGTGCCCGATTTCAAGCTGGAGAAATGGGTGATTGACCGCCGCATCGAGCTGATGGAAAAGGACGGCATCACGTTCCGCTGCAACGTGGAAGTGGGCCGCGACCTGCCCGCCGCCGAGCTCCAGCGCAGCTTCGACGCCGTGGTGCTGGCCGGCGGCGCCATTGCCCCGCGCGACCTGCCGCTGCCCGGCCGCGAACTGGCCGGCATCCACTACGCCATGGACTACCTCGGCCAGCAAAACCGCCGCGTGAGCAGCATCCCCGTCCAGGGCCCCGACATCCTGGCCACGGACAAGCACGTGGTGGTGATTGGCAGCGGCGACACGGGTTCCGACTGCGTGGGTACCGCCAACCGCCAGCAGGCCACCGCCGTGGCCCAGTTCGCCCTCATGAACCAGCCTTCCAACGAGCGGCCGGCCCACACACCCTGGCCGCACTACCCCACGGTGTTCCGCACCAGCAGCTCGCACGAAGAGGGCTGCCAGCGCCACTGGGGCATCAGCACCAAGGCGTTTCTGGGCGACGAAAACGGCCACGTTAGGGCCCTGCAAGTGAGCGACGTGACCTGGGAAACCGACGCCATGGGCCGCCGCCTCACCTCAGAAGAAGTGCCAAACTCGACCCGCGAAATTCCCTGCGAGCTGGTGCTGCTGGCCATGGGTTTCCAAGCCAATCCCTACGAGGGCGTGCTGGCCCAGCTCGGCGTAGCCGTGGACGCCAATGGCCTTGTGAAAGCGCCCGAAACCACCTACCAAACCAGCGTGCCCAGCGTGTTCGTGGCCGGCGACATGCGCCGCGGCCAGTCGCTGGTCGTCTGGGCCATTTCCGAAGGCCGCGAAGCCGCCCGTCAAATCGACTTGTTCCTAACGGGGCAGACGGCACTGCCAAGCAAGAACGCGGTGGGCATGTTTGCGTGAAATAATTAGTCCTGTTTCTTAAGATCACAGACAAGTACGCCGTGCGGTGCTGCACGGCGTACTTGTCTGTGATTTTTTATTTATTGTAATAATTAAAAACCGTGGAAATCGGGATTGTGCAAGCTTACCTTGGGTCCTAAGCTAACTTGGACCAAGCTGTCAATTTTTTTATCACTGTAATTATACTTACTGCTGTCATAAATAAATTCCCAGTCATAATTGTATTCTGGCTTGTAACCGTTATGAGTGGTTTGACTAATTCCCACACCTTGAATTTCAATAGTGTATTCTGACAAGCTTTTGCCATCCAAATAAATTATGCCTGTGTTGTCAACAAAGTTTAACTGTTTATCAAACAAGTCCTTTTTAGTGAATTTATCGGCTTTGAAACCGCTACTATCTTTTATAATAATTGTGTAGTCACTTTTATTATTCAAAATGTTTATAATTGCCTTTCTGCTATCATACTTGAATTTTGCTGATATTAATAAAAATGCAGATACAAATAGTATTAATTCTAATATACTGACTGTTAATATTTTTCTGAATTTATCAATCAGTAGTCTATCAATCATGATAGTAACTACAGCAGCTAAAAATAAATAGATGTATAATAATGCTATAAGACTCTCGCCACCTTTTAATGTTAACGAGTAGAGAAAGGCTGGAATACTGTAGATTATCGCAAGGCTGCTTGTTAATAGCCCAAGGGTAGGCCTACGAAAAATATTCCACATAGAAGTTGGCATTTATAAACTAGGCTGTAGGATGCAGGAGTGAATCAATTTAGCGCGAGTTATCATACGTTAAATCTAAAATAGATTAGGAGATAAAGCGCTAGCTGGGTGCATATTCACTCATTCCACCAAATCCAGCACGTCGCGCACGTCGCTAATGTGGTGCTGGGGCCCCAGGGCCATGCAGGTAACGGCGTCGCCGAAGCCGTAGGCGGCCCAGCAACTCGGCACGCCGGCGCTGCGGGCGAAAAGTAAGTCGGAGGGCGTGTCGCCAATCATTAGCATGTTGGTGGCAGGCGTACCCAGGAAGTGTGGCTGCACTACTTCGTAGAACATGTCGGGGGCTGGCTTGAGGGCCAAGGCGCGGCCAGGAAAGCTGCCCTCGCCCACAATGAGCGAGGCGTAGCGGCGCAAGTCGAGCCGGTCGAGCGACGTGCCCAGGGTGACGATGTTCTTGTTGCTGACGTAGGCCAGGCCGTAGCCGGCGGCTTGCAGCTCGGCCAGCACTTCGGGGGCCCCGGCGAAGGGTTGCACCAGCGGTTCGCCCTCGGCGGCGTAGATGGCGCGGTAGGCGGGCACCCAGGCCGATACGTCGGCGTCGGTGCCGGTGGGGTGCAGCAGGTTCAGGATTTCGAGGGTGGGCAGGCCCAGCGTCACCACTTCATCAAGGGCGGCCGTGGTGGGCACCGGCGCGCGGTGCAGGCGGAATACTTGCTGGAGGCTGTGGTAAATGGCCTGGCGGGTGTCGCACAGGGTGCCGTCGTAGTCGAAAAGTAGTGTGGAATAGGGCATGCGCAAAGAAAGCGCGCGCCGCTGGCCCCGCGTGGGGCCCTGGCGCGCCAAGGTGAAGCCCTAAAACCCCTGGGGGCCCCCACGGTTATACGGGGCCCTATTAAACGAACAAAAACATGGAATCCCTCAAAGGAAAAATCGCCCTGGTAACCGGCGCCGGCAAAGGCATCGGCCGCGCCACGGCCGTGGCCCTGGCCCACGAAGGCGTGCACGTGGGCCTGCTGGCCCGCACCGAAAGCCAGCTGCAAGAAGTAGCCAAGGAACTGCAAGCCCTGGGCGTGAAAACCGCCGTGGCCGCCGCCGACGTGGCCGACCGCGCCGCCGTGGAAGCCGCCGTGGCCCAGATTCAGCAGGCTCTGGGGCCCATCGACATCCTCATCAACAACGCCGGCATCGGCACCTTCGCCAAGTTCCTCGAGATGGAGCCGGCTGACTGGGAGCACATCATCCAGGTGAACCTGATGGGCGTGTACTACGTGACGCGCGCCGTGCTGCCGAGCATGCTGGAGCGGCAAACGGGCGACATCATCAACGTGGCCTCCACCTCGGGGCAGCGCGCTTCGGCGGGCAGCAGCGCCTACAGCGCCAGCAAGTTTGCCCTACTGGGCCTCACCGAGGCGCTGATGCAGGAGGTGCGCAAGCAGAACATCCGCGTGTCGGCCCTCACGCCGAGCACGGTGGCCACGGAACTGGCCATGGGCAGCGGCCTCACCGACGGCAACCCCGAAAAAGTGATGCAGCCCGAAGACCTGGCTGAGTTCATGGTGGCACAGCTCAAGCTCAACCGCCGCATCTTCATCAAGGAAGCCGGCATGTGGAGCACCAATCCGTAAGGAGTTGGCCCGCCAACAGAAAAGGCCGGGGCCCCACGTGGGGCCCCGGCCTTTTCTATTAGCGCCAAAAGCAAGCAGGACCTTTCGGCCGCTGGCAAACCCCTTGGCTTCTAGCTGAATCGAATAACAAAAAAAGGCCGTTTTCCTGTCGGAAAACGGCCTTTTAGGTAGCGGGGATAGGACTCGAACCTATGACCTTTGGGTTATGAGCCCAACGAGCTACCAACTGCTCCACCCCGCACTGTTTGTAATACAAAGGTAATACAAATTTTAAGAAAAGCCGCAAAATGTGCGCAATTGGTGCGGTGGACGACCCGAAACGGTGAGTATCAGCGCGAAAAAATGCAACGGCGGGGGCGGAGCGGCTATTTTTGCGGGTCTTTTCGCCGCTTATGCCCGCTCCTAGCTCTTCGCCCCGTCCCGCCGCCCTGGGTTTTATTTTCGTCACCATACTCATCGACGTCATTGGGATTGGCATCATCATTCCGGTGCTGCCCAAGCTGCTCGAGCAGCTCACGGGCGAGGGCATCAGCCGGGCGTCGGTGTACGCGGGGTGGCTGTCGTTTGCCTACGCGGGGGCCCAGTTTCTGTGCGCGCCGGTGGTGGGGGCCCTAAGCGACCGGCTGGGGCGGCGGCCGGTGCTGCTGGCCGCGTTGCTAGGGTTGGGGCTTGATTACGTGTTTCTTAGCTTCGCGCCCACGTTGGCCTGGCTGTTTGTGGGCCGGGTGCTGGCGGGCATCACGGGGGCCAGCTTCACCACGGCCACGGCCTACATCGCCGACATCAGCACGCCCGAAAAGCGCAGCCAGAACTTCGGGTTGGTGGGGGCGGCCTTTGGGGTAGGCTTTATCATCGGGCCGGCGCTGGGCGGGGTGCTGGCCACCTGGGGGCCCCGGGTGCCGTTTATGGCCGCGGCGGTCCTGAGTTTGGTCAACTTCTGCTACGGCTACTTCGTGCTGCCCGAGTCGCTGCCCGCCGACCGGCGGCGGCCCTTCGCCTGGTCCCGCGCCAACCCCGTGTCCTCGCTGCTGCGGCTGGGGCGCTACCCGGTCATCCTGGGGCTGGTGGCTTCGCTGGTGCTCATCTACTTGGCTGGCTCGGCCACGCAGTCCATCTGGACGTTCTACACCATCTACAAGTTTGGCTGGGGGACCAAGCTGGTGGGCTACTCGTTGGGCGCGGTGGGTTTGTTCACGGCCCTGGTGCAGGGCGGGCTGGTGCGGGTGGCCATCCCGAAGCTGGGGGCCCCGCGCGCCATTGTGGTGGGGCTACTGTGCTACGCGCTTGGTTTTGTGCTATTTGCCTTCGCCACGCGCGGCTGGATGATGTTTGCCTTTTTGGTGCCGTACTGCTTAGGCGGCATCGCGGGGCCGGCGTTGCAGGGCACCATTTCGGGCCAGGTGCCGGCCACCGAGCAGGGCGAGTTGCAGGGGGCCCTCACCAGCCTCATCAGCCTCACCGGCGTGGTGGGGCCCCTGTTCATGACGCACCTGTTTGCCGTCTTTACCGGGCCCGGCGCGGCGGTTGAGTTCCCTGGGGCCCCGTTTGCGCTGGGGGCCGTGCTCACCTTGGCCAGCGCCGTGCTGGCCCTGCGCACGCTGCGCAAGTACCCTGCCGCCACCGCGGACGCGGCCGGCCCGGTGGCGGCCCTACACTAGCTTTGGGGAAGCCCCATTTTCGTTATCCTGTTTTATCTATTTTTATGTCTATACCCGATTCGCAGGCCTTGCTCGACATCGTGCACCGCGCCGACCTCGGCATTCTGGTGGGCCGCTGGGGTTACCAGCCCGACCCAGCGGCCCTGCCCGCCGCTTATGAGCGCCTGACGGCCCACGCCCACGCCGCCGACTGCCGCTACTGGCTGCAAGACATCCGCCGCCGCACTGCCAACGACCCGGCCACCACCGCGTGGCTGCTCAGCGAGTACTTCCCCGCCATGGCCCTTCGGCTCGGGCCCCAACTGTGCGTGGCCTACCTCACCAGCCCGGCCCTGCACCAGGCCATACGGGAGGGCCCCGGGTTTGCCGACGTGGGGGACTACGAGGGCCGGCCGTTCGCGGTGGCCTTTTTCGGCGACGAGGGCGCGGCCGTGGCGTGGCTGTACGCGCAGCAACAAAGCCAAGATGCGGTCAGCAGATCCGCCACTTAAAGTAGCCGTTAGGAGGGAGCCGTTGAGGCCCCGGCGCGTGCGCATGGCGCCGGGGGTAAGGCGCGCTGAGCAGAGTGTTCGGGAAACGGGGCTAACCAGCGGTAAAAAAATATTTTCGGCGCGGCAGAACATCTATTACGATTGTTTCGTAGATTTACGAAACAATCGTAATTCAACTTGATGGAACGCCTCACCCAACCCGAAGAAGATGCCCTACGCGCCCTGTGGCCCCTGCCCAGCGGGGCCTTCGTGAAGGACGTGCTCGACGGCCTGCCCGCCCCGCGCCCGCCCTACACCACGCTGGCCAGCACCCTGCGCAACCTGGAGCGCAAGGGCTACGTGCACGCCGAAAAGCTCGGCAACTCCTTTCGCTTCAGCCCCCTGGTATCGGCCGACGACTACCAGCGCCGCTCGCTGGGGGCCCTGGTGAAGGAGCATTTCCGCGGCTCCTATAAGGAGTTGGTGTCCTTCTTTGCCAAGGAGGAGAAGGTTAGCGCCGCCGATTTGCAAGACATTCTCCGCCTCATCGAGGGCGGCGACAAAAAGGCCGAGTAGCCATGCTGTCCGCGCCGTTGCTCTACCTGCTCAAGGCCCACGCGGTGCTGCTGCTGTTTGCGGCGGCCTACTTCGGGCTGCTGCGCCCGCTCACGTTTTTCACGCTGAACCGGGCGTACTTGGCGTTTGCGCTGCTGTTTGCCGCCGCCTACCCGGCCCTGCCCATGCCTGCGCTGTGGCCGGCCGCCGCCCCCGCCCCCGCCGTGGCCTGGGTGCTGGCCGAGCTGCCCGCCGGGGCCCCCGCGGCGGCGCTGCCCATCCCGGGGCCCCCACTGGC
>NZ_MDZA01000165.1 GCF_001816125.1 Hymenobacter coccineus | reverse complement strand
GGCCCGCCGGGGGCCCCCGCCCGCGCCCCGCTGGGCGTGTTCCGCCCGCCCCAGGCGTAAAGCCAACTTCTGCATTACGGAACAGCCGCTGCGCAGCCGGGCCCCCCCGGGCCTGGGCGGGCCAGCGCTTGCGTGGCCGGGGCTGGTTGGAGCCCTTTTGCCCGGCTTGCCCCTCGGGTGCCCAACTCCGCCCAGGAGCGGCCGGGGCGCGCGTAACGCGTAGCTGTTCTGGTTGTGAATCAATTGCTTGGCCGAACGACCGGGCAACTGCCCGGCACCCCTCCACGTGGAAAACAGTTTGCTTTTGGGAAGCCTGCTGGCCGTTTTGGCCACTGGCTGCCAGCCCGCGTCGGCCCCCGACGCGCCCGCCACCGCCGTTAGCGGCACCGGCCCCGATTTAATGGAAAATAGTCCCGGCATGATGGCGGAGCACGACCACATGGCCATGCCCGCCGCCGCTGCCGGCCAGGGCCCCTACGCTCAGGCCATGCGCCTGCACGACGCCGCCATGAACCGCATGGACGCCCTAGCCGCCGAGCGCCAGCGCCTGGCCGGGGCCCTGGCTCAGCTAGGCCAAGCCGCACCCACCGACCCACGCTGGGCGGCCCGACTGCGCCGCGCCGTGTCCGCCCTCGAAGCGGCCGACGGCCAGATGATGAACTGGATGCACAACGCTCACGAGCCCGACTCGACCAGCCACTCGGGGGCCCAGGTGGCGGCCTATTGGCAGCAGCAGTTGCCCGTGCTGCGGCAAATCGACCAGCGCACCACAGCCGCCCTCGACTCGGCCCGGGTGCTGCGCTAGGCTGGGGCCCCGGCGCCCGGTCTAGCCTGAAATCCTTATCCATCAAGACAATAATGCTTGCATGAGCACTTTGAAGAACGCCTGGTTGCGGCGGCTATTCCGGTGGCACAGCTGGCTGGGGCTGCTCACGGGCGTGCCGCTGCTGCTGCTGGGCCTGAGCGGGGCCGGCCTGGTTTTCAAGCCCGAGCTGGACCGCCTGCTGGTGCCCCGCGTGGCCCCGCCGCCGGCCGGCCGCGCCCCCGTGCCCCTCGATTCGCTGTACCGGCTGGTGGGCCGGCGCTACCCGGCCCTCAAGCGCATGGCCATTGTGGGGTTCCCGCAGCGGGTCGGCGAGAGCTACGAGTTTCGCCTCTACGGCAACGACGGCAACCCCAACACCTACGACCTGGCTAGCGTGTGGGTAGACCCCTACTCGGGCCGGGTATTGCAGGAGGGCCCCAATACCGGGCTGGCGGGCGGCGCACTCAACTGGCTGTTGCAGTTCCACTTCTGCTTCCAGCTGGGCATGGGGGGCGTGCTGCTCACGGCCTTGTTGGGCCTGGCTATGCTGGCCTCCGTGTTCACGGGCGTGGTGGTGTACCGCAAGCACCTGGGCAAGGTGCTGACGCTGCGCGCCCCGCTGCGCCGCCACAACTGGCGGGTGCTGGCCTCCGACCTGCACCGCTACGTGGGCACCTGGGCCCTGCTGCTCAACGCCCTCATTTGCTTCACGGGCTTCTGGATGAATCTGTTCGGCTTTGACCCCGCCGCCTGGCGGGCGCAAACCCGCCCGGCCCCGCCCAACCAACTCATGGCCCGCTCGGTCGATGAGCTGCTGGCCACGGCCCGGGCCGCCTACCCGGCGCTGGTGCCCACCCGCATTCGCCTGCCCACGCAGCCGGGCGGGGCTCCGTTTGAGGTCGATGGGGTGGTGCCCGGCCACGCGCTGCCCTGGGGGGCGAGCGCGGCAGTAGAGGTAGACCCCACGACCGGCCGGGTACGGGCCGTGCGCCGGGCGTGGGCGGCGGCCGGGCCCGCGCAGTGGGAGGCGCTAATGGGGCCCCTGCACTTCGGCACCTTCGGCGGCATGCCCATGCGCGTGCTCTACGTGGTGGTGGGCCTCACGCCGGGCCTGCTGGCGCTCACGGGCTTTGCGCTGTGGTACCGGCGGTGGCTCCGGCCAGCCGGGGCGGCGCAGTCCGGGCGCCAGGGGCCCTAATGCACCACGCCGCTACCGCATTGCGGGGGGCGCGGCTTCTGGGCGAGGCAGCGGCCATTGGCTCATTTTTCTCTTGGTTTTTCCACCAATTATTCAGGCTGCTGACGCGTGCATTTGCCGGGCTTTTGCTTATGAAATCTATACTTACCGGATTCTTTTTCTTGCTGACCTCCCTCGCTTTTGCCCAAACGGTGGTGCGCGGCGTGGTGCGCGAAACCGACGGGCCCCGGCCGGGTGCGCCTCTTGGCGGGGCCACCGTGAGCAGCCCGCAGGCCAGCCAGGTGGCCACTACCGACAGCGCCGGGCGCTTCGAGTTGCGCGGCCGCGTGGCCATTACCACGCTCACCGTCAACCACCTGGGCTACCTGCCGCAGCTGGTGCACGTGAGTGCCGCCGACCCGCTGCTCAGCATCGGGCTAGCGGCCGACGCGGCCACGACACTCGGCGAGGCCGTGGTCACGTCGAAGTACTACCGCCAGTACGGCGCCCAAACTGTGTCGAGTGCGCTGCGGCTGCAAACGCCGCTACTCCAGCTCTCGCAGCACATCCAGGTCATTACGCCGGAAGTCATTTTCGACCAGGGCAGCTTCAACACCACCGAGGGTGTGACGCGCAACGTGAGCGGCGTGGTGCGCAACGAAATATCCAACAACCTGGGGCCCAACCTATACATGCGCGGCGGCCAGATTGCGCCCCTGCGCAACGGCGTAGACCTGACGCCCTACTACCGGGGCCCCGTGCCCGATGATGCTGCCCTCATCGACCGCATCGAATTCGTCAAGGGCCCCTCGCTGTTCATGAACAACATCGGCGACCCGGCCGGCAGCTTCAACATCGTGACCAAGCAGCCCACCGGCACGCCGCGCTATTCGGCCACGGCCATGCTGGGCAGCTACGACTTCTACCGCCTCGCCGCCGACCTCGACGGCAAGCTTGATAAAGCCGGCAAGCTGCTCTACCGCCTCAACGGCATGGCCATGCGCACCAATTCCTTCGTGCCCGGCGACTACAACAAGCGCCTGCTGGTGTCGCCAGTGCTCACGTACCAGTTCAGCGCCCGCACCGCTCTCACGGCCGAGTACACGTTTCAGGCATTCAACTACGGCCTGTACAGCCCTATTGTAATGACGCCCAACGGCTTCGGCTCGCTGCCGCGCAAGGTCACCATCAGCGAGCCCAGCGTGGGGCCTATCCGGGCGCAAAACCAGTCGGGCTTTCTGACCTTCACGCACCAGTTCCGCCCCGGCTGGCAGCTCACGGCGCGCGGGGCGTTTTTGCTGGAGAATAGCGAGGGCCGCTACCTGTGGGTAACGGGCGTGAACGCGGCCAACCCCAGCGTGCTGCTGCGCAACCCCAAGTACGACCTCGACCGCACGCAAGTGCTGTCGCAGCAGGCGTTTGTGAACGGCAACTTCACGACCGGCCCGCTCCGCCACCAGCTGCTGGCGGGGGTTGATGTCAACCAGAAGAAATTCCTGGCCATCGACTACCTGACGTACGACACGGCCCCCGCGCCCGGCGGCAGCATCCAGCCCGTGTACTACCCGCTCGACGTAACCAACCCCGTGCACGGAACCGAAATACCGGGCTACTCCGCGCCCAACGGCCTCGCCGGGCGCAATACCGAGCAAACCATCAGCTACTACTCCGGCTACGCCCTCGATGAGGTGGCGCTGTTCGATAACAAGCTGCGCCTCACGCCTGGCCTGCGCTACACCGCTGTACAAAGCCACAACCAGGTGCTGGGCGTGGGCAGCAGCTCCCGCGATAAAGTAGTAACGCCACGCCTGGGCCTGAGCTACAGCCTGTTGCCCAGCCTCTCGGTATACGGTCTCTACGACCGCACGCTGGTGCCCCAGGGCGGCATCACGAGCGCCGGCACGCCTATCGACCCGCTGCGCGGCAGCAACCGCGAGCTGGGCGTGAAGAAAAACTGGCTCGATGGCCGCTGGACGTCGGCCGTGGCCGTGTACTACCTCACCCGCTCCAGCATCGCCGCCACCGACCCGGCCAACAGCCTCTACCGCATTCAGGTGGGCGAAAACCACGCCCAAGGGGTGGACGTGGACGTGGTGGGCCAGGTGGTGCGCGGCCTGAACGTGGTGGTGAACTACGCCTACACCGACGCCAAAATCGACCACGACCCCAACCCGCTGCTGGTGGGGGCCCGCACGCCGCTGTTCGTCAAGCACGTGCAAAACACCTGGCTCAACTACGAGCTGCCCGCTCGGCTAGCGCGCGGCCTCAGCTTCTCGCTCGGCTACCAGTACCAGGCCGGCCGGGGCGGCCGCTACGCCGTGGCCACACCCTACGCCATCCCCAACTACTTCCGCCTCGACGGCGGCGTGGGCTGGCAGTCGCCGCATTTGAAGGTGAACCTGGTGGTGAACAACCTGCTGAACCATAATATCATTGGCGCGCCCTGGCTGCGCAACGGGCTGTACTACTGGATTCCGCAGGCGGGTGTTAATGGCCGCTTCTCGGTGAGCTACACCTGGTAAAACGGTGGGGCCCTCCGCTCGCCGGTTGAGGAGGGCCTCGTCGTTTAATGCGTGGGCCTATAGCGTCCACGCTCCGCGGGTTACGTTAGAATTTCCAAGCTGGGGGGGCGGGGCGGCCGGCGCCTCCGGCTTGGTCGCGGTCGTCGTCTTCGTCCTCTTCGCTTTCGCCGTCGTCTTCGTCGTCCTCTTCCTCGTCGGTGTCGTCCTCCGGGATTTCCTCGTCGTCCGTATCGTCTTCTTCCTCGTCGGGCCCGGGGCCCTCTTCGTCGTTGTCGAGGTTGTCAAACACGCGGTCGAGCGAGGCTTCGGCGTGGCGGAGCTTGTGGCGGCAGAGGCGGATGAGCTCGGCCGAGCGCTCGACGCGGGCAGTGAGGTCGTCCACGTCCACGGCGTCGGTTTCGAGGGCGCGCAGGATGGTTTCGAGTTCGGCTAAAGATTCGGCGTAGGTGGGCATCTGCTCCGGAATTATGAATTAAAAATTATGAATTAAAAATTAACGCGGTGGGGCCCTGAAAGCGGTTTTTTGGGCCCCTGCCTAGCGCTTGGCTTGCAGGGCCCAGAGGCGCTTTTCGGCGCGGTGCAGCAGGCGGGTGCTGGCCAGTTCCAATTGGTAGCGCAGGCGCAGCAGGTGCTCGCGCCGCCGCCGGTGGTGGCGGGCGAAGCGCTGCTGCAACGCTCGGGCCCGCTGGCGCCAGCTG
>NZ_MDZA01000164.1 GCF_001816125.1 Hymenobacter coccineus | reverse complement strand
GGCCGCGGCACGGCCATTGGCGCCATCCTGGGTGCGGCCGCGGGCGGCACGGCCGGCGTGCTCATCGGCAAGAAAATGGACAAGCAAGCCGCTGACTTGCAGCGCGACATGAAAAACGCCACCGTGGAGCGCGTAGGCGAGGGCATCAAAATCACCTTCGACTCGGGTATTCTGTTTGATACTAACTCGGCCAACCTGCGGGCCGCTTCGCAGGCCGACATCGTGCAGATGGCCGCCACGCTCCAGAAATACCCCGACACCAACGTGCTGGTCGAAGGCCACACCGATAACACCGGCACCGACGCCATCAACCTGCCCCTGAGCGAGCGCCGCGCCCAAGCCGTGGCCAACGCCACGGTGGCCCAGGGCGTGAGCACCAGCCGCATTAGCACCAAGGGCCTCGGCTCGTCGGATCCGGTGGGCGACAACTCGACCGAAGTCGGCAAGCAGGCCAACCGCCGCGTGGAAATTGCCATTTTCGCCAACGAGAAGATGAAGAAAGCCGCTGAAAACGGTAACCTCTAATCCCACTGCGAAGCTTGCTGCCGCCCTTAGCAGCATAAATTCAATGATAAAAAAAGCCGCCTCGATGGGCGGCTTTTTTTATGAATATTCCAGACCAGCCGGCGCGGCCACCGCTGTGGTGCCGGGGCCCTGTTTGGTGTGGGTAGAGCGGTTATTTGCCCATTGCGTACTGGAGGCCGCCCAGCAAGTGGCGCCGGAATAAGGGGTCGGCGTAGTTCTCGTCGAGGTGGCCGCCCGCCGTGTAAAAGGCGCGCCCCCCGCCGTATGGGTGGCACCAGGCAAAGGGGTGCTGCTTGCCATCGAGGCCTCCGGTGTAAGTGGTTTCGTCCACCACGGCCAGCACCCGCAAGTCCGGCGCCAGCTGGCGGAAGTTGTACCACTCGTCCGTGCGTTGCCACGCGGCGGGCAGGAAACTGGTGGCGGGGTGTTTGGCATCGACCACGCGCACGGTAGCGGGCTGCACCTTGGGGTGGCTTTTGAAATAGGCCCCCACCAGCCCCCCGTACCAGGGCCAGTCGTACTCGGTATCGGTGGCCGCGTGCACGCCCACAAACCCGTGGCCCTGCCCGATGTAGCGCTCAAAGGCCTCCTGCTGAGCCGCGTCCAGCACATCGCCGGTCGTGTTGAGGAAGACGACGGCGGCGTAGCGGCGCAGCGAGTCGGCCACAAAGTACGTAGCCTGCTGGGTGGTGTCCACGCGCAGGTTGTTTTCGCGGCCCAGCTGCTGGAAAGCGGCGATGCCGGCCGGAATGGAGGCGTGGTGGTAGCCTTTGGTTTTAAAAAAGACCAGCACGGCCGGCCGCGAGCGGTTGCGCGAGGCCGTGGGGAGGGGGCGGGAGCAGCCGGCAACAAGGCCGGCCAGCAGCAGCCCGTAGTGATACGGAAAAGGCATGGGCACCGATAGGAGAAAAGAAGCGCAGGGGGGAAGCGCGCTTAAAAGTACGGTTGGCTAGCGGATCCCGCCGTGGGATAGTAGAAGAGGCGTTGGGGAGGGATGGGCGGGCTTTTCCACGGGTCCCCGGGCGCGGCGGCCGGGACGCGCGCGGCCCCGAGTTTGGCAAGATGCTTGTAAAAGGCGTATTTGCCGGCTGTTTGGCGGGTCGTCCGCCATTTCCTCACCACGGTTCATTTCGTTCTTGCCAAAATTATCTTTTTTTAAGTTACCCATGAAAAATCTTCGCACTCCCTTTTCTTTTTTGCTGGCGCTGCTGCTATTGGTAGGCCAATTGGTGCAAGCCCAGAGCACCACCGTGAGCACGGCCAAACCCAAGGGTATGAGCAAAACGCTGAAGGGCGGCCTTATCGGCGGCTTGGGCGGGGCAGCCGGTGGGGCCCTGCTGGGCCGCGTAATCGGTGGCAAGTCGGGCACGGCCAAGGGCGCCATCCTCGGGGCCGTGGTGGGCGGCGGGGCCGGCGTGCTCATCGGCAAAAAGATGGATAAGCAAGCCGCCGAGCTGCGCCGCGACCTGGAAGGCGCGACCGTGGAGCGCGTGGGCGAAGGCATCAAAATCACGTTCGCCTCAGGCATCCTGTTCGGCAGCAACTCCTCGACGCTGACACCCGCCGCCGCCGGCAACATCGACGAGCTGGCCACCACGCTCATGAAATACGCCGACACCAACGTGGTGGTGGAAGGCCACACCGATAGCTCGGGCTCCGACGCCATCAACCAGCCCCTGAGCCAGCGCCGCGCCCAGGCCGTGGCCAACGAGCTGACCAGCAAGAGCGTGGATTCGGCCCGCATCACGGCCACGGGCTACGGCTCGACGCAGCCCGTGGGCGACAACACCACCGTGGCCGGCAAAGCCGCCAACCGCCGCGTGGAAGTAGCCATTTTCGCCAACGAGAAAATGCAGAAGGCCGCCAAGAAAGGTGCTTTGTAAGCTCCTCGCTGCCCTTAGCTAAAACGCCGAAGCCCGGTGGCCCACCTGGGCCGCCGGGCTTTTTTGTGGGGCCCGGCGGGCAACCTTCGCTGGGGCGGGGCGGTACAACCGGGCATGCCCGCACCCGCCGCTACCTACGCCGCCGAGGCCGCCGCCAAGGCCCTGGCCGACCACGAAATCCTCGACCAGTTTTACGGGCACCTGCCGCCGGTGGCGCGGCGTACGCCCATGCGCGAGCTGGTTTCGACCGTGCTCTCGCACCGCACCACCCACGCCGACGAAGAGCTGGCCTACGACCGGATGCTGGAGGCCTTCGGCGACTGGCCCGGCGTGCTGGGGGCCCCGGTGGACGAGCTCATCCACGCCATTCGCACCACGCGCTGGCCGGCCACGCAGGCCCCGCGCATCCAAGAGATTCTGCGGCGCATCCAGGCCGAAACGGGCGGCAAGTTCGACCTCGATTTCCTCGCCGACTGGCCCACCGACCGCGCCATGGCCTGGCTGACGGACATGCCCGGCATCGGTCTGAAAACGGCCTCGCTGGTGCTGCTTTTCAACTACCACCACCCGGTGCTGCCCGTGGATGCCCACGTGCACCGCGTGGCCCAGCGGGTGGGCTTCCTGGGCCCCAAGGTGTCGGTGGAGAAGGCGCACAGCGTATTGCTGGCCCTGCTGGGGCCCCGGCTGGATGCCGAGGGCTTGTTCAATTTCCATAAGCACAACTACTGGCACGGGCAGCAAATCTGCTTTTTCCTGAAGCCCAACTGCCCGCGTTGCCCCCTCAAAGGCTTCTGCAATTACTACCAGGAGCACTACGGCGACGTTACCCCCGACGCCCTGGCCGCCACTCCCACCGCCTGGGACGCCGCCGCCTGGGGCAAGCTGCCGCACTGATTTTAGCGGTTAGCCTTTAGCTACTAGCTGTTAGCTTCGTTGTGGTGGTTGATGCTGCCTGTAATGTAAAAAGCTAACAGCTAGTAGCTAATGGCTAACCGCTAACAATATGCGCCTCGTCAAGCACCCCGTTCTCTGCAATTATTACGTCACGTACCGTTGCAATGCAAAGTGCGCGTTTTGTGACATTTGGGAGAAGCCCTCGCCCTACATCACGCTCGAAGACGTGGACCGCAACCTGCGCGACCTCAAGCGACTGGGCGTGTCGGTGATTGACTTTACGGGGGGCGAGCCGCTGCTGCACCGGCAGCTGCCCGATTTCCTGGCGCTGGCGCGGGAGCTGGGGTTCATCACCACGGTGACCACCAACGGCTTGTTGTACCCCAAAAACGCCGAGAAGCTGCGCGGGCTGGTGGACATGCTGCACTTCTCGCTCGATTCGGCCGACCGCGACACCCACGACCGGGGCCGCGGCGTGGCCTGCTACGATTTCGTGCTCGAAAGCATCCGCGTGGCCAAGGATCTGGGCGAGCGGCCGGACATCCTCTTTACCGTCTTCCGCCACAACCTGAAGGAGCTGGAGGCCGTGTACCGCGACATTACCCAGCCCAACGGCCTAGTGCTCATCCTCAATCCCGCCTTCGAGTACGGCGACGTGGAAACCGGTGAACAGCTCACCCCCGAGGAGCTGGACTACCTCTCCGCCTTCGGCCGGCGCAAGGGCGTGTACCTCAACGAGGCCTTTATTGCGCTGCGGCGCGACGGCGGCAACCACGTGGCCGCGCCCGTGTGCCGGGCGGCCAGCACCACGCTCGTCATCTCGCCCAGCAACGAGCTGGTGCTGCCCTGCTACCACCTGGGCCAGCAAAAATTCCCCATCGACGGCCGCCTCTTCGACCTGTACGGGGCCCCCGAAACCCAGCGCCTGGCCGCCCTCGAAGGCCGCCTGCCGGCCTGCGAGGGTTGCACCATCAACTGCTACATGCAGCCCAGCTTCGCCGTCGAAACCAGCAAATACTTCTGGCAAGCCCTCCCCAGTACTCTCAAATACAACTGGGACAAAGGCACTTGGAAGCGGCTGATTAGGCAGTTAGCGGTGAACAGTTAGCTATTTGCTTTGCTTGCGGCCAATCACAGACTGTTCATTAATGACTGTTCACTGTTAACTGAAAATATGCCCGCCCTCATCCTGCCCGTTCGCGGCGTTTACCCTGAAATCCCGGCCGATTGCTTCGTGGCTGATAATGCCACCATCGTGGGCGATGTGGTGCTGGGGCCCGGCTGCACAGTGTGGTTTACGGCCGTGGTGCGGGGCGACGTGAACAGCATCCGCATCGGGGCCGGCACCAACATCCAGGATGGGGCCGTGCTGCACTGCACCTACCAGGGCGCGGCGCTCAGCATCGGCGCGCGCGTGAGCATCGGCCACCGGGCCCTGGTGCACGGCTGCACCGTGGAAGACGACGTGCTCATCGGCATGGGGGCCATCGTGATGGACCACGCCGTGGTGGGCGCGGGCTGCCTCATTGCCGCCGGGGCCGTGGTGCTCGAAAACACCATTTGCGAGCCCGGCTACCTCTACGCCGGCGTGCCCGCCCGCCGCATCAAGCCCGTGAGCGAAGCCCAGCGCGCCAGCCTGCGCCGCACCGCCGAGAATTACCAGCTCTACGCCAGCTGGTTCGCCGCGAAAAATGAAGCGCATGAGTAAAAAAAGTCCGCTTCGTTTCTTACTGCTTCTGCTCGCGGCTGCCGGCCTGGGGGCGTGCAGTCGGGCCAGTTACTCATTTCATTTCCAGCCAAGGCTACTGGTGCAAGCGGAAGCCGCCGGGGCCCCTGCAACCAGCCGCCCGCTTGCGCCCGCCTCCGCGGAAGCCGCCCTGCCGGCCCTGGCTTGCCCGGTACCGGGCCGCCACCCGCGGCGCAATGT
>NZ_MDZA01000163.1 GCF_001816125.1 Hymenobacter coccineus | reverse complement strand
GGCACCTGGCCCGCCCCGGCCGCGCTGGGCGACCTGGGCGGCCACTTCCTGCTGGTGTTCCGGCGCATCCAGGGCCGCTGGGTCATCGTGGCCGACCACACCTCGTAGCCGTTGCGGTGGCGGAGCGTTTTTGAAAAAAAAGCGCTTTCAAGCTCATCCGTGCGGTTTTTTAGGCAACGGTGGGATGGGAGGGACCGTTTAGGGGCCCGTACCTATCTCCCTATTCTGCGCCGAAAGGCCAGCAACTACCGCATCATGGAAGACGAACAGAACATCAGCCGCCGCAAAATTTTGGGCAGTCTGGGCGCGGGCCTAGCCGCCGCTGCTCTGGGCCCCGTTTTGGCCGCTGAGGGGCCCCGGCCGAAATAGCCGCCGCGCCCTTGCAAGACCCGACCACCAAGTACCCCAAGCCCCCGTTCAAGGAGCAGTCGCAGCCCTGGCCCGGGCTGGCCAGCCAAATGGACCCGCGCCCCGACCACGGCGAAACTAGCTACAAAGGCTCGGGCCGTCTGAAGGGCCGCAAGGCACTGATTACGGGCGGCGACTCGGGCATGGGCCGGGCCGCCGCCATCGCCTACGCCCGTGAGGGGGCCGACGTGGCCATCAACTACCTGCCCGCCGAGGAACCCGATGCCAAAGAGGTCATCGCCCTCATCAAGGCGGCGGGTTGCAAGGCCGTGGCCATTCCGGGCGACTTGCGCGACGAGGCCTTCTGCCAGCGGATGGTGGCCGAGGCCGTGCGCCAGCTCGGCGGGCTCGACATCGTGGTGAGCAACGCGGGCCGGCAGCAGGCGCACGAATCGATTCTGGACATTTCCACCGAGCAGTTCGACTGGACGATGAAAACCAACATCTACGCGCCCTTCTGGATCATCAAGGCCGCCTTGCCGCACCTACCGGCCGGGGCCGCCATCATCGCCACCACTTCAGAGCAGGCCTACGACCCCTCGGCCAACCTCTACGATTACGCCCAGACGAAGGCCGCCACCATGAATTTCGTGAAGTCGTTGGCTAAGCAGTTGGGCCCCAAAGGCATCCGCGTAAACGGCGTGGCCCCGGGCCCCATCTGGACGCCGCTGCAAGTGAGCGGCGGGGCCACCCCAGAAAAAATCAAAACCTTTGGCGGCGACACGCCCCTGGGCCGGGCCGGGCAGCCCGCCGAGCTGGGCTCGATTTACGTGCAGCTGGCTGCCAGCGACGCCAGCTACGCCACGGGCCAGGTGTACGGCTCGGCCGGCGGCAAAGGGCAGCCGTAGCGGCCAGTAGCTTCCAGGAAATCTGCCAGGGGGCGGGTGGCCTACTGAAAACGTATCCAATGCGTTTTCAGTAGGCCACCCGCCCCTTGCTTCGTTTTCGTGGCTCTCCAGGCAGCTCCTGCCGCGCGGTTATTTGCTGCAAATGTGCGCGGAGTTGGCTCAGGTTCTGCTGTGCCCAAGGCGGCGGTACGCCCGGTATTGGCCGGGTCGTCCAGCGGGCTAGGGCGGCGCACTAGCAACTCCGTGCCCTTGCCCGCAGAGGTCGTTCGTTAGTGGGTGGGCACTTGCGCCTTTACTTTTTGGCACATGTCCTGAAATACTTTATCCAGCTTGGCCTGGGTGGCCGGTAAGCGCAGCGAGGCCTGCGCGGGGCCCTCGGGGCGGATGTGCTGCAGCCAGGTTACGGCCGCGTCCAAGTCATCGAAGCTGGTGAGGGCGGGCCCCGGCAGCCAGTTGAGCACCGTTTGCACCACGTGGCGGGCCCGCACCGAAGACGAATACACCCATGCAATGTGCGTGATGCCGGCCACGGTTAGGTGCGGTAGAAAGTCACGTGCCAGCCAGGCCGCTACGCTCCAGCTCACGCCCGTTACCTGCTCATTGCTGTTGAGCACCCGCGCGTAGGGGCGGGGCAAGAAGCAGCGGGCCACCTCCAGGCAAGCAGTTTGCACGTCCAGCAACGTCAGTTCGCCTTCCCAATCCAAGAACAGCCATTCATTTAGTGAATCGTAGTAGATGGAAACGCAGTCCGTTTTACGGATTAAATGCAAGCGCATAGCGGGATAGAGATAAGTTAATTGAATAACCACTCCGCCCGCTCCACGCGAAGTGCTTGTGTAACCTGCGCAAGATATTTAGTAATGGTGTAAACAACTAAATGTTAGTTATATGCAAATAACTTGGTCGCATTGCCTGGGCCCCGTGCGCTGCAAGCCGGGCCCGGCGCCCTACTTCGCGGCGGCTACCCGCTTGAGCCCTTCCAATAGCTGGTCCAGGTCCTGCCGCGAGAGGTAGCGGCCGTCGGCCACCACGGCGGCGATGCGGCGGGTGTTGGCAATGTCAAGCAGCGGGTTGGCGCGGAGCAGCACGAGGTCGGCGAGGCGGCCGGGCGCGACGCTGCCGAAGTCCTGGAGGCGGTGGTAGAACCGGGCCGGGTTCAACGTGGCCGTTTGCAGGGCCTCCAGGGGCGTGAAGCCGGCCGCTACGAAGCGCTGCAACTCGAGGTGCAGGCTGGGGCCCGGCAGCACGTCCACGCCCGCCGGTGCGTCGGTTCCGGCCAGGAAAACCACTTGCGCCGCGTGCAGCTTGCGCACCAGCTCCAGCTCGTGGGTAACGAAGCGGGCCCGCACCGGTAGCGGCTCCGTGTCCATCGTCCGGGCGATGCTGGCCTGGGCCTTGGGCCACCGCTGCGCTACCCAACTGCGGCCGGCGTAGGCCAGGTCGGGGTCGGCGCGCCAGGCAATGGAATCGACGAGCCACTGGCCCCGCTCCCAGAAGAGCGTCGGGCACTGCCAGACCTGGTGCGCCGCCAGCAGCCGCACGGCGGCGGCTTCGCGGGCCGTGTCATAAGTGGCCAAAAAGCGGCCCGGCGACTTCTCGCCGCCCGCCACGTACCGGGCCTCGTCGGTCGAGCTGGCCTCGAAAATGCCGATTAGGTGCTCGAAGGTGCGCTGGCCGGCGGCCACGGCTTCGGCGGCACTCACGGCGTCGGGCACGTGCCCCTCGAAGGGCAGGCCCACCGCCTTGGCCTCGGCCGCAATGGCGAAGTAAGCGTCCCGCGGCACGTAGGACTGGATTTTAATAAAATCGACGCCCCGGGCCTTGAGCATATCCACGGCCCGGCGGCCGTCCGCGGGGGTAGCAACGGCGATGGCCGCTTTGTAGGGCGACTTGGGGCCGTCGAGCATCGGCCCGCTCACCACCAGCCGGGGCCCCAGCCGGCGGTGCGCCGCCACGGCCGCCCGGGCCCCCAGGATGGAATCGAGCTGGCTGCCCATGTCGCGGATGCCGGTGATGCCATGGACCAGCAGCAGCGGCAGGATCAGGTCGGTGCCGGCGGCGGCCGTGCCGTCGAAGTACACGTGGGTGTGCATGTCCCACAGCCCCGGGATGAGGTACTGCCCGCGGGCGTCCACCACCCGGCCCGTGGTCCGGCTGGCTTTGGCCGAGGGCCCCACCCGCACAATGCGCGGCCCGCTGATAACCACCGTCCTATCGGGTTGGATGGCGCCCGTGGCCACGTCAATTATGTTGGCGTGCACGATGGTAAGCCGCTGCGCGTGGGCGGTTATGCTGAGGCAAAGGGCGAGGAACAAGAGTTGCAGGAGGCGCATCAATCGATAATGAACAAGGGTTTAGTGTTGCCTAGGCCACCTAAATGGCCTTTAATTTAAGGCAATGCTTGCACCGTGATTTTTTTGCACTGGACTATCAGCACAGGTACGTGGTCGATGGCCAATCGAATTGATAACTCGTCTTTTCGCGGTGCCGTCAGGTCAGCGTAGCTAAAGTCTTCCAAAAGTAAACCTGATTCTAAGCGTTTTCCTTTACCCTTGCTTTTGCGTTTAATTCGCTCAATCTGCTGTTGAAGCTGTGCTACCTCTTTGCCATTGCGCACCCCTGTTAAAAGGATTTGCTTACGTTCATGATACACTCCTTGCGGCACGTCCAGCCACATATTAATAGTCAAGCAGTTGCTTAACATGTCGAAAGTAAACCCGTATATACAGGCATCGTGTAAATCGGTAGGGAGGGGTGGTATGCTCATTGCGAGATGGTTGTTCTTCTGTTATTTATCATACGGATAGGTTGCGAAACACCCAACATGTAACCGATAACAGAACCGTTATCCCGACAATCACAAAGAATAACCATGAGGCCAGTGACGTTTTATTTATATGTCTTTCCCATCGAATAATACCCAAAACTGCTAAGAGAAACAGTCCTCCTTGCACTGTGCCAACCAAGAGGTAATGGCCACTGCCGTGCGTGATACTGAGAAGAAAAGCAATTAGCATAGGAAGCCAGATGGCTGTTTGGTAGTAGAAAGAGCTACGCATCCTATCTAAGTACAAAAAGTTGAGAAATTACTGCCGCACTTGTACGAATCAAGCAAGCTGCCAACGGTTTTGCTTGCAAGTGTCTGTTAGCAATGAATTCAACGTGGAAAGAATATTTACTATTCGTTACCACCCACCGCCATCTTGTCGCCATCAATGAGCCCCCGTTCGGCGGCGTGGCGCATGGCAGTGGCGTAGTCGGGCACGAGGAGCATTTCCACGTTTTCGGCGCGCAGCTCGACCACTAGCTGCGGGATGCCCAGGGCCCGCTTGGGCACCTGCACGTCGCGAATGTACACGGCGCGGATGCGGCCGGGGTAGCGGCGCACCACCTCGCGGTAGATGCGGGCGTCTTCCTGGCCGCTGTCGCCGAGTAGCACGAAGGGCAGGTGGGGGTAGGCGTGCAGCACGTTCTCGATTTCGTGGAGCTTGTGGCCGAAGTGAGCGGCGGCGGCCAGGCCCTCGGCGGTGGGGGGCGCGGGGTTGCGCGGGCGCAGGCCCACGTCGCGCAGCAGCAGGGCCCCCTTCGGGATGCGGTGCAGGGTGAGGAACTCGTCGAGCGCGTCGTACAGGTTCCAGGGGCTGCTGCTGATGTAGAAAAACGGGTTATCGGGCCGCCCGGTGCGCCCCAGTTGCAGGGCCCGGTAGAACTCGCCCACGTCGGCAAAGGGCTGGTGCGAAAACTCGTTGCGCAGCAGCACCGTGAAGCCCATGCGCAGAAAATTGGTGGCCCCCGACTCAAACACCGTGTCGTCGAGGTCGGAAATTACCCCGAACTCGGCCCCGGCGGGCGGCACCAGCACTTCGGCCACGGCTTGCACGGGCCGGGCGGCAGCGGCGGGCCGCCCGGCAGCTGGGCCAGGCGCACGGCCACCGGCTGCCCACAGCGAGGGCCCGGGCGACGCTGGGCGGAAGCT
>NZ_MDZA01000162.1 GCF_001816125.1 Hymenobacter coccineus | reverse complement strand
CCTTTATCAAAAAGGGCAGCCCAAAAACCTACTTAAAAAGGGCGATTCCAAGCAATCAAGCGGGTATGCCAAGCTTTTCAGAAAGGATTTCATTTTTGATAAACCTCGAATTCACTGTTAGCAATAATCACTTAATCAATCGGTTAACTGCTTAGCGTGTAAAACTGCCCTTTTGGAAGAAGAACCCCAAAAACAGCAGGTAGGGAAGCAGTAATTTCTTAAACGGCCGCGCACTAGCGTGGCCTTCCGGGCTGAGGCCCCGCACCCAGCCAGCGGCAGGCAGCGTCATCTGTACGCGCCTGGGTGGTTTGGGGGGAGGTGGCCCGTGGGGAAAAGAACACAGGGTTCGGTTATGCCCACATTTACCCGACCACTTCAGCCACCATATCGCCTACTACAGCGCCGAGCGGCGGCATTCTTCGCCCGGCTATCTGGCCCCTAACTACTTCGAAATCCACCTGCAAACCACGTCCCAATTATGTCCGGCTTGGCTAGACCACCTCAAATTCAGCGTATTACTTCCACCCAGCCCTTGTACTGGCGGCCAGTTAAGGGTTGCACCAACAAATAGTAATAGAGACCTTCCGGTTGACCACCAGCATCCCATCCGCCTTGGTACTTTACTTGTTGGTACACTTGCTTTCCCCACCGGTTATAAATCTGTATATTCCAGGTATTTGGTTCCAAGCCTTGCAGAACAAATGTTTCATTGCGCCCGTCGCCGTTGGGCGTAATGACGTTTGGAATGGTAAAAAGACAATCGTCGCCGAACCGAACGACGACCGTTGCCTGGCTGGTGCACCCCGCTGCGGAGGTGACGGTAACTGCATAAGTACCCGGGCCGGTAATTTCGAGCCTGGGGCCCGTGCTGCCGTCCTGCCACCGGTACGCGGTTCCAAACGGTTGCTCCCCGGGGGATAACGTCAGCCGTTGTGTGGCGCAGATTGTTTGGTCGGGACCGAGCGAAACCGTCGGTGCGGACAAAAACGTTAGCGTGAGCGAATCACGTACCGGGCACCGCTGCGGGGCCGTAACCTCTACCCAGTAACGCCCCGAGGTGTGCGCTGTAAATTGAGGCGCAGTCGAGCCATCCTGCCAGCGGTACGTGGTGCCGCCGGGTTGGGACGGTTTCACACCCAACAGGGCTGGGGTACCGCTACACAGCAACGGCCGGTCAACGGCTAGGTGGGCATCGGTCGGGGCCAGCACCGTCACCGATTGGCTGTACACGTGGACGGGTCCGCTGACTTCCCGCACGGTCATGGTGGCGGCGTAGACCCCGGCCCCGGCGTAGCGGTGCAAAACGTTGCGGCCAGTTGCCTTGTTGCCGGTCCCGGCTGTGGGTTCGCCGAAGTCCCAGGTTACGGTAGCGTCTGGAATGGCCGGGTAAAGCGATGCTGCGAAGGAAACGGCCTCGCCCAGGCACACCTCGGACCGTTGCAGGCCGAAGTTGGCCAGTAACTCGCCCGGCACCGGGGGGCGAACCAGCACGTTGGGCAGCCCCTCCAATGGCTTGTGAGAAGGCGTGAAGCCGGGCACGGCATCGAACCGGTACTGGTAATCGGCCGCGTTGGGGTTACCAATGACAAAGAGCCCAGACGGCGAAAAGGGGCCGTAAAATGCGCCGTAAATTTTCTGATCGGGCCCGAGCTGCAAGGCCCACGGCGACGTGAACATAATCCGGGCCACCTCTGTGATTGCGCTCGTTTGCAGATTGTACTGGTAAAGCACCGGGTCACTCCCTGCGTATAGCATATTGCCGTCGGGAGAAAACTCCACGCCGTAGTAGTGCTGGGGCAGGGACGAGGGCGCATCCGGCAGGCGGCGCGGGCCGGAAACTACGCCCGTACCGTAGTTGAAGTCAAACAGTTCCAGGATGCCATCGCCGTACTGTGCCGAAACGAGCCGGCGGCCGGTGGGCGACACCTTCATATAGCCAAGGGCGTTGTAGTCCTGGCGGGGGTTGGGCCCGCCGCGGTGAACGCTCCCCCCGGCCGACACTACCGGGGAGGGGGACAAGCCCGTGGAAGTGAGCAAGTAACTCAAAAACTGGTTGCTGTTCCACCCGTGCACCACCAGCCAGATGTCGCGCTGGTTGGCGTGGCGCACGGCCACCAACTTTTCGGTTAGTCGGCCATCCCCAAGCGGATTGGGCACGGGCACAGCCTTGCGCACCACTTCTCCCAACCCGTTCTGCCGGGCCAGGTCAACCACGGCGTACTGCAAGCCGCGTTTCAAACCGTTTTCGGCCGCATCAACGGTGAAAACATAGTACTCGGTGGAGCTGCCCGGCCGGGGCACCACCGTGACGCCTTGCGTAGCTGAATTGGGGGGCACCTCGCTACGCAGGCTGTCCCCAAAGCCGCCCAGGTCGCGGCCATTGGCCATCAAGCGGTGCAGCCGGTTCCAGGCGTACACCCCGTTTGTGTAAAAGAGCAGGTTTCCCTGGGCGTCAGAGATCGTTGCGCAGCCTTCCCCGGAAAGTAGGGCCCCATCAGTCAGGGCCACTGCCACGGGACCTGTGAATGCCAGGCCCGCCTGCCGGCCAAAATACCAAGTGTTGAATTCTCCTTGCGCCAAGGCCTGAAACGCCAGCAATAGCAAACAACTCACCCGTACGACCGTTCTCCCTACTAGAGAAACAAAGCTGTTCATTGAATCAAGAATAAGGCAATTCTGTCCGCAGCAGGGGCATAATAAACCGAACGTCGGCTGTATTGTACCCTTGTCGTAGAATTCTTCTAAGGAAAACCGACTGTTCTGGACCTTGAACTGAAGCCAGGCAGCGTTGCTTCCGACGTATACCAAGTGCAGCAGGTAGCAAGTGCGGATATCGACAGGTCAAGCCAAGTCCTGCGTGAACGAATAATTCGCATTGTTTCGTAAATTGTAAATTGGCCTGTCGCCCCACGGATGCGTACTTACCGAACGGAAACCGTCGGCCGGTCAACGCCTGCCAAACTGGTAAGTTACCGCGGCCTGCGCCGTTTGCCGGTAGAGGTAACCAGTGGCAGCTTCTATGCCCTGGGTAAGGGAACGCAAGCCCTGGTAAACGCGCAGATCGATGCTTAGGCCTCCCGGTAGCTTTGCGCCTACGCCCGCACTAGGGCCGAAATCAAGGCGTTGGTAACGGCCTACCACCGCGCGGTCGACGCGGTAAGAGGAACCCGGAGCCGCGGCCGTTTCACCAATGGTGGCCTCGCCGGTTTCACGTCCCCCCAGTAGGGTGCTGGCTTGCCCCCCTACTTCTACGTACACAGCCTTAAACGTGGCCCGCAGAAATACCGGTACGTTCAGGTACGACAATCGGGTTTGGTAGTACGAGTTGTAGCCACCTTCGAAACCAAGGGTGTTGGTGCGGGTGAGCGTTAGGCGCTCGTGGCTATACTGCACTTCGGGGACGAGGCTCAGCCGCCGGGTCAGTTGCACCTGGTAAAAAGCCCCGACCTGGTAGCCCAACTGGCTGCCAGTTGTGTTGCGAAAATTATTGTTATTACTCGCAACGTACCCTGCCAGGCTACCGCCCACGCGTAACCCGGCCTGGGCGTGCGCGTTGGGGAGCACCAGTAGGTGCAGGCCAACGATAAGTAAGGGTATTGTGGTGTATTTCATGAAAAAAGGGTTGGATATGCCCTGCTGGAGGAGCAATTGGTGCCTAGATGAGCGGACCCTACTCATTCCTTAACAAATTTTTGATGGTATTCGGTCTTGCCGACGGAGACAATAATTGAGTAAGTGCCCGCCGCTAAATCGGCTACGTCTAGTCGGCCCCCGTCTTTGCAGTGGGCGGTAACTGCGCGCCCGCGCGCATCAATTATCCGAACAGCAGTTGGCGTGGCCGTTCCGGGAAGTGCAACAAATAGAACGTCACGGACCGGATTAGGGTACAGGGTAAGCACATCACCAGCCGCCGAGGGTGCTGTCGCGGCAGATGGTCCGCGATTGGCGGTGATGGTGTTAGTTGGTATATGCCATTGCTGCCAGAGTCTGCCAAGATCATCATACACGGTGGCGAGCCTCCCCTCGTCTTGGCTACCGTCTTGGATGCCAAGCACCTTTTGACTAGAATAGCTGTAAATCTTAAATGTCCGGCCATCGGTAGCTTCGGCCACCGTCAGCACGTGCGAGTCGTAGATATCGCGTAGAGTCCATTGCTGGTTAGCGCCCCCGTTGTTGTTCGCGGCGGTCACATAACTGTTATTGCCCGTTCCGTTGACTTGCAACACTTGCCGGGAGTAGCGGTCGATGATGCTCAACTGGCCAGCGTACAGGTAGGGAGAGGGGAGATAGGGCGAAAATATCCATTGCTGGTTCGCAGTGCCCATGCCGTCGACTTGCCTGACTTGGTCATTGTCGGAGTTGTGTCCCAAAACTTTGTTGTTGTTTCTCGTTTGAAGCGTGAACACTCCCGAAGCCGGGTTCTCACTTACGTCCACTATGTCCCACTTTTCGCCGTCCTCAACTGCGGCCGCCCGACTATGGCTCAGTAGACCACTTGGCAAATTCACCAATTTTCCGTACACGTCAGCGTGGTTGGTGAGAATGAAACTGGAACTATTGGCAACGGGAATAATGGCCCATTCTTGTCGAATAGACCCCGTGAAAACTTGTTGGTTGGCCGGGACAGTGAGGTATTCCCCTCCGTAGCTAGCGTTACTATAATACCTTAGGGCCAATACCAGGTTACTGTTCCGGTTAGTAATCTTGTAACGCGAGTTGGTGGAGGGGGCAATCAGCCATTGTTGATTGGCTCTTCCAGTGTAGACTGCTAGGCTCGCGTCGTAGTCCTCAATGTATAGTCCTGGCCCGCTCATTTCCAATACCTGACCGTTTGCGTGGTTGACAAATTTGTAGACGTGCCCGGGAAGAGCATTAAATTGCGCGAGGCCACTGAATGGCAAAAGCAAAACGCATGAAAGCGAGACCAGGAATAAGTAGATGTTTTTCATAGGGAAAGAAAAGTGTGGAATGCAACTCTTTTGTAAATGTAAAGCTATGCGGTTTTATAAAATTATTTTAAGAAATAGATTAGATGAGTATGTTTATATTATAGCTATTTAGGAAGTAGCTAGTCAGGCTTAGAGCAGAAAGGACTTCCATATCTCGTCCGGCTATGGCTATGCAGGTGAAGAGGATGATTTGGTCTGCGCTTTACAGGCCGGGTTGGCAATCCGAATTAGACTTTACAGGGGTTTTTGTTCCAAAAGGGCGGTTTTACACGCTAAGCCCTTTATCAAAAAGGGCAGCCCAAAAACCTACTTAAAAAGGGCGATTCCAAGCAA
>NZ_MDZA01000161.1 GCF_001816125.1 Hymenobacter coccineus | reverse complement strand
GCGCGCGGGCCTGAGCGTAGCCCTGGCGGCCGAGTACCAGCTCACGCCCCGCCTGAGCGTGGGCGGCGGGGTGGGCTACGCTACGTATGGCGTTGATTTCCACGAGGTGGGGCGCGCGGGCCTGAGCGTAGCCCTGGCGGCCGAGTACCAGCTCACGCCCCGCCTGAGCGTGGGCGGCGGGGTGGGCTACGCTACGTATGGCGTTGATTTGCGCCTCACGACCACCACCACAGCCGTGCGCGTGGCCTACGATTCCACCACCACCACGGCCGTGCGGGTAACTTACGATTCAACCACTACCACGGTGCGCGTTGACAGCACCCGTTTCATCCACAAAACCATCACGCCGCGCATCAGCACGCAGGTTACGGTGGCGAGCGCGCTGCTCCAGCCCCAGTACCGTTTCTTCACCGTGCCGCTGCGGGTGCGCTACCGATTCTCGCCGGGCCCCGGCCGGTGGTGGGCCGACGTATCGGGCGGGGCCCAGCTCCAGTTTTTTTTTGGGCGGTACGGGCGTCGTCACCGCCGATGGCGAAACTTTTCGCACTGCCCCCGTCGGGCCAGGCAACGGCCCGTTCCGGGCGCTGAACGTGGCCCTGTCCGGCGCGCTGGCCCTGAACTACGCCCTTACCGACCGCCTCAGCTTGAGCGCAGCGCCGAGCCTGCGTTGGCAGGCGCTTTCCACCTACAAGCCTGAAACTGGCCTGCGGCAACGGCCCACGGCCACCGGCCTGCAAGTGGGGGTGCGGTTCCGGCTGTAATTATTTTACAGGGCCCGGCAGCCTTTGGCAGCCAGATCGGGTCTGGTCTGTGGCCCCCGGGGGCGGGGCGCCGGTTGCTCCTTTCCCCACCCCTATTTTACTACAGTATTCAGGGTGTGATGAATGTAAGTGTTTAATTGAAAGTTTGTTAATTATATTTCTTTCTACCTATTCCCCCTTCCACACAATGAATCGACTGTTCTGCTTTTTTATGTCCGCTTTGTTGGCCAGCGGCCTGGGGTTGGCCTCACCGCTTGCGGCCCAAACCAAATTGGCCGACTACACTTACGGTGGCACGGGCTCTGATTGGGCCGCGGGGGGGGTGCCGACGGCTGATGGGGGCTTTCTGCTCGGGGGCTCTACTTATTCCAATGCCAGCGGCGAGGTAAGCGGGCCGGGGGTGGGCGCCGGCGATTACTGGCTCATCAAAACTGATGCGCGCGGCCGCAAGCTGTGGGACAAGCGCTACGGGGGCCCTGGCGACGACCGCTTGGTGAAACTGGTGGCGGCTGGTGACGGGGGGTACCTGCTCTGCGGCTGGTCGACTTCGGGAGCGGGCGGCGACAAAACCGCGCCGTCGCGGGGCGGGGACGATTACTGGGTCGTGAAAGTGGACGCCCAAGGCAATAAACTGTGGGACAAGGTATTCGGTAGTTCAGGCGTTGACATGCTAGTTACTGCCGTGGCCGCGCCCGACGGGGGCTTTCTGCTGGTTGGCTGGTGCGGTAACACGTCGGCGGCGGCTAATCTGGCCCCTGATGGGGACCGCACCGAACCGTTGCTCGGCTTGGGCGACGTTTGGGTGGTCAAAGTAGATGCCCAGGGGGCCAAGCAGTGGGACAAGCGCCTTGGCGGCTCGGGGGCAGAATACGTGTATGATGCCGTTGCCGTGCCTGGTGGCGGGTTCGTGGTGGGTGCTTTGCCGTTTGTAAATGGCGGCGGGGGTGGCAGCGCCCCGGGCGGAGACGTGACGGACGCCAGCCGCGGCGGGGATGATTTCTGGTTGATAAAGCTCGACGCGCAGGGTGCAAAAGTGTGGGACCACCTGTACGGCGGTACGGGGAGCGACAACGTGCGGGCGCTGCTGGCCACCCCGGACGGGGGCATTCTGGCCGCTGGGCTTTCCTACTCGCCCGTAAGCGGCGACAAAACTAGCGCAGCCGACAAGGCTACTAATAAGCTATTTTGGGTACTTAAGTTGGATGCGCAAGGCTCCCGGGAATGGGACCACGTGTACGGCAACGGGGCCCTGTACAACGGCGGTCTGCCCTTGCAAGTGCAGGGCCCAATCCTGCAAAATAATCCCCGGGGTGGCTACTTTTTGGGGGGCAATACAGGCAACGATGCCGCACTCGACGGTGCGGGGACGATTGGGGGCCACGGCGATGTACCCTATGATTTTTGGCTGGCCGACCTCGACGCCAACGGGCAGGTGCGGGAGGACCACGCCTTTGGGGGCGACCGGAACGACTACCTGGCCGGCATCCTGCCGCTGCCCACTGGCGGGGCCCTGCTGGTGGGCACGTCTGCCTCGAACAGCGGCCGCGATAAAACCGCGGACAGCCGCGGCGATTACGATGTATGGGCCGTGCAGGTGGGCGCTACTGTCTTGAGCACTGGGGCCCCGGCGGGCCGGGCAGTGGGGGTGAGCGCCGGTTTGTTTCCCAATCCGGCTTTGCAAACCTCCGCCACTCTGGCGGTAGACGGGTTGCAAGCGCAACGTTTCGTTCAAGTGACGGTGCTCAACAACTTGGGGCAAGTAGTTCAGCAACTGGAAGTGCCTGTGCAACAACACGCCGTTCGCCAGGCCCTCGAACTTTCAGCACTGGCTCCCGGTATTTACACCGTGCGCTTGGTGGCGTTGGAAGGGACGGTACTGCAGCGGCTGGTGAAAAACTAAGCCGTCGGCCAATGGCAAGGTCCGCCGCCTGAAGCGTTCGGGCCGGCGGCCTGGTTAGGAAACGAAGAAGCTGCTGGTCGCCGTTGCCGAGGACTCAAACTGTTCCCTTCGGTAAGGGTCTTCGAACCAAAACGGAACATTTTCCCGTTGTTAGGGAAAATGTTCCCATCTTTGGGGAAATATTTCCCGCCGTCGCCATGCCCGCTGCTGCCCTTCACCCCCGCACCGCTGTTTACTCCGCCGCTCTGTTAGGCTTGGCCACCGTCGTGGCGACCCTTACGCGCTGGTGATGGAGGCGCGCGCCGGCGTGCTGGCCAAAACGGCGTTCGACGTGGCCGGGGTGCTCCAGCTCCACGCCGACGAACTGGCCGACTTGCTGCATACCACCACCAAAACCCTGCGCACCTACCGCGAGGCCAAAAAGCGCCTCAACCCCGCTGCCAGCGAGCAGGTGCTCAAGCTGCTGGCCCTGGCCCGCCGCGGCGAGGAAGTGTTCGGGGCCCCGGCCGCGTTTCGGCGCTGGCTCAGCAAGCCCGCCTACGGCCTGGGGGCCCAGGTGCCGCTGGCGCTGCTCGAAACCAGCGGTGGCATCGACCTGGTGACGGAGGAAATCGACCGCATCGCCTACGGCGACCTGGCCTAGGCTAGGGCCCCCAGCCGCCGCTCCCGTGGAAGTTTACCGCATTTGCCTGGCCAAGTACGCCGATGCCCTGGTGGCCTCCGGCAACCCCGGCCGCTGGAACCTGCGCGGTCAGTTCGTGCTTTACGCCGCCGGCAGCCGGGCCCTGGCCTGCCTCGAAAACGTGGTGCACCGTAGCGGCGAGGGCCTCAGTGACCTGTTCAAAGTGGTGGTTATCGACTTCCCCGACGAGCTGGCGGTGGAAGAATTCCGGCTGGCCGACCTGCCCGCCGACTGGCAGTCGCCGGCGCACTACGCCCGCTGCCAGCCCCTGGGCGCGGCCTGGTACGCGCGCCGGGCCGCGGCCGTGCTGCGGGTGCCCTCGTCGGTCATCGCCCACGAGTTTAACTACGTGTTCAACACCCAGCACCCCGATTTTGCCCGCGTGCGCCTCGTGGCCCGAGAGGATTTCGCGTTTGACCCGCGCATCAAAGGGGAATAGCCGGCGGCGCAACGGATCAGGTGCTTAGGATTGGCTAAAAATTTGGGTTAAGGGTTAAGCGACAAGCTTTTCGGTAGCGTTGCTTCCTAGGGATTGCCTCGGTTAGGCTCGCCACCTGGTACGCCCTGGGGCTTCCATTCTGCTTTTAACACGGACATCACAATCTTGTCGTGAAATACGCCTTGCCGACAAGCTGCCTGTCGCAGGCGCCCTTCCACCACGAAGCCCGCTTTCGTGTAGGCTTTCAAACCGCCCGTATTTGGTTCGGAAACCGTCAGCATGATCCGGTTGAGCGGGTGGCTGGTGAAGCCCAAGTGGAGGATTTGCTTCGTTACCGCCGTACCTACGCCCTTCCCCCACGCGGCTCGCTCGCCGATAAAGATGAAGTATTCACCCGATTGATTCGTTGCGGAAATATTCGAGAGGCCCGCATAGCCAATCAACGCGTGGGTTTCCTCCCAATAGATCCCCAAGTTGAGGGCGTTTGCCTGCTGCAAGGTGGCCGCAAACCACTGGTCAATCTGCGCCGTGGTCGTCATGCGTTGGAAAGCCGAGAGCGAATACGCAATGGCTTCGGGGTCGCGGAGCCACGTGTAAAAGGGCACCACGTGTTCCGGTTGCAAAGGCACGAGCTTCACCATGTTTTTGTTTTATCAGTTACTTGCCGCCGAGTGGGCAGGCGCTAAAAGTAAGCCGGCCGCACGGTTAAAAACAGGCTGCCCCGGCTGGTCTCTCAAAAGATGAAACCCCAGCGGCCAGATATAACCTGGGTTGCCAAGCAGCAGGTGGACGGTATCGCGCTGCTCGCTCCTGCCAGGAGAGACGAACGTGCAAAATGAGCGTAGGGCCCCTAAATGAGCCATAATTCCCTGCCTATCTGGTTTCTGCTTATGAAGCGGCTGTTCTTTTTATTGCTTTCGCTAACGAGCCTACTGCTCCCACTAATGAGCTGTGGGCAAGCTACAAAGGGCCGGGCAGCGATGGGGGAGGCCTACGCCCGGGAGCAGGTAAGGCGGGCTGTCCGGGGGCCCGCTGACGCAATAATCCCAGTATTGCCCAACAAACAGGTTGCCATTGCCGTCGCGGAAGCCCTCCTGTTTCCCCTCTACGGCCAGCGCACCATCGTTAATGAACGCCCTTATGAGGTTTACCGCAGCGACGGGTGCTGGTACCTCAGCGGCACGCTGCCGGTGGGGTACGACGGGGGCACCTTCGAAATCGTCCTGAAAGCCGCCGATGGCCAGGTGCTGCACCTCACCCACGGCAAATAAGCGCCCCGCCGCCCCGCCCGCCCGCAAAACCTTTGCCCGGCCTTGCCCGTTTGGGAAAGCGAACTACCTTTGCGGCCAGAATGAGCACCCCCGCTTTCCCGTTTTGCTTTGCTGCAACGGCCGTTTCGGCCGGGAACGCCGCTGTGGGCCACGGCCATCACCACCACCATCGGTAGGGGGCCGGGCGGCGTGCCGGGGGCTGATGCAGCGCCGGTAGCCCGCGCCCCCGCCGCCGCGCCCGTGCTGCGCCGTTG
>NZ_MDZA01000160.1 GCF_001816125.1 Hymenobacter coccineus | reverse complement strand
GCACCTGCGCCAGTACGCCAAGCGCTGGGACCTGCCGCTGGGGGCCCTGGGCGGCCGGGGCGAAGGCCAGCACTTGGTGCAACAAGCTCATCCCCAGCTCTGAACACAGGTATTGCTCGCCGGCTGCCACGGCCCGGATGGCCGTGAGTAGCTCAATTTGCCCGGCATTTTTGAGCAGGTAGCCCCGTGCGCCGGCTTCAAATAGCTCCCCGATGCGCTGGGGCTCGGCTTCCATCGTGAGCACCAGTACGTGCAGGGCCGGGTACTCGGCGCGCAGGCGCGTGGTGGTGGCCAGGCCGTCGAGCACGGGCATGGCCAGGTCGAGCAGCACCACGTCGGCGGGCGTGGCGGGCAGGCAATCGAGCAATTCTTGGCCGTGGCTGGCTTCGCCCACCACCACTAGGTCGGCCTCGGCGGCCAGGAGGGCCCGCAGGCCGTTGCGCACAATGGAATGGTCGTCGACTAAAAATAGGCGAATCATGAACGCCTATGAAAAAAAGCTGGGTGCGGGCCCGCATCGGCAGCGCCGGCTGGCCGGAAAGGTAAAAGGGTACATAGTGCTGGTTATTAACGGTAAACGTTATAGCCAAGATAGTGGAATTTTTGAATATTCGACGGTTGTGCTAAGCTGGACATTAAGGGCTGGGTGAGGGGGCCGGCCCCCAACCCTGCGCGGGGCCCTGCGTTAGCAAATGCGCGCCCTTTGCGCTCCGTCTAATCAATTCCCACTATGAAAATCGCCACCGAAAAAGAAGATAAAGGCTTCCTGCCCGACGGCCGCCACTTGGTCGAAATCACCGCCATCGAAGAAGGCACCAGCGAGCACCAGAATGTGCCGTTTTTTGCCGCCCGCATGGAAAGCGCCGACGGCTTTGTGACCCAGCGCTTTTACAACTCACCCGCTGGCCACCCCATCATCCTGTCGTTGTACGCGGCCGTGGGCATTCAGCCCCACGACGGCAAAGACCTCGACACCAAGGAGCTGGTGGGCAAGCACCTATCGGTGGAAGTGAGCGACCACAGCTACGCCGACCCGGCTACGGGCAACGAGCGCAGCGTACGCCAGGCCACCGGCTTCCGCGCTGCGTAGTTGAATTAGGGGCCCCGGGGCCCTAAAAAAGAGGCGTCCCCCAGCTGGGGCGACGCCTCTTTTTTAGTTACTGTAGAACGGAGTGCCGCTCCATTCTACAATCCTTCTGTAACAATAGCTTACTTCAACACTTCCAGCGCTTTGCCCACCTTCACGAAGGCGGCAATGGCTTGGTCGAGCTGGGCGCGGGTGTGGGCGGCGCTGAGCTGTACCCGGATGCGGGCCTTGCCCTGCGGCACCACGGGGTAATAAAAGCCCACCACGTAGATGCCTTCGGCCAGCATTTGAGCGGCAAATTCCTGGGCCAGCTTGGCATCGTAGAGCATGACGGGCACGATGGGGTGCTCGCCGGGCGTGATGGCGAAGCCGGCGGCCGTCATCTTCTCACGGAAGTATTTGGTATTCTCCTCCAGCTGGTCGCGCAGCTGGGTGCTCTCCGTGAGCAGTTCCAGCACGCGCAGCGAGGCCCCCACGATGGCGGGCGCCAGGGTGTTGGAAAACAGGTAGGGGCGGCTGCGCTGGCGCAGCATGTCCACAATCTCCTTGCGGCCACTGGTGAAGCCGCCCATGGCCCCGCCCAGGGCCTTGCCCAGCGTACCGGTGATGATGTCGACGCGGCCCATCACGCCGCGCATTTCGTGGGTGCCGCGGCCGGTTTTGCCCAGGAAGCCGCTGCTGTGGCACTCGTCCACCATTACCAGGGCCTGGTACTTATCGGCCAGGTCGCAGATTTTGTCGAGCTGGGCGATGGTGCCGTCCATCGAAAACGAGCCGTCGGTGACGATGATGCGGTGGCGCGAACTCTTAGCCTGGGCATCCTGGAGCTGCTTTTCCAGGTCGGCCATGTCGTTGTGCTGGTAGCGGTAACGCTGGGCCTTGCACAGGCGCACGCCGTCGATGATGGAGGCGTGGTTGAGGGCATCGGAAATAATGGCGTCCTGCTCGTTGAAGAGCGGCTCGAACACGCCGCCGTTGGCGTCGAAAGCCGCGGCGTACAGAATCGTGTCCTCGGTGCCCAGGAACTCGGCCAGCTTGGCTTCGAGCTCCTTGTGAATGTCCTGGGTGCCGCAGATGAAGCGCACCGAGCTCATGCCGAAGCCGTGGGTGTCGATGGCGTGCTTGGCAGCCCGGATGACCTCGGGATGCGAGCTGAGGCCCAAGTAGTTGTTGGCGCAGAAGTTCAGCACTTCGCCGGCTTCCTCGGTTTCAATTTCCGCGCCCTGGGGCGAGGTAATCACGCGCTCTTTTTTGAAAAGGCCGTTGTCTTTAATTTCCTGGAGCTGCTGCTGGAGGTCGGGCTGGAGGGTGGCGTACATGCGGGCGGGGAGGGGATGGGGATAACGTTAGAACAAAGTTGGAACATTTAATTCGTCGCCGGGCAACCAGCAAATGCGGGGCCGCACCGTGGCGCGTTGGGCCGCCGGGATAAGCTCCTGGGGCCCCAGTAGGGAATAGTGTAAACAAGTCACCAGCAATTCGGTGCCATCCCGCAGCGTAAAAACTTGGTACGAATAGTTGCGCCAAACGGGGGGCCGGCCGGACCGGCCGTACGTGGTGTGCTCCGTTACCTGCACCACATCGGCCAGCGCAAAGTCCAACTCAACGTTCTGGTTGCAGTATCCGGCCCGTTGCCCGAGCCGGTCAATGGTGAGGGTAGCGTGCTGATCGTGCCGCCAGTAGCTGAAATGCCGCCGCAAGATGACGAACCCCAGCGCCAGGCCAAGCAACGCCAGCGGCAGCGCGACCAGCGCAGCACCTGCGCCGCTACCCGTCGCCGTGGCCAGCCAAGCAGCCGTTGCCAGCAAAAAAACCGCTACACTAAGCACGAGCCCGGACCAAAGAGCCGCCCGCCAGATGCGCGCAGTGAAAACGACCACGGGTTTGTCGAGCTTCTGACTGTCGAAATGCAGCGCGTAAGGATAGCCCAAAACCAATAGTGCCCCTAGCGCCACGAATCCAACGACAAACCAATTGAGCAGGGCCAACATGCGGCCGAATATACCGTAGAGCAAAGCCCTGCCGGTGCGCACGTCTTTGGCTGTTAGTGCTTCTTCAACGCCTGGGGCCCCCGGCGAGCGACTGAAAGCAACCGCGTGCCTGCGCCCCCTGGGGGCCCCGGCTGCCGTTCCGGCGCAGAACATGACCGCCCGACGGAGGCGGCGCGGCGGTATATTTGCGACTACTCTATAACCTTCTCCTTTATCTATTCTTTATTCTAACGCAATGACCACTACCCCCGATACCGATATTTTGCCCGGCACCGTGCTCGTCATCGGTGCCTGCGGCCAGCTGGGCCTGGAACTGACCGCCGCCCTGCGCCAGCGCTACGCGCCCCAAAACGTGGTGGCGGCCGACGTGCGGGCCCCCAAAAACCCGGAGGCCCTGGCCGGGGGGCCCTTCGAGCTGCTGGATGTGCTGGACAAAGACCGCCTGGAGGACCTCATCCGGCAGTACCGGCCGGTGCAGGTGTACCACCTCGCCGCTTTGCTGTCGGCCACGGCCGAGAAGGACCCGATGTTTGCTTGGAAGCTGAACATGGACGGCCTGCTGAACGTGCTGAACCTGGCCGTGCAGTACCAGGTGCCACAGGTGTACTGGCCCAGCTCCATCGCCGTGTTCGGGCCCGATACGCCCCGCGAGCATACCCCGCAAACCACCGTCATGAACCCCAACACGGTGTACGGCATCAGCAAGCTGGCCGGCGAGCAGTGGTGCGAGTGGTACCACCGCCACCACGGCCTCGACGTGCGTAGCCTGCGCTACCCGGGCCTCATCGGCTACAAGAGCCTGCCCGGCGGTGGCACCACCGACTACGCCGTGGACATTTACCACAAAGCCGTGGCCGGCGAGGATTTTTCGTGCTTCCTCAAAGAAGACACCTACCTGCCGATGATGTACATGCCCGACGCGCTAAAGGCCACTCTGGACCTGATGCACGCCCCGGCCAACCGCATCAAGGTGCGCACCAGTTACAACCTGGGCGCCATGAGCTTCGCGCCGGCCGAAATCACGGCCGCCATCCAGCAGGAAATTCTCAATTTCCACGTTAGCTACGCACCCGACGCCCGCCAGGCCATTGCTGATTCCTGGCCCGCCAGCATCGACGATAGCGCCGCCCGCGCCGACTGGGGTTGGGCCCCGGCGTTTGACCTGGCCAAGATGACCCAGGACATGCTGGTGCACTTGAAGGAATTGCAGCCGGCGTAGCTGCTGGGCAGCAGCGTAATTCAAGCCGAATAGCATTACCTTAGCGTATTCATTAGGTCTTGATTTATATGACTTTACGTTTATCTTCTGTTCTATTTCTTTTATTTCTTCTGGCTGGATTTCACGCTCAGGCTCAGGTGTATGAGCCGGGCTGGCTGGTGCGTGCCAATGGTGACACGCTGCGAGGGGAGCTGGAAAACGGATTTTGGCAGGAAGCGCCCTCTTTTGTTCGTTATCGCCCCGTGGCCTTGGGCGCCAGCCAGTTGTTTCAGGCGCGTCAGTTGCGAGCATTTGGCTTTGTGGGCGGGCGGTATTTTCGGCACGAGCAGCTGTTGCTCGACCAAGCCGCCGAGACACGCCTGCAAGAGCTGCCGCGCGGCAACCACGTGCGGCTGCGCGCCGACTCGGTACTGGCCGAGGTGCTGCTAACAGGCCCAGCCGAGCTGCTGCGGTTGCTGCTGCCGGGCGCCGCGCACTATGAGGTGCGCGCCCCGGCCAGCCACCCCTGCGCCTAAGCGAACGCAATTATCTGCTTGAAAGTAAAGCGGGTGGCAGCTGGAACATAATTGATGGCAACAATTACCGCAATCAGCTCGAATTGTATTTTGCCGATTGCCCGGCGGCCAGCCAGGCGGCAGCCACGGCGGCCTTCACGGCCGGGGGCCTGGGCCGCGTGGTGCAGGCCTACGCCACCGCGTGCAGCCCCGCCCGGCAGCCTGCCCACAGTTGGGTAGCCCAAGCCGCGCGGCGGCGGCGGGGGGCCTTTCAGGGAGGCGTGCTGGCGGGGGTACGCTACAACCGCCTGGAGAGCCCTGCCTATAATATCGCGGGCTACACCGACGGCGGGCTGCACCCCTTTGGCGGCCTCTATGCCGAACTGCTGCAGCCCAGCCGCACCACGGCCTTTTACGGCGAGTTAGAGCGGTTCTCAGGATGATGTACAGTACGGGAGTTATTTTTCCAGCGTGAAAGCCTATTCTCTTGATTTACGCGAACGTGTCGCGGCGGCTTGTACG
>NZ_MDZA01000159.1 GCF_001816125.1 Hymenobacter coccineus | reverse complement strand
GCCCCGGCCGACGGCCGCGAGGCCCCGCCCTTTCCCCTCAACCTGCCCGATACGGTGCGCGCCACCGCCCTGCAAACCAGCGCCCCGGCCGGGGCCGCGCCGCGCCTGCTGGTGGCGGCCGGCGCGCAGGCCCTGTTTCTGCTCGATGCCGCGGGGCGGCAGTACCCCGGCTGGGGCCAGTGCTCGATTTTCCGCTGGCTGGGGCCGCCGCGCTGCTGAGCGTGGGCGGGCGCGACGTGGTGGTGTGCCCCCTGCAAAACGGCTACGTATACGCCTACGACCAGCGCGGGGGCCTGCTGCCGGGCTTCCCCCTGAGCGTGGGGGCCCGGCTGGCGGGCGGCGTGGCCGTGCAGGCTGCCACCACCCTGGGCCGCACCCGCCTCACGGTTGTTAATCAGCACGGCGAGCTGGTCACCTTCACGTTGGTGGGCGACGTGCTGGCCCGCCGCCGGGTGGCCACCTGGAGCCGCGCGGCCACGTTCCGGCTGGTGCCGGCCACCGGCGGCGGGGCCGGCTACGGCGTGGCGCGCGACGAGGAAGGCGGCCGCTACGACTTTTACCTGCCGCCGCAGGCCGCGCCCGTGGTGTCGCGCCGCTTCGTTACGTCGGGGCCCAAGCCCACGCAGTTTTTCGACTTCGGGGCCAGCGGCCAGGCGGTGGCCGTGAGCGAGCCAGGCCCCGGCCTGGCCTACGTGTTCGATGCCCGGGGCCGGCTGCTGGGCGGCCAGCCGCTGGCCAGCACCGGCGCCGGCGTGGGCCTGGCCTACCACGCCGCCACGGACACCTACCAGCTCGTGCGCCTGGTGGGCCGCGAGCTGCGCCGCACCGAGCTGCGCCCTAGCAGGGGCCCCGGCCGGCGGTGGCACCACCGGGCACCCCGGCCCGGGAGCTACGCTAGGGCCGGCTGGTGAAGTCCATGCGCTGGATCCGCACCGCGTTCAAAATGGCCAGCAGGGCCACGCCCACATCGGCAAACACCGCCTCCCACATGGTGGCCAGGCCGCCGGCGCCGAGGGCCAGTACCACGGCTTTCACGGCGAAGGCCAGCCAGATATTCTGCCAGACCACGGTATGCGTAGCTGCGGCGATGCGGCGGGCGGTGGCAATTTTGCTGGGGTGGTCGGTTTGAATCACCACGTCGGCCGTTTCGATGGTGGCATCGGAGCCAAGGCCGCCCATGGCGATGCCCACGTCGGCCAGGGCCACCACGGGGGCGTCGTTCACGCCGTCGCCTACGAAGGCCAGGCGGTGGCCGGCGGCTTTGAGGCGCTCGACGTGGGCGGCTTTGTCCTCGGGCAGCAGGCCGCCGTGGGCCTCGCTGATGCCCAGGGTTTTGGCCACGCGCTGCACGATGGCGTCTTTATCACCCGAAAGCATGACGATGGTGCTGATGCCCTGCGCTTTTAGCTCGCGCACGGCCTGGGCGGCATCGTCCTTTATCTCGTCGGCCACGGTGAGGTAGCCAGCGTACTGGCCGCCCACGGCCACCACCACGATGCTGTCCACGAGCTGGTCGATTTCAGGGGGGTAGGCGACGCTGAACTTGCTGAGCAGCTTGGCGTTGCCGGCCAGCACGTCCTGGCCATCGACGCGGCCGCGCAGGCCGTGGCCGGCAATTTCCTCCACGTTCTCCACGGCCAGCGGTGGGCCGGCGGGCCCCACATGCTGCACCAGCGCCCGGGCAATGGGGTGGGTCGATTTGGCTTCGAGCGCGGCGGCCAGGGCCGTAAACCGGGCCTCGGTTTGGCCGGGCGCGGCCACTACTTGCTGCACGGCGAAGATGCCCTTGGTGAGGGTGCCGGTTTTGTCCATTACCACGGTATCAATCTCGCGCATCACGTCGAGAAAGTTGGAGCCCTTGAAGAGCACGCCCGCCTTGGAAGCCGCCCCAATGCCGCCAAAATAGCCGAGCGGAATGCTGATAACCAGCGCGCACGGGCACGAAATAACCAGGAACACCAGCGCCCGGTACAGCCAGTCGCGGAACACGTAGTCGCTTACAAACAAGTAAGGTAAAAAGGTGAGCAGCAGCGCCAGACCCACCACGATGGGCGTGTAGATACGGGCAAACTTGGTAATGAACTGCTGGGTTTTGGCCTTGCGGCCCACCGCGTCCTGCACCATCGCCAGAATCTTGCTCAGCTTGGTGTCCTTGAACGCGGCCGTGACGGTAATCTCGCTCAGCGTGTCCTGGTTGATCATGCCGGCTAGCACGACTTCGCCCTTGAGCTTGGTTTGGGGCACCGACTCGCCGGTGAGGGCGGCCGTGTTGAAGGTGCCGCGCGCCGATTGCAGCGTGCCGTCGAGGGCCACTTTCTCGCCGGGCTTCACCTCAATCACGTCGCCCACCACTACCGCTTTGGGGTCGAGCACCAGGCGCTGGCCATCGCGCAGCACGCCCACTTCGGTGGCCTGAATTTCGAGCAGGGCCTTGATGCTGCGCTTGGCGCGGTTCACGGCCGCATCCTGAAACAGCTCGCCCACGGTATAGAACAGCATCACGGCCACGCCTTCCGCGTATTCGCCCAGCGCAAACGCGCCGATGGTGGCAATGCCCATCAGCAGAAACTCGTTGAAAATATTGCCGCTGGGAATGCTCTTGATGGCCGCCCGCAGCACGTTCCAGCCTACCAGCAGGTAGGCCACGCCGTACCAGATGGGCCGCACGTAGCCGGTAAAAAAACCGACTTGGTAGTAGTCCAGGGCAATGCCGGCGAGCATCAGCACCAGGCTGATGCCCGGCGTGAGGTAAGGGTTATCGCCAGCCGGGCCGTGGTCGTGGCCATCGTGGTCGTGGCCGGAATGGTCATGGTCGTGGCCCGTGTGGTCGTGGCCGGCGTGGTCGTCGGTTGCTGCCGCGTCGGCGTGGTCGTGGCCGGGCACGTCGTGGCCCTGGGGCGCGGCGGCGGCCTTGGGCGTGAGCTGGGCGCGGGTGAGGGCCCCCACGTTTTCGGGCTGTACCTGCTTGGCGGTGTTCAGCTCCTCGTTCAGGTTATCGGATGAAGGATCGGGCATAGAATGGTGAGAATCAGCAAAAAAGGCAAGGCCTGGGGCCGCGTGCCGCACCGGCGGCGACTCTTTCTGCTAGGCGTTTTCGAGCTTGCCTAAGAGAGCATACGCGCTTTTGGCAACGAAGCGCCGCAGCTTGCCCATTTTGGCGGCGGGCAGGCGGATTTTGGCTTAGCCGTTCGCGCGCGCGCCCCGCATCACGGGCCCCCGGTAGTAAACGGCAATACCGGCCCAGGCGGCCGAATTGGCGGCGACAAAAATGCCGGCCTGGGCCCCGTGCTGCCCCACCGCTTTCTTGGGCTAGGTGCCAGCGCGCCCGAATGGGCAGGGGCCCCGGGCCCCGCGGTACCCACGCCCTGGCGGCGCGGCGCGGACCCGTGGCCAACCCTCGGCAGTGGCGGCAGGGGAAGCGGCCACGGTCGTTTGCTGCTGCTGCGGGCGTACTTTCTTGGCGTTGCTTTCCGGTAAGGTACTGGTGCCAGCCGGCTGGCGCGGCGTAATATTGAGCCTGTTATTGCTCACTACGGAGCATGTTATTACCCGCGAACATGGATACGCTGCCCGCTGCCAAGACCTCTGATTTTGCGCCCCCTGCCCCGGCGCGCGTGGTGCTGCTGGGGGCCGAAAGCACCGGCAAAACCACTTTGTGCCGGGCCCTGGCGGCGGATTATGAAACCGTGTGGGTGCCCGAGTACGGCCGCCAGCTTACCGAGGAAAAAATGGGGGCCCTCACCTACGCCGACCACCTGCACATCGCCCGGCAGCACATCGAAAATGAGGATGAGCGGCTGGCCCATGCGCAGCGGTTCTTGTTCATCGATACCAACGCCATTACCACCGCGCTCTACTCGTACTACTATTACCAGCGCTGCGACCCGGCCCTGCTCCAGCTGGCCCGCGCCTGCCGCCCGCGCTACGCCCACACCATTGTGTGCCAGCCCTCCATCCCGTTCGAGGCCGATGGCTGGCGGGGCCCCGAGGCGCTGCGCAACGTGCAGCAGGGCACCACATTGATGCAACTCGACCTGCTGGGCATTCCCTACACCTGCGTCGAGGGCTCGGTGGCCGAGCGGGTGCAGCAGGTGCGCGCCCTGCTGGGCTAACTGGGCAGGGTACCTGGGGGCCCAGAACGGCCTGGGTGGGGCTCCCAGGGGCACCGCGCAATCATTTTGGGTCGAAGTTGGTTTAGTGTAACAACCGCTGTTACTCTCCCTTTTGCCTCATATATATGTCAACCAACGCTGCTTCCCCCGTCGTTTTCTCGGTGCTCGATCTGGCCCCCATTGTGGCCGGCGCTACGCCCGCCGATACCTTTCGCCACAGCCTAGACCTGGCCCAGCAGGTTGAAAAACAGGGCTATACCCGCTACTGGCTCTCCGAGCACCACAACATGGCCAGCGTGGCCAGTTCGGCTCCGGTGATCTTAATGGGCTACCTCGCCGGCGGCACCACCACGCTGCGCCTGGGCTCGGGCGGCATCATGCTGCCCAACCACGCCCCGCTGGTGGTAGCCGAGCAAATCGGCACGCTGGCCACGCTCTACCCCGGCCGCATCGACCTGGGCCTGGGCCGGCCCCGGGCTCCGACCAGGCCACGGCGCAGGCCATCCGGGGCGGCCGCTTCGGCGGGGTGCAGGATTTTCCGCGCGATGTGCAGCAGCTGCAAGCCTATTTCTCGGCCGCCAACAGCACGGCTGCGGTGCGCGCCATTCCCGGCGAGGGGCTCGACGTGCCCATCTACATCCTGGGCTCTAGCACCGACAGCGCCTACCTGGCGGCGGCCCTGGGCTTGCCCTACGCCTTCGCCAGCCACTTTGCGCCGGCCCAGCTCATGGCCGCGTTGGATATTTACCGTCAAAACTTCCGGCCCTCGGCCGCCCTGGCCCAGCCCTACGCCATTGCCTGCGTGAACGTGGTGGCCGCCGACACCGACGCCGAGGCGCAGTGGCTCTCCACGTCGCTCCAGCAGTTCATGCTGGGCGTCATCTCCGGCCGCCCCGCCCCGCTGGCCCCGCCCGTCGAGTCGATGGCCCCGCTCTGGGGCCCCGCCCAGCAGCACGCCGTGCAGCAGATGCTGGCCTACGCCTTCGTCGGCAGTCCGGCCACGATCCAAGCCGATTTGCAGGACTTCATCGACCAGACGCAGGTCAACGAAATCATGGCAGTGACTAATATTTTCAGCCACGAAGCCCGCGTCCATTCCTACGAAATCCTGGCCGGGGCCCTGCGCGGCATCGCCCAGCCCGCAGCGGTGGGGGAGCTGGCTTTCAAAGAGTAGGTTTCTATTCAAAACCAAAAAACGGTCATGCTGAGCGCAGCCGAAGCATTGACCCGTTTTTTTT
>NZ_MDZA01000158.1 GCF_001816125.1 Hymenobacter coccineus | reverse complement strand
GGTGGGTTGGGCGGCGGCCAGGGCCCGCACGAGCGGCAGGGTGGGCAGGGCCGGTAGGGCCGCGGTGGCCGCCACGCGGTGAACGGCGGGGTCGGCATCATCCCAGGCCAGCACGAGCAAAATGGGGGGGGGGAGGGAGCATGGCGGGCGCGGGCAGGGAAATAGGGCGGGTGGGCAAAGATGGGGACCGACCGGGCCACAGGCAAGCACTATGCGTTGGCCGAGCGAATTATCAGGTCTGCCGAATTTGACGAATTTTTTGCCGCCCGCGCCAAAGCCCCGCTTTATCTTGCGGGCATAAACAACGTGCCGACCGCCTTGGTCGGCATTTTTTGAGTCCCCGCACCCTATTCGACCCCACTATTATCCGTTATGAATCCATCAGTCCAGGAGAATAATTACATGGTTAACGACCTGGCGGCCACGGCCCACCAGGACCATATGGCCGGCCACGTGCGCCGCGCCGAGGAACTGGCCCCCGGCCGCTACCTGTTCAGCTGCGACAACGGTGTGCGCCTGGCGCTGTCCGTCGTCAACGACAAAGTGCTGCGCTTTCGCTACCTCACCGACGGCCCGCTGCTGCCCGATTTTTCGTACGCCGTGCCGGCCGACGCAGGGGCCCCGGCGCCCACGTTTTTGGAATTTGTTGAGAAAGCCGACCACTACCGCCTCACCACCGCCCGCCTCATTTGCACGGTACAGAAGGAGGGCCTGCGCACCCGCGTGCTCGACCGCTCGGGCACGGTGCTGAGCGACGACGAAAAGGGGTTTCATTGGCAGTACGACGACGAAACCGGCAACGACATCGTGAAGATGAGTAAGCAGGTGCCCCCCGGCGTGCACTACTACGGCCTCGGCGACAAGCCCGCCAACATGAACCTGCGCGGCCACCGCTTCACCAACTGGGGCTCCGATACCTACGGCTACACCAAGGGCTCCGACCCGCTCTACAAGAACATCCCCTTCTACCACGTGCTGCACCAGAAAATTGCCCACGGCATTTTCTTCGACAACACGTTCCGCAGCTACTTCGACTTCGCCGCCGAGCGCGCCGACGTCACTAGCTTCTGGGCCAACGGCGGCGAGCTGAACTACTACTTCATCTACGGCCCCACGCTGCTGGAGGTGGCCCAAGAGTACACGATGCTCACGGGCCCCGCCGAGCTGCCCCCGCTCTGGACGCTGGGCTACCACCAGTGCAAGTGGAGCTACTACCCCGAGGCCAACGTGCGGGAAATTGCCCAGGGCCTGCGCGAGCGCCAAATTCCGTGCGATGCCATCTACCTCGACATCGACTATATGGACGGCTACCGGTGCTTCACCTGGCACCCCACGCACTTCCCCGAGCCCCAGCGCCTGGTGCAGGATCTGGCCGCCGACGGCTTCAAAACCGTGGTCATCATCGACCCCGGCATCAAAATAGACCCCGGCTACTCCGTGTATAACGAGGGCCGGGCCAACGACTATTTCTGCCGCCGCGCCGACGGGCCCCTGATGAAGGGCACCGTGTGGCCCGGCCTCTGCAACTTCCCCGACTACACCAAGCCGCAGGTGCGCGAGTGGTGGGCGGGCCTATTTGAGGGCCTTATTAAGGACGTGGGCGTGGCCGGCGTGTGGAACGACATGAACGAGCCGGCGGTGTTCGAGAAGGGCACCTTCCCGGCCGACGTGCGCTTCGACTACGACGGCCAGTCGGCCTCGCACCTCAAGGCCCACAACATCTACGGCATGCAGATGGCCCGCGCCACCAACGAGGGTGTGAAGCGCTTTGCCTACCCCAAGCGGCCCTTCACCATCACGCGCAGCACCTACGCCGGTGGCCAGCGCTACTCCTCGGGCTGGACCGGCGACAACATCGCCTCGTGGGAACACCTGTGGCTGGCCAACATCCAGTGCCAGCGCCTGAGCATCAGCGGGTTCAGCTTCATTGGGAGCGACATTGGCGGGTTTATTGATACGCCCGACGGCGAGCTGTACGCCCGCTGGATTGCCCTGGGGGCCTTCCACCCGTTCTTCCGCACCCACAGCAGTGGCGACCACGGCGACCAGGAACCCTGGAGCTTCGGCGAGCCCTACACCAGCCTGGCGCGCCACTTCATCGAGCTGCGCTACCGCCTGCTGCCCTACATGTACACCGCGTTCTGGCAGTACGCCACGCACGGCACGCCCATGCTGCGCCCGCTCACCTTCCTCGACCAGAACGACCCCGAAACCTACCTGCGCATGGCCGAGTTCAGCCTCGGCGACAACCTGCTCGTGTGCCCTGTTACGGCCCCGGGGGCCGATGGCCGCTGGATGTACCTGCCCCGCGGCGACTGGTACTACTACTGGACCGATGGCCTCCAGGCCGGCGGCAGCGAGGTGTGGGCCAGCGCCGACCTCACCCGCATCCCGCTCTTCGTGAAGGCCGGGGCCGTGGTGCCCATGCAGCCCGTGCTGCAATACGTGGGCGAAAAAGTGGTGGACGAGCTCACGCTGCACGTGTACTACAAAAACGGCACCGCCGAGAGCTGCCTTTACGACGACGGCGGCGAGGGCTACGCCTACCAGGAGCAGGGCCAGCAAACCGTGCGCCGCTTCACGGCCACCGGTACAGCCACCGACTTGGTGCTCGCCCAGGCCATTGAGGGCCCCTACCAGCCCGCCTACGCCACCTACCGCGTAGTGCTGCACGGCCTGCCCCTCATCGCCACCGGGGCCCTGGTCGACGGCCAGCCCGCCGAGCTGCTGTCCATCGAGCTCGAAACCGGCCTGACGCTGCCCGGCTTCATCGTCGGCACCGGCTTCGGCGAGCTGCGCGTGGCCCTGGCCGCCCCCGCTCCGGAAGTTTCTGCGCCGCCGGCCGCGTAGGTTCTCCTTCTTAGTCAAAAGCCCCCGCGGTGGCCGGTTCACGCCGGCGCCGTGGGGGCTTTTTGGTGGTAGGGTGGGGGCCCTAGCGCGTGCCCCTGATGATCTGCCCGTCGGAAGTGACGGCGAAACCTACGGCCGGCGTCGGGAAATCCAGGCTGTTGATGCTGGCCGGGTACTGCGAATTAGGCGTTGTGTGGTACTGCTCCTGCCAGCTGAGGCCCCCGTCGGCGGAGTAGAAAATGCTTGCGCCGTTGGTGAAGTAGCCTTCCTGCTCGTTGAAAAAATGTCCCCGGCCGGAAGCGGGCAGCTGGTCGTTCACGAGCTGCCAGGTGGTGCCGCCGTCCCGCGTTTTGTACAGGTGCTGGTCGGGAAAAGTGGCCGTGAAGCCCACCGCGGGGCTCACGAACGACAGGGAATTGATGTACTGGTGGTCCCAGGGCAGCGCTTGCCAGGTGGCGCCGCCGTCGGTGGTTTTGGCCAAGCTGCCGTTGCTGAATATCCCGCCCGCAAAGCCACCGCCTACGTAGCCCCCGGCCGCGTACCCGGCGGTGGGCCCCGGAAACTGCACCCAGTCCCAATTGCCCGCCGCGGGGTTGAATACCGTGCGCCACGACGCGCCGCCGTCGGTGGTGCGCTGGATCCAGTTGTTTTTAAACGACAGCCCCGTTTGATCGTCGAAAAAGTGCAGGCGGAAGCTGCCCAAAAAGCCACTGCCGGGCAGCAGTTGCCACGTGGTGCCGCCGTCGGTGCTTTTGTACACGGCCTGGCCGCTGGCGGGCGTGCTGGGGGCCCCCACGGCTCCCGCCACGGGGTCGACGCCCACGGCGAACACCAGCTGCTCCGTTACCGGGGCCAGCGTGCGGAAGCCGTTCAGGGTCATGGGGTACAGGTTTTGGCGCGTCCAGGTCGCGCCCCCATCCCGGGTGGTTAGCAACGGGCTGTACTGGTACCGGTCGGCCACGTAGCCGCCAATCACCCAGCCCACCTGCGCCGAGGCGAAGCGCGCTTCGGAGAAACCGGCCAGCGCCGGCGCGCCGTAGGGCAGCGGCCGCCAAGCGGCGTTGTCGGGGTGCGGGTCGGTGCCGCGGCTGCAAGCAGTAGCCAAGCCCAGCAGAGCCGGCAGTAAAGCGTAGCGGAGGCGCATAGGAAGACGGCTGAGGTGGAGCGTATTAAGCAGAGCCGCAGCACGTCAGATGGGTTGCACGCGCCCGCCGTGCCTTAACTAAAAAGGCGTCCTTTCGGACGCCTTTTTTGCCAATTTTCTTAAGTCCTTAAGCTGGAGGCCTTAAAAGGACTGTGAAATTCACTCCACCAGCAGCTTCTTCGTAATCAAGCCCTTGTCGGTGAACAGCTGCAAGGTGTACACGCCCGCAGCTAGGCCAGCCAGGTCGAGGGTGCGGGCGGCGGTGCCCGCGGTGGGGGCCCCCTCGCGGCGCACGGTGCGGCCGGCGGCGTCCACTACGGCCAGGGGGGCGGCCAGCAGGGCGGCCGGGGCGCGGAGCACGTAGCGCCCGCCCGGGCTGGGGTTGGGGGCCACGGTGAGGGCGGCGGCCAGGGCCGCGTCGCGGGTGGCGGTGGCCGTGCCAGTGAAGGCCACGTCGTCGACCTGGAACACAGTGCCCGCCGTGCCGCCCGTGGGGGCCCCAGTCGAAACGTCAACCAGGCCCGAGCCGAAGCTGATGTGCACCGAATCGGGCGCGGCCGACGAGGCGTAGACGAGCGGCACCTGGGCCAGTGCGTAGGCCGCCGCGACGGTGCTGAACGTTTGGGCACCCGCGGCCACCACCACCGACTGGCCGCCCACGGTGCGCGTGAGCGATACTTCCACAAAAGCCCTGTCGGCGGCCGCAGTGGGCTGGGGCCCCGTGAGCTTGTAGTAGAACTGGAGCATGGCCGGCCGGCCGGTGAAGGGCAGGCCGGCGGGTGCGGCGGCGGTGAGGGGCCCCAGCTTGGTGCCCAGCGTCACCCCGCCCGGAACGACGCCCAGCAGCGTGGCTTTGGTTTCGAGCCGCAGGGCGTAGGTGCCGCCGTGGGCGTCGGTGGTTTTCGTGAAGGTACCAGTGGGGAAGCGCGTGAGCAGGGCCGCGATAACGTCGTCCACAGTCAGCCAGCCGGTGGGCGCATCGGTGCCGCTGCGGGCGGCCCAGGTGTCGAAGCCGCCGTTGGCTACGGCCTGGGCGCGGGCCGGGGCCCCGGCGGCAAAGAGTAGCCCAGCGGCCAGGGCAGTGCGGAGAAGTTTTTTCATAGGATGCTAGCAAGAAAACGGAGGATTCAGCAAAGCTACGCATAGCGCTGATTGCTCTATATTCTAGCAAGTTAATATTTGCCTGGCACGGTAAATTTTTAGGGGCCCCAGCGGCTCATACCTAACTTGGGCAGCATGAAGAACCATTGGCTTGGGGGCCCGGGGCCCGGGTAGCAGCCGTGCTGCTGGCGCTGCTGGCGGGAGCCCTCGCGCCCGCGCGCCGGGCCAGGGCCTGGGCACCGCTGCGCCAGCTGCTGCGC
>NZ_MDZA01000157.1 GCF_001816125.1 Hymenobacter coccineus | reverse complement strand
CCCACGCCCGGCCAGCGCGTGGTGCTGGCCCACGCCGTGGCCAGCCCCGCCTAACCAGCTCCCAATCAGACAGAAACGATTTGCATCAGTCCATTACTACCCATTGGTTGATAGTTACTTATATCTTTATAAAGTTTACCTTATTTACCACGAATTAATGTCTGCTATTTCGAGCATCCTTACCCCCGAGCAGTTCGAACAGTACAGCGCCGAGTGGCTGAAAATTGCCAGCGCCACCGAGGGCCCCGCACCGGCCCAGTGCTTCGCCGCACCCGGCCACGGCCGCCGCACCCACGCGAGCCTACCCATCCAGCAACTGGTGTGGCTCGCGTCGACGTTGGGCATCGTCGCCGTCAGGACCCAGTTCCTGGCCATTGCCCACCAGGGCCACCCGGCGCGCTTCGCGCTGGCCCTGTTCGCCACCGATGCCGCGGGCACGCGCTTGTCGGCCTACTACCTGGCCGAGGCCGAAGAGGCCCCGGCGGCGGCAGAAAATGCCCTGGCGGCGCCCCCGCTGCGCACCGCCCACCAAAAAGCTGCCCAGGTACCGCACGACCTGGTGAAAACCTGGCTGCACAACTGGGCCGCCGCGCCGGCCGTCACGCCCGCCCTATTTGCCACCGGCTAAGGGCCCCTACAAGGCTATGCTTTCGAGGTGGGCGATTTTCTGGAGCCGCTATTCGCCGCCCAACCGTTCGGCGCCCAAACGCTGCGGATTAGCTTTGGCCTGCACGAGTACTACCCCGCCGAGGGCCCCCTGGCGCAAACCTTCGGGCTGGTGCTGCGCCTCCACGACCCCAAGAAACTGGACGGTGATGGTTCGGGCGACCCGTTTTTCGACATGTCGAAGCCTTGCCCGCCGCAGTGCTAAGGGCCTTCCCAAAGGCGTAGGCAGCGCTCCGGGCAGCCCATCATTCCCTACTTACCCTACCCGTAAGCAGTATGACCAGCACCGCATTATTCATGTTCGCAGCGCGCTTCATGGAGTTCGCCCTGGCGGTCACGTTCCTCAGCGGCGTGGTGCGGTTCCGGCGGCTGCCGCCGGAGCTACGCTACCTGGCGGTGTTCATGGGGCTGGACGTGCTCACGGAAATCTCCTCCGATTGGCTGCACCGCCACCACCAACCCAACTTGTTCCTATTTCCGATTTTTGCGGCGATGGAGGTGTGGTTTTTGGCGTTGGTCTACGACCGGGCGTTGCAGTGGCCGGCCTTTTCGCGGTGGCGGCCGGGGCTGGCCGGGGCCTTTGTGGCCTACTGCGTGCTCGATGGCTGGCTTTTCCCCGAGGTGGCGCGCTTTAAACCTGCCCTGCAAATTGTGGAGAGCGTCCTGGTGCTGAGCTTGGTGGGGCTGTACTTTCGCAAGCTGCTCCGCGAACTGCGCGTGACGCGCCTGGACCAAGAGCCCATGTTTTGGGTTTCGACCGGCATCGTCGTCAACTCCCTGGGCAGCATCCAGATTTTTTTGTTCAGCAACTACCTGCTCACGCACTATTCCAACCAGCTGAGCACAGCCGCCTGGGCCGTGCACACGCTGCTAAATGTGGTGCTGTACGCCTGCTACTGCACCGCCCTATGGATTCGCCCCCGGAAGTAACCTTCGCCTCGATGCTGTTCGGCGGCATTGCGTTCATGCTGCTGGCGGCGGGGGGCCTGGTGCTGTTTTTGGTGGTGTACCAGAAGCGGCTGCTGCAACAGCAGCTGCGCCTGCGCGCGGCCGAGGCCACCCACCAGCAGGCGCTGCTGGCCGCCGTGGTGGAGGCCCAGGAGCGGGAGCGGGAGCGCATCGGCCGCGACCTGCACGACGGCATTGGCTCGACCATTGCCACGGCCAAGCTGCTGGTGCAGCGCCTGGAGGGCCCCCAGCCCCTGGCCGACCGCGCTGACCTGCTTGGGCTGGTGAAGGAGATTATGGGCACCGCCGTGCAGGACGTGCGCACCGTGTCGCACAGCCTCTACCCGGTGGTGCTGGCCCGCTTCGGCCTGGCCGAAGCCTTGCAGCACTTGGTCGACGTGTCGAACGAGGCCGGCACGCTGGCCGTGGCGCTGGAGGTGGAGTACCCCCGCCCGCTGGCCCTGGCCCAGGAGCTGGCCCTGTACCGGATTTGCCAGGAGCTGATGCACAACGCCTTTAAGCACGCCGCTGGGGCCACGCGCCTCAGTGTGCAGCTGCGCCAGCGCGGCACGCTGCTCACACTGGCCGTGGGCGACGACGGCTGCGGCTTTGCACTGCCCGCGCCGGGGGCCCTGGCACCGGCCGCCGCCGCCGCCGGCGCGGGCCTGCGCAGCATCGACGTGCGGGTGCAGCTGCTGCGCGCCCGCCTGCACCGGGCCTCGGGCCCCGGCCAGGGTACCCACACCCGCGTCGAGCTACCGGCGGCTTTCGCGGTGTAGGCCGGAGCTAAGAAGTTCTCAGATGGCGCTACGCTTCTGGGAGGAATTGGAATGAAAAAAGCGATTTAATAATTTGATTTTCAGGTTTTTAAATCCTATTTTTAATTCTAATTCCTCCCGGAAAATCGGAAACTGCCTAAAAGCAAATAGGCTACAGGTTGCTCGTGGTCATTTTTTGCCCAAGCACTGGTAATGAGCAACTGATGACTCGCCTTCCGTTGCCGTCCTTTGCCCATCCCATGTCTGCCATTAATTTCCCGGTTCGCATTGCGCTGCTCGACGACCACCCGCTGTTTCGGCAGGGGCTGCGCTACGTTTTGCAGGCCCTGCCCTACGTGGAGGCCGTGGACGAGGCCGCCGAATTCCCGGAGCTACTGGCTATTTGCCGCCAGCACCTGCCCGACGTACTGCTCCTCGACCTGCAAATGCCCGGCATGGACGGCCCCGAGGTGGCCAAAATCTTGCTTGCCGAATTCCCCGGCCTGAAAATCATCGTCCTCTCGATGTTTTCCGCCGACAAGTTCATCACCCAGATGCTGAAGCTGGGGGCCCGCAGCTACCTACCTAAAGACGCCGACCAAGACCAGCTCCGCCTGGCCCTGGAAGACGTGCTCACGACCGGCCACCACGTCACGCCGCGCATGGCGCAAGCGTTGCTGCGCGGGGCCCCGGCGGGCCTGGCCCCCGGGCCGGCGCTCTCGGCCCTGGTGCAGCTCACCCCGCGCGAGGAGGAAGTCCTGCGCCTCATCTGCGAGGGCCGCACGGCGGTCGAAATTGCCGACCACCTCTGCATCAGCCGCCGCACCGTAGAGGGCCACCGCCAAAACCTGCTCGAAAAAACCCACGCCCCCAACTCGGCCGGCCTGGTGGTGTACGCCGTCCGGCACGGCTTGCTGAATGCGTGAGTTAATCCTGTCGTTGTGCCAGCGCGGCTTTGACTTTCTGTGCCCAATGCTCGTCGTCGGGAGCCACTACCAACATCTGAAAACCATGACGTTCGGCTTCTATTCGCACACCTTCTGAATCGTCGATTAGTAAGTCAATCCGAAAACTCGGTGGGTGCTTCATACAGCGAACCGCTACCTCGCGGCTGTGCCGCTGCTGGTTTACTTCGTCATCTAAGCCGATACCGTGCAGCCAAAACAGTTGGCGTATGTGCCAATTGCTGCGATAGGAAGTGGTATACACCCACACTTCCCAGCCCTGTTGACGGCAGTATTCAGCCAGTTCTACAACTCCTTTCCGAAAACCTTCGCTACTCAGTAATCGGGCTAGTTTGCTGCGCCGGGGCCGCTCCAGCGGGAAATCGTAGCCGCAGCGAATCAGAGTATTATTAAGGTCGAAAGCGATGCGCACGTTAAATCAGCGATTCTAGATTTGTTGAATCTTCTGATTTACGCTATGATCTTGCTCACGCCCCAAATCGCGTAAAGCACGAAGCGTCCGCGCCTGATGACGCAAATAAGCCAGCACTTCCTGGCGTTGCTCCGTGGTCATTGCGCGCCAACGGGCCGCGTCCTCAGCATCCTGAACGCTGTGGTCGGCGTGCAAGGTGGTTTTGCGGATTACGGTTTTATCGAGGCGGAGCATGGCTAAACTTACGAATTCTTAACTAACCCCTCCGCCAGGGCCCCATCGTTGCTCAGGCGGGGCACTTTGTTTTGGCCGCCGAGCTTGCCCAAGCGCTTCATGTGGCGCTGGAACGCGCCGGGTGGCAGCAGCGTGAGTTGCAGCGGCACCAATATGTTGCCTTGGCGCAGGTCGTCATAGTAGGTGTTGCGCTGGCGCAGGGCTCCATCCAGGACCCCGGCGAAGGCGGCGGCATCGGCCGGAGCTCGGGCAAATTCTACCAGCCACTCGTGGCGCGAGGGCTGCGCGGGGTCGGTGCTCACGAGCGGGGCCACGGTGAATTCCACTACTTCCACCGCCGGAAACTGCCGCATGGCTTCGCGCAGGGCCCCTTCCACTTCTTCGCCGATGACGTGCTCGCCGAAGGCCGAGAGAAAGTGCTTGAGGCGGCCCGTGACTACCACCCGGTGCGGGGCCAGGCTCACGAAGCGCACCGTGTCGCCGAGCGAGTAGCCCCACAGGCCGGCGTTGGAGGTGAGCACGACGGCGTACTGGCGGTCCAGCTCCACGTCGGCGATGGTGAGGCGGGGCGGGTTTTCCTCGAAAAACCGTTCGGCGGGCACAAATTCGAAGAAGATGCCGCTGTTCAGCAGCAGCAGCAGGCCGGGGTTGCCGGGCTCGTCCTGGAAGGCCAGGAAGCCCTCGGAGGCCGGGAACAGCTCGATGCTGTCGATGGGCCGGCCGAGGCTTTCGAAGAGCTTGGCGCGGTACGGTTCGAAGTTGACGCCGCCGTACACGAACAGGTTGAGGTTCGGGAAAACGTCCTTGATGGGCCGGCCGGTAATTTGGAGCAGCTTGTCGAAATACATCTGCACCCAGGGCGGAATGCCCGAAATCAGGGTCAGGTCTTCGGGCAGCGTTTCCTCCACGATGCGGTCGAGCTTGGCTTCCCAGTCTTCGATGACGTTGGCGTCGTAGCTCGGCAGTTGGTTGCGGCGCAGGTAGGCCGGCACGTGGTGGTTGGCGATGCCCGAGAGGCGGCCGGTGGCAATGCCGTGGTGCTGCTCGAGGGCCGGCGAGCCGCTGAGGAACATCAGCTTACCGTCCAGGAACTGGCTGCGGCCGGTGGCGTGCACGTAGTGCAGCAGCGCGTCGCGGGCCCCGTTGATGTGGTTGCCGATGCTGGCGCGGGTGATGGGGATGTACTTGGTGCCGGAGGTGGTGCCGCTGGTTTTGGCCAGGTACAGCGGCTGGCCGGGCCAGAGCACGTCGGCCTCGCCGGCCTGGGTGCGGTCGAAGTACGGCTTCAGGCCTTCGTAGTCGCGCACGGGCACCAGGCGGGCCAGGTCGGCGGGGGTGCGCAGGGCCCCCAGGCCGTGGGCGCGCCCGAAGGCC
>NZ_MDZA01000156.1 GCF_001816125.1 Hymenobacter coccineus | reverse complement strand
GCCGCCCTGCTCCGCGCCGTGGCCGTGGACGCCCGCACTGTGCGCCTGTTCTTCTCCGAAAAGCTCGACAGCGCTGCCGTTGTTAACCCCGCCCGCTACGCCCTAGGGGCCCCCGCGCCGGCCGTGGCCCGCGCTGCGCCAGTAGGCCCGGATTTCCGGGTGGTGGACCTGACACTCGCCGGGTCCCTCCAGCCCAGCCGCCCCACTACTTTAACCGTGCAAGCTGCCACCGACTGCGCCGGCAACGCCAGCGGCCCCCTGCAAGCCACCGATTTTGCCCTGCCCGAGGCCGCCGCGCCCGGCGACGTGGTGGTGAACGAGCTGTTGTTCAATCCCCGCGTGGGGGCCGTGCGCTTTATTGAGCTGCTGAATCGGAGCCAGAAATACGTTGACTTGCAAGGGTTTCAGGTGGGCGACGGCGGGGCGGGCCTGCCAATGTGCCCGGGGCCCTACGTGCTGGCGCCGGGGCAATTGGTGGCCTTCAGCACCAGCCCGGCCACGGTGCAGGCGCAGTACCCCACCAGCGCCGATGCGGCCGCGCTGCTGCCCGTGGGGGCCCTGCCCACCTGGCCCGACGACGCCGGCCTGGCTGTGCTGCTGAATGCGGGCGGCCAGGAAATCGACCGCTTCGCCTACAACAAAAGCCTGCACCTGCCGCTGCTCGGCAGCCAGGACGGCGTGTCGCTGGAGCGCATCCGGGCGCAGGGCCCCAGCCTGGGCAGCAATTTCCACTCGGCGGCCGGCACCGTGGGCTACGCCACGCCCGGCCGCCCTAACTCGCAGGCCCAGGACGCGCCCGGCGGTGGCCAGGAGCTGACCGTAACGCCCGAAGTCTTCACCCCCGACGACGACGGCCAGCAGGATTTCACTACGCTGAATTACCAGCTCGACCAGCCCGGCTACGTGGGCTCCGTCACGGTGTACGACGCTGTGGGCCGCCTCACCCGCCGCCTGCTGCGCAACGAGAGCCTGCCCACCACCGGCTTCGTGGCCTGGGATGGCCTCGACGATGGCGGCCGCAAGGCCGCCGTGGGCTACTACATCCTGCACGTCGAGCTGTTCCGCCCCGCTGGCGGCGAGCGGCGCGAGTACAAGAAAACGGTGGTGCTCGGGGCCCGGTTTTAGGGGCCCGGCCAAGCGTTTAACAAGTGGCGAGTGGCTTTAGGGCCGCCATTTCAACGACTTGTCGTCGATGGCCCGCATGGTGCACAGCACGCCGTTCAGGTGGTCGTACTCGTGCTGCAACAACTCGGATAAGTCGCCCGTCATTTTCCGGGTCTGCGGCTGCCAGTTTTCGTCGAGGTAGTCGATGGTGAGGTGCGTGTGCCGCCGCACCTTCACCAGCAAGTTGGGAAAGCTCATGCAATCGTCCCACAACTCGAACAGCTCGGCGCTGAGCCCGCTGAGTTCGGGGTTGATGAAGACCACGGGCCGGTCGATGTTCAGGTAAATCAACCGTTTCATGATGCCCAGCTGCGGCGCGGCAATGGCCCGCCCGAAATGATACCGGGCGCGGATTTCCTCCATCACGTGGTGCAAATCGGCCACCCAGCCAGCCACTAAGGGCAGCTCAGCGGGCACAACCGGCGCACACGTTTCGTACAGGCGCGGGTCGCCCAACTGCAATAAGTCGGCTAGCTTTTTCATGGGTGCTGGGACTGGCGCGGGGCAGGCGCCGGGGCGTGAATTTAGCGTTAGCCCCAGGGAAAGGTCCGTCGCACGGCTTCGCCCCCGCGTGAGTACCAGCGGCCGACAGCCCGGGTTTCCAGCCGGTCAATTAAACCCTGGCGGCCGGGGGCCCTCTTACCGGCATGGATACCACCCAGCAACTCCAGCATTTGTATTGGCGCGCGGCTTCGGGCCCCGGCCGCAGGACGTGGCTGCCGGCCTCAGCCCGCGCAAAGCCTTGCGGCAGCTGCTGCGCGACTCCGAGCAGTTTGTGCCGCTCGATGCGCCCACCATGCACTTCGAAGATCCGCTGGGCGCGGTGATGGCCGTGCCGCCAGGGGCCTCCACCCCGGCCAAAAACCCGGTGCCCACCGGCATGGTGACCACCCCCGACCAGGCCACTACTGCCATGAGCAGCAGCCCGGCCGAGGCCGCGCCCCCTGCCCCAGTGGCCGTGCTGCCCGCGCGCCAGCCTTACCGCTTGGGCCCCGGCGCGTGCCCCGGCGGCGCCGCGCCAACCTCACGCCCGCGCAGCGCAAAATGCAGAACCAGGGCCTGCGCGAGGCGTTCAGCAACATTTCGACGGCCTGGATGGACCGCATGGCCACCTCACCGGCCCAGCTGCGCGAGAAAATGACGCTGTTTTGGCACGGCCACTTTGCTTGCCGGGTGCGGCAGCCGGGCCCCGCCCTCAGCCTGCACAACACCACGCGGAAGTACGCGCTGGGCAAATTCCCCGACCTGCTGCTGGCCGTGAGCCAGGAGCCGGCCATGCTCGAATTCCTCAACAACCGCCAGAACCACAAGGGCCACGCCAACGAAAACTTCGCCCGTGAGGTGATGGAACTGTTCACGCTGGGCCGCGGCAACTACTCCGAGCAAGACGTGAAGGAGGCCGCCCGCGCCTTCACCGGTTGGAGCTACGACGGGCAGGGCAACTTTAAGTTCCGGGCCCCGGACCACGACGGGGGCCCCAAAACCTTTCTCGGCCGCACCGGCAACCTGCGGGGCGAAGACGTGCTGGCCATCATCCTGGAGCAGCCGGCGGCGGCTACTTTTCTCACTACCAAGCTCTACCGCTTCTTCGTGAACGACACGCCCGACCCGGCCCGCATCGCGCCGCTGGCCGACGCGTTTCGCCGCAGTGGCTACGACATCCAGGACTTGCTGGTGCGCATGTTTTCGGCCGACTGGTTTTACGACCCAGCCAACGTGGGTACGCACCTCAAGAGCCCGGTGGAGCTGCTGGCCGGCATCCGCCGCACCCTGGGCGTGCGGCTCGACAACGAGCGGCCGCTGCTGGGCTACCAGAAAGCCTTGGGCCAGACGCTATTCGCGCCGCCGAACGTGGCCGGCTGGCCCGGCGGCCGCAACTGGATTGATTCGTCGTCGCTGCTGCTGCGCCTGCAAATCCCGGCCATCCTCTTCAAAAACGCCGACTTCGCCGTGGCCCTCAAGCAGGACGAGAACGACATCGCCCCCAACTTGAGCCGCGCCGACCGCCTCGTGAAGCCCACCGCCGGGGCCCACCTGCCGCTGGGGCCCCTGCAACAGTTGCTGGGCGCCACGCCCGCCCCGGCCCAGCCCGCCCGCCTCAGCGAGTTCCTCCTCCAAACGCCCATCCAGCCCGAAAACCTGACCCTGGTGCAGCAAGCCGCCGCCCAAAATCCCGTCCCCGCCGAGGCCCTGCGCAACACGCTTATCAGCCTGATGAGCCTGCCAGAATACCAGTTGTCGTAGCCCGGCCCGGGCTGCCGGCTTTTCGCTGGCTGCCCGGTAATCGTTAAACGGTTGCCTTTGATTAGCCGCCGCCAGGTTCGCCCAACGACGCAACGATTAGCGGGCAGCCGGCGAAAAAGCCGGCAGCCCGCCCCGCCAATCATCCTATAATTATCTCAGCTATGCAACGCCGCGAATTCCTCCAGACCTCGATATTAGCCAGCACGCTGCTGTTCGTGCCCAAAATGCTGCACGCCCTCGACCGGGGCCCCGGGCTGGCCCGGCTGGCCGACGCGCCGGGGGCCCGCCGCCTCGTGGTGGTGCAGCTCGGCGGCGGCAACGACGGCCTGAACACGGTCATCCCGTACCAGAACGACCTGTACTACAAGGCCCGGCCCACGCTGGGCATCAAGGAATCGGAAGGAATTTTAGCGCTGGACAAGGGGCTGGGTTTCCACCCGGCGCTGAAGGGCTTCAAGAATCTGTACGACCAGGGCTACCTGGCCGTGCTCAACGGTGTGGGCTACCCCAACCCCGACCGCTCCCACTTCCGCTCGATGGACATCTGGCAGACCGGCTCGGGCAGTGCCCAGAACCTGAGCACCGGCTGGCTCGGCCGCTACCTCGACTCGGGGCCCCGGCTGCCAAAACCCCTACAACGCGCTGGAAGTAGACGACACGCTAAGCCTAGCTATGAAAGGCAGCCAACGCAAAGGCCTGGCCTTTAAGAACCCCGATAAGCTGCACCAGCTCACCCAAAACCGCCTGCTGAGCAAAGTGAGCCGCGAAACCGGCTCCGACCACCACCACGCGCAAGTGGATTACCTCTACCAAACGCTGGCCGAAACCGCGTCGTCGGCCGACTACCTCTACGACAAGTCGAAGGTGTACAAATCGGCCGGGGCCTACCCAAACTCGGAGTTTGGCAAGAACTTGAAAACCACCGCCGAGCTGATCAACTCTGGCGTGGAGTCGCGGGTGTACTACGTGGCCCTCAACGGGTTCGATACCCACGTGCGTCAGCACGAGCAGCAGCAAAAGCTCTTCACCGACCTCGGCGACGGCCTGGCCGCGCTGGCCGACGACCTCCAGAAAAATGGCCAGTGGGCCAACACGCTGGTGCTGGTATTCTCCGAATTTGGCCGCCGCGTGGGCCAGAACGCCAGCAATGGCACCGACCACGGCACCGCCAACCCGGTCTTCCTAATCGGCGGCAGCCTCCAGCAAAAAGGCATCCTCAACGACGCCCCCGACCTGGATAACCTCGACCAGGGCGACCTGCGCCACCAAGTCGATTTCCGCGGCATCTACGCCACCGTGCTGCGGGATTGGCTCGGGGCCAACGACACCAGCATTTTGGGGACCGACTTCGAGCGGCTGCGCGGGTTGGTGTAAAAAGAATGTGCTGAAATGTGAAGATGCGGGGGAATGTGAAAATTAAAATCAGCTTTAATTTTCACATTCCCCCGCATCTTCACATTTCAGCACATTCTTTTTACAATAATCCCTTAATCCACCCGCCATCGACGGGGATAGAGGTGGCGGTGATGTAGCTGGCCCGCTCCGAGCACAGGAACGCGGCCAGGGCCCCAAACTCGCGCGGCTCGCCGAGGCGGCGCATGGGGATTTCGTTTTCCCAGCGGGCCTGGGCTTCGGCGGGCGCGATGCCGTCGCGAGTGGCAATGGCCTGGGCCAGGTTTTCGACGCGGGCGGTGCGGGTGTAGCCGGGCAAAATGTTGTTCACCGTGATGCCGAACGGCGCCACCTCCGTAGCCAGCGTGCGCGCCATGCCCGTCACGGCCGCCCGCAAGCTGTTGGACAGCATGAGGTTATCCACTGGCTGCTTTACGCTGATGGACGTGATGTTGAGGATACGGCCCCAGCCCCGTTCCTTCATGCCGGGCAGCACGGCGCGCGTCAGCTCCACCACGCTAGTGAGCAGCAGGCGCGTGGCGGCGTCCCACATGTCGGGCGAAAGCGCGTCGAAACCGCCGGCCGGGGGGCCCCGGCGTTGGTCACCAGCACATCCACGCGGCCGAAGCTAGCCAG
>NZ_MDZA01000155.1 GCF_001816125.1 Hymenobacter coccineus | reverse complement strand
GGGCCCCGGGGCCCGGCCCCGGCGCGGGGGCATTAGGCAAGGGGGGCGTATTCTCGGGGAAAGGCACGGAGGGCTTCAGGCAGGGCGGTGGTGAGGGTGAGCGGCGGGGCCAGGTGCAGCACCCGCAGCCCCAGGCGGCGGGCGGTGGCCACGTGCTGGGGGCTGTCTTCGATGAATAACACGTCTTCGGCCCGCCAGTTCATTTCGCGCAGCGCGTGCTGGAAAAACGCCTCGCCCGGCTTGCGCAGCCCCACCTCCTGCGAGTAAAACACACGGTCGAGGCAGTCGGCAATGCCGTGCTTCAGCCCGTACTGCGCCGCCAGCCGCCGGTTGATTTCGGCAATGTGCAGCGCGTTGGTGTTGGAGAGCAGGGCCGTTTGGTGGCCCTGGCGGCGCAGCTCGGCCACCAGGGCCAGGCGCTCGGCGGGCACGTCGAGCAGCAGCGCGTGCCAGGCCTGGTCAATCTGCTCGTCGGTGGCCTCCAGGTCGTAAGCCGCGCGCAGCCCGTCGCGGAACTCGGCCGGCGTGAGCTGGCCGGTTTCGAGCTGGTCGAACAGCTCGGCCTGCGTGGCCTGGCTGTACTCGACGGTGCTGCCCGCCCGGCTCAGGCGGCGGAAGGCGGCGGGGGTGCGGTCGTAATCGATGTCGATGAGGACGCCGCCGAAGTCGAAAAGTAAATGGGGAAGCATAAGGAATTACCGGAAATTTCCGGCAAAGGTCGTACTTTCGTCCTGTTATCACCCGCCGGCTACGGTTGGTGCGCTGGCAACGGGCCTATAGCTCAATCGGTTAGAGCAGCTGACTCATCAACTAGCGTTCTTTGAATTTATGAAACATTGTGTGGTTTGCGCACAACCCATTGCTGGTCAGAATCAGAAGTATTGCGGTAATACTTGTAAGCAGAAAGACCATTACCATCGGGCAAAGGCACAAACCAACACGTACCACTCGCAGACACTGCGGTCGTTAAAGCGTAAGCTTCAATTGATTGAGCAGTTCGGTGGGGGGTGTCAGAAATGTGGCTACCAAGCCAATGCAGCCGCTTTACATTTCCATCATTCCGACCCGACCATGAAAAGCATCAAGCTTGACATGCGGGTGCTTTCTAATCGGAACTGGGATGTTATTGTGGCAGAAGCTAGTAAATGTGAGTTGCTTTGCTCCAATTGCCACGCCGAAGTGCATCATCCAGAGCTGACGTTTCAGAATATTCAGCGAATACTAAGCGGTGCCTCCCGGCCGGAAACGACGGGATGAGCAGGGGGTTAACTCAGGGAAACCTGTTCGGGGCAACTGGCCCCGATGGCAATCCTGAGCCAAGCCGGGGAACGGTCATGATAGTACCCGGAAGGTGCAGAGACTAGGAAGTGAGCAGACCATGCAATACGCTTCCACCAACGCCCCCCACCTAACCCCGCCCTGGCGGATACGGTGATGAGATAGTCCAACTACTTCGGGAAACCGGAGGAAAGTGAATCAGCAGGTCCTTGGTTCGATTCCAAGTGGGCCCACGAAAACCCCGTTTCCAATCTGGAAACGGGGTTTTTTGTTTGGGTGGGCTGGGGCACCTAGCTGAACAGCGGGGTTGTAATTCCTGCGAAGGAGGAATCTGAGGGTGGGCCTTGGGTGGTTAGCAGTGGTTTAGCGGGGTGGTCCGGCGACTTTTTCAGTCGTCGGGCCACTCTCACTAAAGAACAGCGGCCTCGGGCACTCGTAAGGGTGGTCCGACGACTGAAAAAGTCGCCGGACCACCCCGTTTTAGACTACTGCTGGGTGGTTTTATTCAGATTCCTCCTTCGTCGGAATGACAACTCGGCTGTTTAGCTGGGCGCTGCGCGGCGTAGGCGTTTTCGGTTTCTACCCAGCGCAGCAGCGAGAGGGCGGCCAGGGTGTCGAGGATGGGCTGCACTTTGGCGGGGCCGGCGCCGGCGAACCGGGCGGCTACTTGCTTGGGGGTGAGGGGGCCCTGGGTTACCAAGTCGCGCACAGTTTGGATTTGTTTGGCCAGCTCGGTGGGCCACGGGAGCGGGGCCGCGGCGGCGGTTTCGGTGGCTACACGGGTGGGTAGATGCGGCGGTTTTAAGGTAATTGAAATCCCCAGAGGTTCCCCCGGGGGCCTCAATGCCCGCCGCGCAACAGCAACAACTAGCAAAACCAGGGCCCCCGGCCCCGCCGCAACGCCCGAAAAGCGCCGCTCCCTAGCGCTTCCCGCCCGCGGCCGGTTAATCTTCCCGGCTGCTTTCAACGCATGCCAGTGCGCGCTACCCCCGCTTCCGATACATGAGATACCCATTCGTTGCTTGCCTTTGCTTTTTGCTGGTTTGGATGAGGGCGGCGGCCCAAACCACCGATTCGCTGGTATCCATACCGCCCGCCGGGGCCCCGGTGGTGCTCTCGCCCGCCGGATACCCTGTTTCGGGTGTACGGCCGGGTGGGTTTGGGTTCTGGGAGCGGGCCGAGGCCATTCAGCGCCGGCTCGATGGCCTGCTGAGCGCGCCGCTGTTTGCGCCCGACTCGCTGCTGGTGGTCAATGCCGAGTAGGATTCGGAAATCGTGTACGGCGACCAGCAGCTGCTGAGCGTGGGGGCCCCGAGGCGCAGGCCCTGGGCCCGGCCGGCCGTGGCCCAGTAGTACCCTGGCCACGCTGCGCACCCACCTGGTAGCGGTCCGGTAGGCCAACAGCCTGCCCGAACTACTGAAGCGCGGGGGCCTGGCCGCCCTCACGCTGGTGATGCTGGGGGCCCTGATCTACAGGCTGAACCGCTTTTTTCGCACCATCAACCAGCGCATTCTGCGGTGGCGGGGCAGCCCGCTGCGGCCCTGGCGCATCAACGGCTACGAGTTGCTGACCCAGGAGCGGCAGATGGAAGTGCTGCAGATGGCCCTCAAGCTGCTGCGCGTGGCGCTGGTGGTGCTCACGCTCTACCTGGCGCTGCCGCTGCTGTTTAGCCGGTTTCCGTGGACGGAGGGCATCTCGCGGAAGCTGCTGGGCTACGTGCTGGGGCCGGTGCAGCAGGTGCTGCTGGGCGTGGGGCACTACGTGCCCAACCTGCTCACCATCTTCGTCATCTACTTCTTTACGACCTACGCCGTACGCTTTCTGCGCTTTCTGGCGGGCGAGGTGGCGGCGGGCGAGCTGGTCATCGAAGGCTTCTACCCCGATTGGGCGCTGCCCACGTTCAACCTGCTGCGGTTTGCGCTCTACGTGTTCATGTTCATCGTCATTTTCCCCTACCTGCCGGGCTCCGATTCGCCGGTGTTTCAGGGGGGTTCGGTGCTGCTGGGCTTCATTATCTCCTTTGGCTCTACCTCGGCCATCGGCAACGTCATTGCCGGCATCGTCATCACCTACATGCGGCCCTACAAGGTGGGCGACTGGGAGAAAATCGGGGACGTGACAGGCGACGTGCTCGAGAAAAACCTGCTCGTCACGCGCCTGTGCACCATCAAGAACGAGGACGTGACCATTCCCAACTCCAACATCCTGGGGGGGGCACACCACCAACTACACGGCCGCTGCTGGCCACGAGGGCCTGATTCTGCACGCCACCGTCACCATTGGCTACGACGTGGCCTGGCCGCAGGTGCACGCGCTGCTGCTGGCCGCCGCCCGCGCCACGGCGGGCGTGGAGGCCACGCCCTTCGTGCTGCAAACCAGCCTCGACGACTTCTACGTGGCCTAGCAACTCAATGCCTACACCCAGCTGCCGCACCGCCAGGCCGGGCTGTACTCGCTGCTGCACCAGCACATCCAGGACGAGTTTACCCGCGCCGGGGTCGAAATCATGTCGCTCCACTACCGCGCCACCCGCACCGGGGCCGAGGCCGGCCGCACCGTGCCGCCCGCCCCGCTCGTTGGCACCGCCACACAACCGTAAGCCCGGCTGCGGAGTACAGGCGGAAGTATGAATAAATTAAAAGCTCTCTGGCTGACACTTAATTCCAGCCTGTGGTTTGTGCCCACGTTGATGGTGGTGGCCGCCCTGGGGGCCGCTTACGGGCTGGTGCACCTCGACCTCTACGTGGGCGGGGCCTGGACGGGGCGCTTCCCGCTGCTGTTTGGGGCGGGCGCGGCGGGGGCCCGGGGCATGCTCTCGGCCATTGCCAGCTCCATGATTACCGTAGCGGGCCTGATTTTCTCGCTCACGCTGGCCACGCTGGCCCAGGTGGCCAGCCAGTACACCTCGCGCCTGCTGCGCAACTTCATGCGCGACCGCACCAACCAGGTGGTAATGGGCTTTTTCGTGAGCATTTTCGTGTACTGCCTAGCGGTGCTGCGCACCATTCGGGGCGGCGACGAAGGCAGCTTCGTGCCGTCGCTGGCCATTGCCTTTGGGCTGCTGCTGGCCTTGGTGAGCATCGGGATGCTGATTTTTTTCATTCACCACATCGCCTCGTCCATTCAGGCGGCCAACATCGTGGCCGGGGTGGCGGAAGAAACCGAGAAGCTGCTCAATAAGGTATTCCCCAAGCGCCTGGGTGACGCTGCTACTGCCGCCGAGCGCGCCGAGCTGGCCGCGGGCCCCGACCTGCACTGGCACCCGCTGCCCGCCCCCACCACGGGCTACGTGCAGGGCGTCGACCGCGACGCGCTGCTGGCCTTCGCGCAGCACGCGGGCGTGGTGGTGCGCATGGAGTACGCCATCGGCAGCTTCGTGGTGATGGGCAGTGCCCTGGCCTCGGTAGCCCCCCTCCAGGGCCAGCCCCTGCCCGATGACAAGGAGCTCACCAAGCAGCTGGCCGATTGCTACCGCCTGGGCAACCAGCGCACCCTCGACCAGGACGTGGGCTTCGGGCTGCGCCAACTGGTGGACATTGCCCTCAAGGCGCTCTCGCCCGGCATCAACGACGTGACGACCGCCGTGATGTGCGTGGACCGCCTCGGCTCGCTGCTGTGCACCCTGGCCGGCCGGCAACTGGCCAGCTCCGTGCGCGCCGATGACGGGCGGGTGCTCGTGCTCACCGCCGACCCTGATTTCGACAGTTACCTGGCCACGGCCTTCGACCAGATTCGGGCCAATGCAAAGGAGGCCCTGGCCATTTACCTGCGCCTGCTGGAGGCCCTGGCCACCGTAGCCGCCCAGGGCCCCACCACCGCAACCGGCCGCGCTGCCTTGCGCCAGCAGGCCGACCTGGCCCTGGCCGCTTCCGAAGACAACCTAACCATCGCCTACGACCTCGACCAGGTGCACGCCCGGTACCGGAAGCTGCAAGCGCAGCTGTTTGATATCTAAGCTGGGGCCCCCGGCGGGATGGGCCCCAGCGGGCTACTCCGCGGTACCCAGCCGGGCCAGTACCTCGGCCGGTAGTTCAAGGGTGCGCATGGGGAAGGGAATAACAATGCCGGCCGCATCGAAGGCCCGCTTGATGCGCATGATGGCCTCGCTTTTGGCCCCCACGTAATCCACCTGCCGGCGGTACGGAATCCAGAAGCGCAGGCTGAAGGTGATGGCGCTGTCGGCGAAGCTGGTGAACATGACCTGCGGCGGTTGCTCGGTGAGCAACTCGGGGAAGTCGACCATGGCGGCCAGCACCACGTCGCGCACCTGGGCCAGGTCGGAGTTGTAGGCCACGCCGCACTCCACGTCCACGCGGCGCCGGGTAGTGACGGTAAAGTTGGTGACGGCACTCTCGAACACCCTGCGGTTGGGCACGCGCACCAGCTCGCCGGTTACCTGGCGCAGGTCGAGGGTGCGCAGGTTGATGCGCTCGATGGTACCGAAAAAGGCGTCGGTCTGGATGACGTCGCCCACCGTGAAGGGCCGTTGCACGGCGATGATGATGCCGCTGATGAAATTGGCCGCAATGTCTTGAAACGCAAAGCCTAGCGCCAGCCCAATGATGCCCACACCCGCCAGCAGCGAGGTCACCGTCTTGTCCAGCCCCAGCACTTCAAGCCCAAAAAAGGTGCCCATCAGTAGCACCGCCACGTAGGCCAGCGTGCTGATGAGGCTGTGCAGGGTGACCGCGCCCGGCGACACCCGGGGCAGAACGCTGGCCAATGCCCGCCGCGTGAGCCGGGCAACAAATACCGTGGCCGTGAGCAGTAGCAAGGTAATGACCAGGTTGGGCAGTAGCAGAATAAACTGCTCTAACCACCCGATCAGCTTGTGCGAAAGCAGCTCAAATGTGCGGCGAATTTCAATCATGCAATAGAAAGTAGGAGTGGGGCCCCATGGGCAGGCGGCCCGGTGTTGGCCATTCGTTGCGCAAGGCCCGGGCCAAAGGTGGGGCCCCGCCCGCCTTTAGCCCGCCGCCTGCTTTACTGGCGCTGGGGCCCCCGGTGCCGGCGCGGTGGCTTGCTGCGCCAATTGCGCCTTTTGGGCGGCTTCCTGCTGCTCCTGCCGCACCGTGGCCCGCGACTTGGGCACATCGCCCTCGCCGGCGGGCCAGCCTTCGCGCTGGGTTTTGCGGTCGCCGTCGGTCACCTCGGTCTGGTCGTGCAGCAGAATCTGCTGGGTAGGGAATGGCAGGTCGATGCCGTTGGCAGTGAGCGTATTTTTGATGGCCTCCAGCACCCGGTCCTGGGCCCCCATGATGTCGGCGCGGCGGGGCGGGTTTATCCACCAGCGGGCGCGGATGTTGACGCTGCTACCGGCCAGGTCCACCACCAGCGCTTCGGGGGCGGGTTCGGTTAATACCCCGTCCACGCCGCGCACGGCCTCTAAAATGAATTTGCGGGCCTCCTCAATACTATCGCCGTAGCCAATGCCGATGTCGTATTGCAGGCGGCGCATTTCGTAGGCCGTGTTCACAATCACGGCATTGATGAACAGCTCGGCATTGGGGATAACCACCCGGCGGCCGTCGTAGGTTTTGATGGTGGTGGCACGGGTCTGGATCGTTTCAACGGTGCCCTCAAAATCCTTGTACTGAATCTGGTCGTTGATTTTGAAAGGCTCGGTGAGCAGCAGCAGAATACCGGCCAGGAAGTTCTGAAAGATATCCTTAAAAGCAAAGCCGATGGCCACGCCGCCCACGCCCAGCGCGCTCAGCAGGCTGGCCGGCGTGAAGCTCGGCACCATAATGGTGACCGTGACCAGCACGCCCAGAATCAGCGTGGCCACGTAGGAGAGGCGGCTCAGCAGCAGCTTGAGGCTCACGCTCTGCTCGCGGTTTTCCAGCAGCCGCTCCACCAGCGATTTTACGCCGCGGGCAATGAAAATGAACACCACGAACACCACCACCCCGAATAGCAGGTTGGGGAGGATGGACATGAAGTCGCGGCCCATCTGGTTGATTTTCTGCCAGGCAATTGAAAAATCCATAGGGGGGAGGAAGGTAAAAAAAAGCACTGGTGCAGGGCCACCCGCCACGGCCAAAGCCAAGTATTATTAAATTGAAAGATAGCCTACTTCGAGTCTATAACTAGAGTGCTACGTAGCCTTTTAGCCAAAAAAAGGGCAAAAGGTTGTATTTTTCCTGCTAATTCCACAGAGGCCTTTCCTCGCTGGCTTACCCCAAAGAGGGCACATCAGCCGGCAAGTGCTCCGGGCTTATCGCGCCGCTCGCCGCCTGTTTTCCTGCCCTATGCGTAAACGTTTTACCCTCGGGCTCTTGGCTCTGGGCCTGCCCGTTGCGGCTCAAACCGCCCCCGCCGCGTTGCCCGCCGATAGCATCCGCTACTGGGCCACGCACCTGCGAACGAGCCTCAATGCCAACGAAGCGCTTATTTCCAAGAACTGGAAGAGCGGCGGCACCAGCTCGCTCGGCCTCAGCATGTTGTTCAATGGCACGGCCCGCTACCAGCGCGGCCACCACAACTGGAACGGGGAAGCTGATTTTCTCTACGCCGGCCAGTACACGCAGGGCGAGGAGGGGGGCTACCGCAAAACCAACGACCGCCTCTACCTCGACACCAAGTACGGCTACGACCTTACCAAAAAGTGGGGCCTGTTCACCGCCCTGAACCTGCTCTCGCAGTTTGCCCCCGGCTACAACTACGCCGACGACGGCAGCTCCACGCTCATTTCCGATTTTCTGGCCCCTGGCTACCTCACCAGCTCGATTGGCGCCGAGTACCACCCCAGCGAGCGGTTTAACCTGCGCCTGGCCCCGGTGGCCCCGCGCGTGACAATTGTGCGCGACCCCGACCGCTTCCGCGTGCCGGCCGATACCACCGTCTACGGGGTGCGGCCCGGCCGCTCCACCTTTTGGCAAGTGGGCTTCCAGGCCCTGGCCCAGATCGAGCAGCCCCTGGGCCCCAACGCCGACCTCAAGGTGCGCTACGTGTTGTTTATCGACTACGCCAGGCCGCGCCCGGTGGATAACTCGCACCGCCTCGACCTCACCCTCACGGCCAAGGTCAATACCTGGCTCAACGTGAGCCTGGGCGGTATTTTGCTCTACGACTACAACCAGGACCAGGGCTTCCAGTACAGCCAGAACCTATCGCTGGGCCTCGTGTTCGACCGCAACCGCCCGGCCAACCGGCCGAAGGAATAAGGGGCCCCAGGGGGCTCCTGGGGCCCTACGGATTGGCCTTTACTTCGTTTTTAATGCCGTCCAGGTTTTGCTGCGAGCCTTGCAGCTGCTGCTCCAGGGCGGTGAGCTTGGCTTGTTCGGTTTCGATAACGGCTTTCTGGCGCGCTATCTGGGTGGATAGCTCCTGCACTTTGCGGGCTTGCTCGGCCACGGCGGGGTTGGCCGAGTTGAGGTCGGCGGCTACGGGGGCTTCAGTGTCGGATTGGCAGCTGCTGAAAGCCAGGGTGCCGGCCAGCAGCAAGGCTGCAACGAAAGGAGAAGTAGGCATCATTCGGGTGGGTTAAAAAAAGGTAAAAACTTGGCTGGTAGGGCCCCGCTTATTTAGCCGGGAGCGCCAGCTCAATGTACAGCGGAAAGTGGTCGGAGCCCACATCGGGTAGGCGCTTCAAATCCACTACCTCAAACGGCGTGCTGACGAAAAAGTGGTCGAGGGGCCAGCGGGCCAGGTGCGAGCGGGCATCAAACGTGTTGAAAAGGCCCCGCCCAATGCTCACGTCGTCCAGCTCGCCAGCGCGGGTGAGCTGGTGAATGGTGCTCGACCAGCTCACGTCGTTGAAGTCGCCGGCTACGATGGCGGGCCGCTCGCTTTCGCGCACCACGTCGGTCACTTTTTGCAGCGCCGCGCCGCGCAGGCCCACGCCATCGGGGTACGAGTCGGGGATGGGCGGCGTGGGGTGGATACCGAAGAACGTGACCTGCTGGCCATCACGCAGCCGCAGCCGCGTGCGAATGGACGGTACCCCGTCCTGGAGTAGGTTCTGCACCTGCGTCTGGGCCAGCGGCAGGCGCGAGTACAGGATCATTCCGTAGGCATCGTCGCGGGGCAGCTCCACGCGGTAGGGGTAGCCGGGCCGCAGGGGCCCCAGCGCCCGGGCCCACCAGGCATCGGGCTCCAAGACCAGCAGCACGTCGGGCTGGGCCTCGGTTACCATTTGCCGCAAGCGGGCGTCCTGGCGGTTAGAAATGAGCACGTTGATGACTAGGATGCGCAGCCGGGTGGTTGCGCCGGGGCCAGCCGCTGGCACGGCCTTGGGCATAAAGGGCAGGTAGGGCCACAGGAAAAAAGCCTGCGCGCCCATGCCAAGGCCCAGCCCCAAAAGCAGCCCCTGGCGCAGCCGCCGGTGCGTGGGCCAGCCCAGGGCCAGCCAGCACAACAACCCCAGCCCCAGCACTACCAGCACCTGGAGCCGGGGAAAGCCCGCTGCCTGCACCCACCATTTGTTGGACGGTACCAGCGAAACCAGCGTCAGGAGCAACGCCAGCGCGCTCAGGGTAGCCAGCAAGTAGCGTAGGCCAGTCAAAAAATGCCTCATTGGCACCGCAAGAAAGTGTTAACCTGGCAGCTGCCGCCCAGGGCGCTGCGATTGTACCGAAAGCCGGGGCCGGCTTACTATTGCGTTTTGGCCTGGGTTTTCACACCCTTCAGGTTCTGCTTCGCGCCGTCGAGCTGCTGCTCCAGGCCTTCAAGCTTTTTCTTTTCAATGTCGGCCTGCTCCTTCTGGTTGTCCACGGCCTGCTCCCGGTCTTTCACCACTTCCTTGCGGCTTTTGTAGGCCTGCTTTTGTGCGTCTACCTGCCGCTGAAGATCAACTACTTTCTGGGCTTGGAGGGCCACGGCGGGATTGCTGGACGTGACGTCATCGCTGGCCGAGTGGCCCAGCGAACAGCTGCTCAGCGTTAAACCAATTACAGCACAGGCAGCGAAGGAAAAAAAACTGTTCATAACCAAAGAGTATTTATTGAAAAAGAGAATTAGTTAATAAACTCAACGATAAATACATGTTATAGTTGTTAAAATTCAACAGGCCCGCGCTGCTACTGTGGGCAATGGCCTAGCGCTTAGCGGGTCGGGCCGGGGCATCGGCGGTGATAAGCAGCTGCACCGGCTGGCGGGCCCCGGTGCGCACCCGCAGCCAGGTGGCCAGGCGCTGCTGCTCGGCCGTGGGCAGGGCCTGGCGCACGCGCAGGGCCACTACCACGGTGGTATCGGAGCGCAGCGAGTCGGTGGCCGGGCGCAGGAGGCGGCTTAGGCCGAGCTGCTGCACGGCGGGGTGCTCGGCCTGCACCTCGCGCAGCAGGGTGGCCGCCAGGGGCAGGCCGGGCTTGGCAACGCTGTCGGCGTGGGCCAGCTGCTGCTGGAGCTGCACCAGGCGGCCCTCGTAGCTCACCAGGGTTTGCTCGTTGCGGCTGCGCACGTCTTCGAGCACGCTGGCCCGCAGGGCCTGGGCATCGGCCGAGTCGACGCGGGCCAGGCCCTGGCGCACGGTGAGCTGGGCATTGCCAAGGCGGTACTTGGACAGCTTTGCCCGGGCCGTCCGGAGCTGGGTTGGGGTGAGCTGCTGGCCGGCCAGCAATACGTTGACGGTGTGGGCCGTGGCGCCGATGCGGGAGGTGACCACGTACGTGCCGGGCAGGTTGAGCTGCTCGTCGATGAAGCGCTGGGCATTGTGGGTAAAGGTGCCGTTGCGCACGATGCCCACGGCCAGGTACACGCTGGGCGCGGCCGTGAGCAAAGCCAGCAGCCAGATAATGTTGCGCACACGCCGGGCCCCGGCCACCGTTTCGAACTCGTGGTGCGGCAGCGGCAGGATTTGAATAACCAAAAAGGTAGACAAGCTGATGAACACGCAGTTGATCGAGAACAGGTACAGGGCCCCAAAAAAGTAGGCCCAGTGCGCGGTGGCCAGCCCGTAGCCGGCCGTGCACAGCGGCGGCATGAGGGCCGTGGCAATGGCCACGCCGGGAATCACGTTGCTATGCTCGCGGCGGGTGAGGCCCACGGCCCCGGCCGCCCCGCCAAACAGGGCAATGAGCACGTCCCAGGTGGTGGGCTGGGTGCGGCCCAGCAGCTCAGAGCCGGCATCGGTGAGGGGCGTGAGGCGAAAGTAGAGCGCCGACACGGCCAGGCTGAGCACGGTGGCCGTGAGCAGGCTCCTGGCCCCGCGCCGGATGAGGCCCAGCTCCATGGTGGCGGCCCCGTAGCCGATGCCCACGATGGGCCCCATGAGCGGCGAAATCAACATGGCCCCGATGATGACGGCCGTGGAATTGACGTTCAGCCCCACGGAAGCCACCAGAATGGCAAAAATCAGAACCCACAGGTTGGTGCCCTGAAACGGAATGCCGGCCTCCACGTCGGCCTGAATCTCGGCCGGGTCGGCCATGTCGTCCGTGAGCAGGAAGCGGGTGCGCAGGAAGCGCCAGAAGGTATCCAGCATGGGGCGGCGGAGGGTAAGAAATTAGGTGGCCACCGGCCCAGCCGGCCCGGCCAGTAGCCAATCGACGGCGGGCGGAATGTCCCCAAAGAAAGCGGTGGTAATAGCCCGTTGCAACTGCTCGGCCACGGCGGGCGTGTGCAGGCGGTGGGCGGGCTCCAGGGCGGGCACCACGGCGTAGCGCTCGAAGTGGGTATCGGCCAGCACGGCCGGCAGCCAGGTGCCCAGCAGCCAGTCGCGGTCGACCACGGCCGGGGCGGCGGGCATGGCGCGGTGGTCGGCCAGGATGCCGCGCAGCGGGTAGCGCCGCAGCAGGTTGTGGGCGTGGATGTAGAGGGCGCGAAACTCCGGCCCGGTCATGGGCACGCCCGACCAGTGCAGGTACAGGTAGCCATCGGCGGGCACGTAATCGACCGAGCCGACGGCATTGGAAAAGTAATGGAGGGTGGGCGACATGGGGGCGACAGGAAAAGCAGCGACGGGGCCCCGGGCCCCTTAAGCAGGTACTAGGCGGGCACGGGGGCGAGCCAGCCCAGTAAGCGCTTCAACGTGAGGCCTTGCACCACGGCCGAAAACAGCACCACAGCAAACGTCATGGGCACAAATACCTCGGGGTGCATACTGGCCGGTAGGCCTAGGGCCAGGGCCAGCGAGATGCCCCCGCGCAACCCGCCCCAGCTGAGAATGGCCAGCGTGCGCGGCGGCAGCTTTTTCGAAAGGCCCACCAACCGGGTGGGCAGCGCCAGCGCCACGTAGCGCACCAGCAGCGCCAGCACGGCCGCCGCCACGCCCAGCCCCAGGAAAAACGGGCTGAACCCAATCACGACCAGCTCCAGGCCCATGAGCACAAACAGCACAGCGTTGAGCACCTCGTCGAGCGCCTCCCAGAACTTCTCCAGGTAATCGCGGGTGGTGTCCGACACGGCTTCGCTGCGGCTCACGTTGCCGATGGCCAGGCCCGCCACCACCATGGCCAGGGGCCCCGATACGCCCAGGGCGTGGCACAGCGCGTAGCCGCCCATCACCAGGGCCAGCGTCACAATTACTTCGGTCTGAAAGTGGTCTACCGTGCGAATCAGGCGGTAGCCCGCGTAGCCCAGCACCGCCCCGGCCAGCAGCCCGCCGCCGGCCTCGCGCAGCAGCAGCAGGGCCGCCGAGCCCGCGCTGGGGGCTTCGCCCGGGGTGGCCAACTCCAGCAGGGTGGCGAACACCACTACCCCGAAGCCGTCGTTGAAGAGCGACTCGCCGGCCAGGTTGGTTTCAATTTTCTTGTCGAGGTTGGTGGTTTTGAGGATGCCCAGCACCGCGATGGGGTCGGTGGGCGCGATGAGGGCCCCAAACAGCAAGCAGGGCAGCAGCGGCAGCTCAACGCCGGACAGGTGCAGCAGCTCGTAGGTGCCCACGCCCACCAGCCCGGTGGCCAGCAGCACGCCCACCGTGGAGTAGGCCGCAATGCTGCGCCACACCGCCTTCAGGGCATCCACCCGCACGTGCAGCGAGCCGGCGAAGAGCAAAAAGCTCAGCACCGAGCCCATGAGGAACTCCGTGAAATCGAACTGCACCAGGGCCCCCCGCACCACGTTGGTAAAGCCCGGCACGACGTGGCCGCCGGCCAGCACGCCCACCGCCGCCGCCACGCCCAGCAGCAAAAACATGATGCCCGCCGGCTGGCGAAAAAAACGGGCATTCAAATACGAAAACAAAGCCGCCAGCGTGAGCAGCGTGGCTGCAAAAGAAAATAAACTCATTCCGTGGTTTAACGGCTCCCGACGGCCGAGGTTATGGCCGGGCGGGCTCGTCGTTGCGGTGCAGGGTCTCGCGGATGAAGCCCTGGCGCAGGTGCTCATACAGCGAGTGCGGATCGACGAGCGAGGCCACGGCCTGGGCCAGCAGGGCCCCAATGAGCAGCTGGAAGATGGCCGAGTGCCGGTCCGTCATTTCCAGCACCAGTATGGCCGCCGTGAACGGCGAGCGCACCACCCCCGTCAGAAAGCCCACCATGCTCACCAGAATAATCAGGTTGCGGTCGGCCACGGCCACCTCGGCCAGCCGGGCCACCGCGTCGCCGAGCAGCGCGCCCGCGCTGAGGGAGGTGGCAAACACGCCGCCCGCCCCGCCGCTGCTGTAGCTCAGGGCCATGCCGATGAAGCGCACCGGAAACAGGTAGCCCGGCGTGAGGCCGCTGTTCTGGAACAGCAGCCGGTTGATGATGGGCTTGCCCGTGCCCACGCCGTCGGGGCCCACCCAATAAGCCATTATCGCCAGCAGCAGCCCGCAGCCCCCCACCCAGCCCGCCTGCGCCAGCGGCGTGGCAAAGTGCTTGCGGTAGGCGTTGATCCAGAGCAGGGACTTGGCGAAAAACGCTCCCGCCAGGCCGCAGACCACGGCCGCCACCATCACCAGCGCCTGGTACCAGCCGGCGGGCGAGGTCACCTTCGGGAAGCCCAGGTACAGGTAGGGCCCCAGGAACTGCTGGGCCGTGAGGCCGGCAATAATCACGGCGCTGAACACGGCCATGCGAAAGCGCGAGAGGTGAATCTGCGTCAGCTCCTCCACCACGAACACGATGCCGCCCAGCGGGGTATTAAAGGCCGCCGCCAGGCCCGCCGCGCCGCCCGTTACCAGCGCAATCTGGCGCGAGAGCTGCGGCCAGCCCGCCGGCTGCAAGCGGTTGATGGCCCGGAAAATGGCCGCCGCCACCTGAATGGTGGGGCCCTCGCGCCCGATCACGCCGCCCCCGAGTAGCAGCACCACGCTGCTGGCCACCTTCACGCTGGCCACCCGCAGGCTCAGCAAATAGGCCGTGTAGCGGTGCTGGGCAGGGTTGGATAGCTCGATGCCGGCCATTACCTGCGGAATGCCGCTGCCCCGCGCCGCCGGGGCCAGCCACTTCACCAGCGCCCACGAAACCAGAAAGGCAATGGGCGTGAGCCCGAAGGCCAGCAGCGGCTCGCGGCGCAGCCAGGCAAAGCTCACTTCCTCGGCCCAGCCAAACACTTTTTCGTAGCCCACGGCCATCAGCCCGGTCAGCAGCGAGGCAATCCAGAAGGGAAAGCTTTGCAAGATGAGGCGCCGTACCCGCGCCGTGTACAGCGGCTGAATGAAAACGTGGTCGAACCAGGCCAGCGCGCGGGCGTAGCGGGAAGAATAATCGGGCATAGGTTCTGCAAAGGTGCGGGATAATTTTGGGGCTGAAGCCAACGGCTGGCTCACTTGGCCACTGGCTTCAGCCCAAAATGATCCTACCCGGACCGAACCGCCCGGGGCCCCCAGGCATTTACGCCCAAGGTGGCCAGGGGCCCCCGCCGGCCGGGGCCCTAGCTAGCGCACCAGCAGCTCGGCGGGGGGGCTCTTGCGGCCGTTGGGGGCGATGGTGACGGCCCGCACCCGCAGGCGCGCGCCCTGCGGCACGGCCAGCGGCTTGGTGTACAGTTCGGTGGTTTCGTCGGGCATGTGCCCATCGAGGGTGTAGTGGATGCGGGCCCCCGGCACCAGCGAGCGGAGCGTGAACACGGCCTGGCCGCCCTGCTGCCGCATGCTGAGGCTGTCGAGGCCCACGGGCTCGGGCACGCGGTAGTTGATGTTGTGGGCGTCAAGGTAGGCAAATTGCTGGCCCATGCGGGGCAGGAACGCGGCGTAGTTCTTCTGGGCCGCGGGCGTCCAGGCCACTTCGGCCACGGCCAGCAGCCGCGGGAACAGCATGTACTCGGCCTTGGCCGGCGTCGTGATGTACTCCGTCCAGAGGTTGGCCTGGGGCCCCAGCACGTGCTTTTGCTGCGCCGGCGTCAGCTCCTTGGGCAGCGGGTTGTAGCCGTACACCTTCTCCAGGGGCAGGTAGCCGCTGATCATCAGCGGCTCGTCGGGGCTGTGGGGCCTGGGGTTCTGGCCGGCGTCGAGGTAGAGGTAACCGGCGGGCGTCATCACCACGTCGTTGCCGTGTTGGGCGGCCTCAATGCCTCCCTTTTCGCCGCGCCAGCTCATCACAGTGGCCTTGTTGTCGATGCCGCCCTCCAGAATCTCGTCCCAGCCAACCATCTTTTTGCCCTTGCCCGCCAAAAACGCCTCAATGCGGCGGTTGAACCAGCCCTGCACCTTCTCCACGTCGGTGTAGCCCTCTTTCTTCATTATTTCCTGCACCGCCGCGCTTTCCTTCCAGCGGGTTTTCGGTGCTTCGTCGCCCCCGATGTGCACGTAGGGCCCCGGAAACAGGCCGCACACCTCCGTTAGCACATCCTCGAAGAACTTGAACGTGGGCTCCGTGGGGCACACAATGTCGTCGATGACGCCCCACATCGTCCAGGTTTCGTAGGGCCCCGGCTTGCAGGCCAGCTCGGGGTAGGCGGCCAGCACGGCCACCGAGTGGCCCGGCATCTCAATCTCGGGCACGATGGTGACGTACCGCTTCTGGGCGTAGGCCACCACCTCGCGCACCTGGTCCTGGGTGTAAAAGCCGCCGGTGGGCGTGCCGTCGTACTTGAAATCGGCGGGCGTTTTGAAGGTCTGCTGGGCCCCAATCAGCGTTTGCTTGCGGAAGGCGCTGACTTGCGTGAGCTTGGGGTACTTCTTGATTTCGATGCGCCAGCCCTGGTCGTCGGTCAGGTGCCAGTGGAAGGTGTTGAGCTTATAGGCGGCCAGAAAGTCGATATACTTCTTCACGAACGACACCGGGAAGAAGTGCCGGCTCACGTCGAGCATGCCCCCGCGCCACCCAAAGGCCGGCGCGTCGGCAATGCGCACGTAGGGCACGCGCGCGGCGGCCGCGGCCTTGGCCGGCAGCAGCTGCAACAGCGTCTGGGTGCCGTAGAACAGGCCCGCGCCGCCGGCCGCCGTGATGCTCACGCCGCTCTTGTCCACCACCAGCTGGTAGGCCTCGGGGCCCCCGGAGGCCCCCGCCGCGGCCGGCAGCAGCCGGATTTGGGCGGCCTGGCGGTTGGTGGTGAGGGCCACGGTTTTGCCCAGCGGCGCCAGGAAACCCTTGAGCAGCTCGGCCACGTTTTGGGCGGCCGGGCCGGCGGCGTACACGCTCACCTGCTGGGGCAAAGCGTAGGTGCCGGCGCTGGTTTGCACCGCGCGGGGCAGCGGCACCAGGCCCAGCGGCGGGCCAGCTTGCTGGGCAATGGCGGGGGCCCCCAGCAGGAGGCCGGTGGCGAGCAGGGTACCAAAGCGGGCAGGGAACATCGGCATAAGGGAAGGGGCAAGGAGTGAGAAAAGCGGGTTGGGGGAACGTGCAAAAGAAAGTAGCAGGCAGTCAAAAACGGGGTGGTCCGGCGAATTGCCCGAAGGGCTTCGTCTGGCCACTCTGGCTAAAGAACAGCGGCTTCGGTTTGAAGTAAGAGTGGTCCGACGACGGAAAAAGTCGCCGGACCACCCCGGTTTAAACCATCGTTAAATAATAGCAATGCTACTTAATTCATTACCGACTTGGGCCGGTCGGCGGCGGCTACGCCCCAGGTGGAGCTGGGCTGGGGCCCCATCACGATAACTATTTTGCCGCCGGCTAATAAATCTTTGTGCAGGAAGTACGACTTGCGGTACGGCTGGCCGTTTACGCGCACGCTCTGGATGTATTTATTCGCCGCGCTGTTGTTTTCAACGCTTATGGAGAGCGCCTTGCCACCGGCCAGCGTTAAATCGGCCTGGTTGATGATTGGGCTGCCCAGCACGTAGGCCCCGTTGGCCGGGTTGAGCGGGTAGAAGCCCAGGGCCGAGAAAACGTACCACGCCGACATCTGCCCCACGTCCTCGTTGCCGATGATGCCGGTGGGCGCAGTGGTGTAGAAATTGGCCATCACGGTGCGCACCTTATCGGCCGTTTTCCAGGGCTGGCCCACGTAGCTGTACAGGTAGGTAATGTGGTGGCTGGGCTCGTTGCCGTGGGCGTATTGCCCAATCAGGCCGGTGATGTCGTTGGACGCTTCGTTGCCCATGTCGCCCTTCGCCACAAACAGCGAATCCAGCTTCAGGCTAAAGGGTTTTTCGCCGCCCAATAAATTAATTAATCCCTCCACATCCTGCGGCACTAGCCACGTGTATTGCCAGGCGTTGCCTTCGGTAAAATCGTCCTTCATGTGGCGCGACACGAACGGGTCGAACGGCGTGCGCCACGTGGTTTGGGAGAGGCGGCCGCGCATAAAGCGCGTTGGTTTGTTGAAGTAATTCTCGTAGTTTTTGGCCCGCTTGCTGAAGTAGGCGTAGTCGGCAGTTTTGCCCATTTTCTTGGCCATTTGGGCAATGCACCAGTCGTCGATGGCGTATTCCAGGCCCTTGGCCACGCTTTCGGTCTGGCTGTCGGCCGGAATGAAGCCGAATTCCTTCACGGCTTTCAGGCCCTGCTCGTCGCGCATGGCGGTGGTTTTCACGGCCTCGTAGGCCAGCGCCGCATCGAAGCCCGTGAAGCCTTTCAAATACGCATCCACCACCACCGGCACGCCGCTGTAGCCCACCATCGTGTTGGTTTCGTTGCCCATCAGGGGCCACACGGGCAGCTTGCCCTGCTGCTGGTAAATGGCCAGCATGGAGCTCACCATGTCGTTCACGCGGCTCGGCTGCAGCAGCGTAAAGAGCGGGTTCGCCGCCCGGTACGTGTCCCAGAGCGAGAACGTGGTGAAGTTGGTGAACTTCGCGCCCGAGTGGACCTGCTTGTCGGTGCCGCGGTAATCGCCGTTGTGGTCGTTGAAAATCGAGGGCGCAATCATGGTGTGGTACAGCGCGGTGTAGAACACCTTTTGCTGCGCCGAGTCGGTCATTTTCACGCGCACTTTCTGCAATTCCTTCTCCCAGGAGGCATCGGCATCGGCTACTGTTTTAGCGAAATTCCAGTGCGGAATTTCGGCCCGGATATTCGCCAGCGCGTTGGCCGTGCTCACAGGCGAAATGCCAACTTTCAGCTTTACTTTTTCACCGGCCTGCGTCGCGAAAGTTACCACGCCTTTAATGCGGTTGCCCTTGGATGCCGCCACGGTATTGCCCAGCGAATCGGTGACCTGGTAGCTGCTGAATTTGCGGATGGGCTTGGAAAAAACCGCCGCGAAATAAATACGCTGGTCAGGGGCCCAGCCCTTCGAAAAGCGGTAGCCGGTGAGGGTGCTGTCGTTGGCTTGCTCGATGGCCGTTTCGGTGGCCAGGTCCCAGCCAATTCCTTCTTGCAGGTCGATAATTATGTGCGCCTCGTCGGACTCGGGGAAGGTGTACTGGTGGAAGCCCACCCGCTCGGTGGCCGTCAGCTCGGCGCGCACGCCGTAGCGCTTCAGCAGCACCGAGTAGTAGCCGGGCCGGGCCTGCTCGTCGCGGTGCGAGAACAGGGAAACGTAGCCTTGCTCGGGGTTTTTAGCCGTGCCTTTAATTACGCGCACCGGGCCGGTGGTGGGCATCACCGAAATATCGCCCAGGTCGCCAATGCCCGTGCCGCTGAGGTGCGTGTGCGCAAAGCCGACGATGGTAGAGTCGGAATAATTGTAGCCCGAGCACCAGTCCCACCCCTCCGAGATGTTGGCGGGCCCCAGTTGCACCGCGCCAAACGGCACGTTGGCCCCCATGAATACGTGGCCGTGCAAGCCCGTACCAATGTGAGGGTCCACGTACTGCGTGAGGCCCCGGGGCCCCGGGCTGGCGGCCTCAGTAGTAGCAGTGGTTTCGGTGCCGTTGCAGGCCGCCAGCGCAGCCAGGCCACAGGCCAGCGCAGCCGTCGGGAGTAAGAATTGGGTGGGAAGCTTCATACAGTGTGTTTGAGGTTTGTTTCTGAATCAGAAAAAAGGTAGAATGCCGTTCAGAAAGCGGTAGAATGATGTTCTCTTTTGAGTAATTAATTAGCAGGATTAATTAATTAATTAATTGCCCGGGGCCCCTAATGCTTGAGCCAGCTGGCCGGCACGGGCTGCGGGGCCCCGCCGTCTTTGCTGTATTGGAGCAGGAGCGTGTAGCCGCCGCCGCCTTCCACGAAATCAAGCGCCAGGGGCTGGAGGCCTTGGGCCAGTGCTACTTGCCCGCTTTTCTCGATGGCCGAGTGCAGGCCGTCGTTGTCGACTACCATCCGGTCGGCGATGCGCAGGGTGCCGCCGTCGTCGCAGGTGAGGTAGAAGGTGTAGATACCTGTGGCCGGCACGTCCAGGTACCCGCGGAATTGCACCCCGAACTTGTCGGCCTCGGCGGCTTTGGGCACGGCTACGGCCGTTACGGTGGCGCTGCCTTTGGCCGGGGCCCCCTGCATGCGGGCGGCGGTGGGGAAGTAGCCGTCGAAGTAGGTGGCAGTGAGGCCCGGCGCGGGCGTTTTGCCGCTAACCGGGGCGGCGTAGTCCTGCTGCTGGTAGCGGATGGTGTAGGTGTCACCTTTCAGGCCCTCGGGCGTGTAGGCGGCCAGCTTCACGGTGGTGGACTGGCTGATGGGCAGCGACTTGGCTAGTACCGGGGAGGCGGAGGTGGGGGCGCTGCCGTCGGTGGTGTAGCGCAGCGTCAGGTTATCGAGCGGCTTTTGCACGGCCAGGGTGGTGCTGGTGGTGAAGACGCTTTCCTCGGCAAAGCCGGCCAGGTCGGGCACGCGGTAGTGCACCCCGAGCCAGGCCAGCCGGGCGTAGTGCGCCTTCAGCCGTTGCAGGTAGCCGGCGTAGTCGGGCCGGTTGGTCCACACCACTTCGGCCAGGGCCGTCATGCGGGGCATTACCAGGTAGTCGGCGCGGTTTTCCGTGGGCACGGTCTCGGTCCAGAGGTTGGCCTGGGCCCCCAGAATGGCCTTGGCTTCTGCCTGGCTCAGCTCCGGCGGCGTGGGCTGGAAGCGGTACACGTTGGCGAGGGAGTTCTTGTCGGGCAGGTAATCAAAATACAGCGGGTTGTTGGTGGTCATGATGACCTGGTTGCCGTTGCGGGCGGCGCGGGCGGGGCCCCGGGTACCCAGCTGCGCCAGTACATCACGGTGGCGCTGGCGTCCACGCCGCCGTCGAGCACCTCGTCCCAGCCAATCATTTTCTTGCCTTTCGACTGCAAAAACCGCTCGATGCGGCGTACAAAATAGCTTTGCAACCCGTTCACGTCCTTGATGCCCTCGCGCTGCATCAGCGCGGTGCAGGCACCCGCCTGGGCCCAGGTGGTTTTCTCCACCTCGTCGGCCCCAATGTGGACGTAGGGGCTGGGAAACAGGGCGGCCACCTCGCTCAGCACGTTTTCGGCAAAGGTGTAGGTGCCCTCGTTGCAGGGGCACAGCGGCACCGAAAACTCCTTGCCCCAGGTGGCGCTGCCGGTGCACGAAAGGTCGGGGTAGGCGCGCAGGGCGGCCATCATGTGGCCGGGCATGTCGATTTCGGGGATGATTTCGATGTGCCGGGCCCCGGCGTAGGCAATGACGTCGCGGAGCTGCGCCTGGGTGTAAAAGCCGCCGTACTCGGTGCGGCCGTTGCGCTGGCGCAGGTGCTGCGGGTCGAGGGCAAAGTCGGGGTTGTCCTTCGATTTTCTAATGCAGCTCGAATCCTGGCTGTTGAAGGTGCGCCAGGCGCCCTGGGCTGTCAGCTCGGGGTATTTCTTGATTTCGATGCGCCAGCCCTGGTCGTCGGTCAGGTGCAAATGCAGCTTGTTGAACTTGTAGAGGGCGAGTAGGTCGAGGTGCTTTTTGAGGTAAGCAACCGAGAAAAAGTGGCGGGCCACGTCGAGGTGCATGCCGCGCCAGGCGTAGGCCGGCTGGTCCTGGATGCGCAGGGCGGGCAGCTGCAGCGGGGCCCCCGGCCCGGCCCGCTCGATGCTGGGCGGCAGCAGCTGCCGCACCGTTTGCACGGCCCGGAACATGCCCGCCGGCTCCCGGGCCGCCAGCGTTACCCGCTGGGGCGTGACGGTGAGGCGGTAACCCTCAGGGGCCCCAATGGCCGCATCGTAGGCCAGCACAATGGTGTTGGCCGCGGCCTTATCGGCCAGCTTCAGTGGCTGCCCCAGGCCGTTGGCCAGCAGGCTTTGCAGCTGCCCGGCCTCTTGCCGGAACACCTTGGCCGCGCCGGGCAGCGCCAGCCGGGTGGCGCGGGTGATCAGGAAGATTCCCGGCCCCGGCACCAGCGCCGCGGGGTACGGAATCAGCGGGTACGCGCCGGGCCCCTGCGCTATTGCCACTTGCCCGAGGAGCAAGGCGCAGAGCAGGCACAGGAGCGTTCGGGTGGGCGGCAGGAGGTTGGGCATGCGTAAGATTTAGCAGTTTCTGGATTGGTGTGCGGGTTGCTGACCGGGGAACCTCACCCCCGGCCCCTCTCCGGCGGAGAGGGGTGCGTTCAACGATTCTATAACGTCAGGTACTGGCACCCCTCTCCGCCGGAGAGGGGCCGGGGGTGAGGTTTCGCATTCAGCACCTGTGTGCTGAATGCGAAACCGCTTTAATTGCCCCCCACGGGCAGCAGTTGTTTCTCCACGTTCCAGCCTTCTACCGAGACCAGGGGCGTGGGGCCCCCGGGGGTGTAATCCATCACCACGGTGGTGCTTTCGCCGGGCATTACCGACACGTAGTTGTCGCTGTAAAACACAGGCAGTAGGCGCTGCTGGGTGGCGGGGTTCACCAGGGCGAGGCGGTTGAAAAAGGCCACCGGGGCGTTGGCCGGGTTGGCCAGCGTCACGGCTATTTTATCCTTGGCCAGCTGCTTGGCGGTCACTTTCACGGTGGTTTTGGCCATGGTTTTCAGGCCCGAATATTCGCCCTTCGCATCGGCCAGCCAGTAGAAATTGCTGCTCACGACCTGCTTATTTAGGTTCAACAGCTGAATGGAGAGGAACATGCCCTTGTCCTTGGCCATTTTCTTCACCACCGGGCCGATGGGCAGGATGCGCTTGGCCATCGACGGATTAATCTCCACGATGACCTGCGTGATGTTGGTTTTCTTGCCGGCCAGGTCGTAGGCGTCCACCACCAGCATCAGGTCGCGCTGCACGGCAAACGAGTTGTTGACGACCATCACCAGGCTGTCCACGGGGTTATACATGGGGTGCAGCGGGGCGGCGCCGCTGCGCAGGCCGTAGAGGCAGGCGTTGGGGTCGAGGTAGTAGTCGTACATCTGGCCGCGCATCGACGTCCAGGGGTTTTGCGTCTTCCAGATGATGGTGCCCGTGTACCACTCCCACATGTGGGCGCTGAAGCCTTCCATCAGGGCCCGGTACTGGTCGTAGTTCACGAGCTGCGCCTTGAGGGCGAAATCCCGGACGTTCTTGGGGGCCCCGTAGGGTTGCAGGTACTGGTTGTAGCCCACGCCGGTGTAGGTGTGGTAGGTCCAGACGGAATCGGCTTTCTCGGCGTTTTTGCTGTTGGGGCCCAGGTACTGGGGCGCCACTAGGTTGGCCTTCGGGATGAAGCGCTCCAGCGATTCGTAGTCGCCTACGCCCACCGAGCCCACTTCGGAGTTGAACGGGTACGTGCGCACGGCCCAGAAGCTGCGCGGGTCCTGGATGCCGTAGGGCCCGTCGCCGTTACCACCCAACTGGTTGTACGACAGGCTATCAGAGTTGGAATACGGGATGAGCCAGCGCGTGCCGTCCAGCCGGGGCAGGATGGAATCGGCCAGGGCATCGAAGATGTCCTTCGGGGGGGTGATTTCGTTGCCGCCGCACCACATGGCCAGCGAGGCGTGGTTGCGCACCATCTTCACCTGGTCGGCTGCCGAATTAATAAATAGCCGGTGGTCGTCGGGGTAGCGGCGGCGCGTCCACTGGTCATCGGCCTTTTGGGGGTCGAGCCAGCGGCCGTTGGCATCGCCCGACACCCAAAAGTCCTGAATAACGAGCATACCGTACTTGTCGCAGGCCGCGTAAAACTCGGGCCGCTCCACCAGGGCCCCACCCCAAATGCGAATCAGGTTCAGGTTCATGTCGCGGTGGAACCGGATTTCGGCGTCGTAGCGCGCGTCGGTAAAGCGCAGCATGGCGTCCGAAATAATCCAGTTGCCGCCCTTGATGAATACCTTCTGGCCGTTCACCAGCACCTGCCGGCTCTGGGTTTTGGGATTCCACTGGGTCTGAATTTCGCGCACGCCCACCGCCACAGTTTCCACGTCCGACACGGTTTTGCCGACGAGGAACTGCATTTTCAGCTGGTACAGCGGCTGGGCCCCGTAGCCGTTGGGCCACCACAGCTTGGGGTTGGGCAAGCTCAAATCTTTGAGGGTGACCACCTGCGTGGACTGCGCCGGAATGCGCACCGCCTGCGATACCGTGTGGCCGTCGAGGGTGTAGGTGAGGGCCCCCGCAATGGCCTTGGCCGTGGGGTTTTCCAGCTCGGCCGATACCTGCACCGTGGCCGGGGCCTGGGGCCCCTCGGGCAGCCGCACCCCGGGCACGCGGGTCACCACGTGCGGGTTTTTCAGGTTGACGGCCCCGGTGCGCTCCAGCACCACCTTGTCCCAGATGCCCGTGTTGCGGTCGCGGATGGGCTGGATCCAGTCCCAGCCGGCCGTGTACTGGGTGGCCACGCTCTTGGCAATGCGGCCGTCGCCGCCCTGGCCGCCGTTGGGGTTGCCCACCGGGTCGGCCGGAAATACGATGATGGCTAGGCGGTTCTTCCCGTCGCGGGCCAGGTAGGGCGTCACGTTGTACTGCTGGCGCAGGAACATGCCGTGGTGCGTCTGCTTATTAATTTTCTGCCCGTTCAGGAACACGTCGCAGCTGTAATTCACGCCCCGCAAGTGCAGCCAAACCTGCTCCTGGCCGGCCGCTGGCGCCTCCGTAAAGTCCTGTACGAACCAGTAGGTGTAGTAGTCGCGACCGATATTGTAAATGTCCGGAATGTACTTATTGTTCATCCCATAAAATGGGTCAGCTACCTGCTTGTTAACGAGTTGGGTGGTCAGCACGGTGCCCGGCACCACCGCCGGGGCCCACCCCACCAGCGCGTGCGAGGGCTGCGAAAGCACTAGCCCATCGGCCCCGGCCTTCGCCGCCGGCAGGCACTGCCAGCCCGTGTTCAGCTCGCGCTGGGTTTGGGCCCACAGCGGCAAACGGAGCAATAGTAAAAAAAGGAAGCAGAGCGGAAGTCGGTAGGTCATTGGTAGGGGCCCCAGGGGGGTAATTATTAGTTAAGAACGTCATGCTTCGTTGCGTTCTGCATGACGTTCTTATTGATGCTTAAACCTGTTTAAATGGGAACTGTCATGCTGACGAAGGAAGCATCTTATCAGGGTAGATACGGTTCGTGCAGCGGTGAAAAGATGCTTCCTTCGTCAGCATGACAGTTCCCATTCGGTATGACAGTTCCTATTTAAATAGGAGATTAAAACCTATTTAATTAATTACTGGCCGACGGGCAGATTAAGGCCGTTGCGGAGCGTGAACTGCTGCTCCAGCCGGATATCGTCCGAGGCGGCGCCCACCATTGCGGTGAAAGCCCCCGGCTCCACCACCCACTGCATTTGGGGCCCCAGCAGCATCAGGTCGTCGGGGCCCAGGGTGAATTCGACCGTTTTTTCCTCGCCGGCTTTTAGGGCGAAGCGCTGGAATTTCTTGAGCTGCTTGGCGGGCGTCACCACGGAACTCACGTTATCGCGGAGGTAGAGCTGAGCCACCTCGTCGCCGGCGCGGGCGCTGGTGTTTTTCACCTTGAAGCTGACCTTCACCTGCACGGTGCCGGCGCTTTCCACCACGGCGGTGCGCAGGTCGGCGTAGACGAACTTGGCGTAGCTCAGCCCGTAGCCGAAGGCGTAGAGCGGCTTGGCGTCCATTTCCACGTAGTCGTGCCGGGCCGGGGTTTTGTAGTTGTAGTAGATGGGCAGCTGGCCCACGCTTTTGGGCACCGAAATGGGCAGGCGGCCGGCGGGGTTCACGTCGCCAAACAGCACGTCGGCCACGGCGTTGCCTCCTTCCTGGCCCGGGTACCAGGCATCGAGCACGGCGGGCACGTGGGCGGCCAACCAGTTCAGGTTCAGCGGGCGGCCCTTGATGAGCACCACTACCGTTGGCGTGCCGGTGGCCACCACGGCCTGCACCAGCTGGAGCTGCTTGCCCAGCAAATCCAGCGTGGCCCGGTCGAACCCCTCGCCGCTCTCCATGTCGCTGACGACCTGGCCCCCCGCGGCGGCCGTCACGGTGGCCGCGCCGGTGCTTTGGTACTCGGTTTTGAAGTCGCGGGCGCTGGAGCCGCCCACCACCACCACCGCCACCTGGGCCCCCCGGGCCGCCGCCACCGCCCCGGCAATATCGGCGCTCGTGGTGTCGCGGATGGCGCAGCCCTTCACGTACGTCACTTTCGTTGTGGCCGCTACCTTGGTCCGGATGCCTTCCAGCACCGTCACGATGTTGTCGTCGGGCTGGGGCGCGGTGTAGTCGCCGAGCTGGTTGTAAATGTTGTCGGCGTTCGGGCCGATAACGGCAATGGTTTTCAGGGTTTTGCTGAGCGGTAGCAGGTCGCGCTCGTTCTTCAGCAGCACCACTGATTCCTGCGCCACGCGGCGCGCCAGCTGCACGTGGGCGGGGGTGCGGACCTGCTTGGCCGCGTTTTTTACCACCACGTATGGGTTTTCAAACAGGCCCATTTCAAACTTTTGGCGCAGCAGCCGGCCCACGGCCCGGTCCAGCACCGCGCCCGACACCGACCCGTCGGCCACAGCTGCCAGCAGGTCTTTGTCGTAGCCGTAGCCGCTTAGGTCGGTGTCGAGGCCGGCGTTGATGGCCAGCGCCGCCGCCGCCGCCGGGGTGGCCGCCACGCGGTGCCCGCCCACTAGCCCCGAAATACTGCCCAAATCCGACACCGTGAAGCCCTGGAAGCCCCACTGCTTGCGCAGCAAGTCCGTCAGCAAGAACTCGTTGGCTGAGCACGGCACGCCATCCACGGAGTTATAGGCCGTCATCACCGACAGGGCCCCCGCCTTCACGGCGGCTCGGAACGGCGGTAAAAAGCTCTGGTACAGCTCGCGGGGCCCCGTGCTGATGCTGCCCCCGTTGTGGCCGCCCTCGGGCACGCCGTAGGCCGTGAAGTGCTTGAGCGTGGAGATGATGTGGGGCCCGCTTACCGGACCTGGGTTGGGGCCCTGGAAGCCGCGCACCATCGCCACGCCCATCGCGCTGTTCAGCACGGGGTCTTCGCCGTAGGTTTCCTCCACCCGCGACCAGCGCGGTTCGCGGGCCAGGTCCAGCACCGGGCCGTAGCCCACGTGGGCCCCCTGGGCGCGGGCCTCGGCGGCAATGGCGCCGGCCATTTGCTCGATCAGGGCGGGGTCCCAGGTGCTGCTTTGACCGATGGAGGTGGGGAATACCGTGGTGCCGATTGCCATGTGGCCGTGCGGGCACTCCTCGGCCAGCAGCAGCGGAATGCCCAGCCGCGTGTGCTCCCGGGCGTACTTCTGCAGGGCGTTGGTGGCCTCCGCCGCCAAGGTCGGGTTCAGGCCGGTGAGGAGCGTTTTCTGGGTCCACGGGTCGGCGCGCAGCGTGGCCCACAGCATGCCGATGTGGCGCTCGTCTACGGCCTTGCGGTACGCCGCGCTGACGGCCACCCGGGGCCCCTGCTTGTCGTACATTTTCCACCCAAGCAGGGTCGAGAGCTGGCCCACTTTCTCCTCCCGTGTCATCCGGCCCAGCAGGTCCTGCACCCGGGTCTCGGTGGGGGCCCGGGCGTTTTTGTAGAGCGGCGGGCCGGTGGGTTGTGCCAGGGCGGTGGCGCTGAACAGGCCCAGCCCGAGCGCGAGGTATTTTGTCATGGGAAAAGAATCAGATCAATTATCAATCAGTTGCCTTGCCAAGGCCAGCAAGCGAGTAAAACCTACTGCAAGTCCTCTAAAATCGGCTTATCCGCCGTCTTCAGCTCCGTGTGCAGCACGTCGTTCTGCTGCTCCAGAATCACGACTTCGTTTTGGCCTTTATTCAGCCAGCAGCCGGGTAGGTACAGGGTTTGCTGAGGCCCCACTTTCCAGTAGCGCCCCAGGTGGTGGCCGTTCACGAACACGATGCCCTTGCCCCAGCCGCGCATGTCGAGGAACACGTCGGCGGGCTGCGTTACCGTAAAGGCGGCGGTGTACAAAGTGGGCTTGCCCACCTTGTTTTTGGCGGTGTACTTGGCCAGATCGGGCACCTGCTCGAAGGGCAGCTTGTACATGCTCCAATCGCCGGTAATCTCGAAGCCGTTGATGATGACCGGGGAGATAATGCCCTTGGTATTGTGCACAATGTCAGCGCCGTAGTTGATGCGCCCCATGTTCTCCACCAGCAGCTCCAGGGTGCCGTTGAAGGGAATCTGCACGTCCAGCCCGTACTGGGTTTGCTGCCGGTTCAGCTCGCCCACCCGCTTGCCGTTCACGTACACCGTGGCGTAGTCGCGCAGGCCCTTCACCTGCAATTTGCCCTGCGTGGGCTGCGTGAAGCGCTTGCTGTACAGCACGTAGCCGTGGCCCTGGCCCAGCGCTTCGAATGAGAGCGGCGCGTCGTTGGTCACGGGCTTAATGTCCTTCTTCAGGTCGAACAAATCCACGGCTTTGCTGAGCGCAATGGGCGGCAGGGCCCTAACCGGCAGCGGGGCCGGCACCGCCGGCACGGGGTACTTCACGTAGCGCGTCAGCACCTCGCGCAGGGCGGTGTACTTGGGCGTGGCCCACCCCGCCTCGCTGATGGGCGCATTGTAGTCGTAGCTCGTGATATCGGGCTGAATCTCGTGCTCTTCGTTATAGTTCGCGCCCGCCGTGAAGCCGAAGTTGGTGCCGCCGTGGGCCATGTACATATTGAAGTTCACCCCGTTTTTGAGGTAGGTTTCGGCCTGTTTGGTGGTCTGCTCGGGGCTGATGCGGGTGAAGGGCTCGCCCCAGTGGTCGAGCCAGCCGGGGTAAAACTCGGCCACCATGTAGGGCCCCTGGTTGCCATGGTACTGGTTAACCGCCTTTTTCAGGTTGTCCACGTTGCCCTCGCCGTTGGCAGTGGGCAGCACGCCCGGCAGCGCCCCGCCCTCAAACAGCATAGCCCCGTCGGAGGTGAAAAACGGCCCTTCGAAGCCCGCGTCCACCAAGCTCTGCTTAATGGCCGCGTTGTACTGGCGGTGCTCGGCCAGCGGGATATCGGGCCGTTGCGACACGTACGAGCCAAACTCGTTCTCCACCTGGGTCATGATGATCGGCCCGCCCTGGCTCACCTGGTAGCCCTTCACCTGGCCGGCCAGCCGGCGCAGATACCCGCGGCACGAATCCAAAAACGGCTGGTTATTGGCTCTGATAACCAGGTTCTTATTCTGCTGCAACCACCACGGGTAGCCGCCAAACTCCCACTCGGCGCAGGCGTAGGGCCCCGGCCGCAGAATCACGAACAGGCCCTCTTCCTGGGCCGTTTTCAGGAACTCGGCCAGGTTGTGGCTGCCCGTTTTGAAGTCCCACACGCCGGGCGCGGGGTGGTGGTAGTTCCAGAACACGTAGGTGGCTACCGTGTTGAGGCCCATGGCCTTGAGCATCCGGAGCCGGTGCCGCCAATATTGCTGGGGCACGCGGGCGTAGTGCATTTCGCCGGCGTGAATCTGGGTGGGCTGGCCATCGTAGCGAAACTGCCCGTCCCTGATTTCAAACGTGTGCTTTTGCTCGGCCTGGGCCCCGGGGCCCCGCCAGCAGCAGGCCCAAGGCCAGCAAGCCCCGGGTAAGCGTTGAATGTAACATGCAGGGAGTCAGTTTTATAAAAAAGCCTACTTGGCCACGAAGGCGAAAGCCAGCGCCGGGTACGCCCCGGCCTGCTTGGCCAGCGTAGCGGGCAGGGTCAGCGTCACTTTGTCGCCGGTGGCGGTCCACTTCACGGTTTTGCCGGTTTGGAGCAGCTTCACGGCGCTGCCTTTGCGGGGCACGTTGCCGGTCCAGGCCACGGTGGCGGGGGCGGGCTGGCCTTCGGGCAGGCAGGCAATGGCGTAGCGGGTGCCGGTTTTGCCCTGCGTGAAGTAGGTGGTGCCGTCCTGGAAGCGCGCCGTGGCCCGGGTGCTGTAAATAGCCGCCCCGTTCACATCCAGCCACTTGCCAATGGCCGCCAGGCGGCTCACGGCTTCGTTGTCGAGGGTGCCGTCGGGCCGGGGGCCCACGCCCAGCAGCAGGCTGCCGCCCTTGGCCACCACCTCCACCAGCGTGTGGATGATTTTGGTGGGCGACTTGTACACGTCGTTGGGCACGTAGCCCCAGTTGTTGGCCAGTGTGAGGCAGCTCTCCCAGGGGTTGTCGATTTTGCCCTCGGGTACCTTTTGCTCGGGCGTCTGGTAGTTCTCATAGGGGCCGTGCACGGTGCGGTCCACCATCAGCAGGCCGGGCTGGGCCTGGCGCGCCATGGCCGCAATGCGGGGCATGTTCACGTCCTGGCTGAACTCTGGGATGGGGCCCCCCACGAGCGCACTTCCGCGTTCACGGTTTCCTTGGGCCGCACCCAGCCGCCGTCGAGCCACAGAATGTCCACGCTCCCGTAGTTGTGCATCAGCTCCCCGATCTGGTTGTAGGTGAAGTCCTGGTACTTTTTCCAGCGCCACGGGTACTTCTTGATGTCGTAGTTGACGTTGCGGTTGGGGGTGGCGTATTTCGACCACCAGAAATCCTGCGAGTGCCAGTCGGGCTTCGAGAAATAGGCCCCGATCATAAAGCCTTGCTTGCGGAAAGCGTCGAACACGTACTTGGCAACGTCGGCCCGCGGGTTGTCTTTGAACGGCCCGTTGCTGATCTTAAAATCCGACTCCTTGGTGTCGAACATGTTGAAGCCGTCGTGGTGCTTGGTGGTGAACACCAGGTAGCGCATGCCCGCTTTTTTTGCCACGCTGGCCCACTGCTCGGGGTTGAACTGGGTGGGGTTGAACTGCTTGCTGTAGTCCCAGTAGTGCTTTTTGTAATCCTCGTACGCCACGGTGCTGTCGCGCTCAATCCAGTCTTCCGAGCAGATGGTCCACGACTCGATGATGCCTGGCACGGCGTACAGGCCCCAGTGCAAAATCAGCCCGAATTTCTGGTCCTGCCAGTGGTCCAGCTTCTGCTGCACCAGCGGGTCGGTGGGCGCTTCGTACTCCGTCGACTGCTGGTGGATGCCCTGCTGCTGAGCCCGGGCCGGCAGGGCGCTGGCTGCGGCGAGCAAGGCAAGGGCGAGGGTCACTTTTTTCATGAACACAGGCTATTTCTTAGTTAAGTGTTTGGGGTTGTTGGCCAGTATTTTGGCAATGATGTAGCGCCCGATTTTTTGCCCCTGCACGTTGCCGTCGGTCACGCTGTCCAGGTAATGAATGCCGCCGTAGAAGCGGGAGATGGACGCCTCCGCCGCCGCTTGCCGGAACGAGGTGAAGGGCCGCTCGCCGCTGCCAAACGGGATTTCGGTGTCGTCGACGTAGGCGATTTTATCGCCCAGCAGGTAGGTGAGCACCTCGGCCGAGGCGTTGGAAATCACGGCGTGCCCGCTGGTATATTCCGGAAAGGGCGGCGTTTGCAAAAAGGGCTGCCACTTCACATCCACGTATTTGTTGATGTAGGTTTCGGGACGAATGCGGTTGGTCAGGTACTTGGCGTCCCAGGTGCTGATGAAGGCATCCATCAGCGTAATGCCCTCTGCAAGAAGTACGTAGGCGGTTTTGTCGAACCCCACTTTCTGCTGCTTCGCCACCAGGGCGGCAATGTTCATCCAGTGCCCGCCGGGGCTGATTTTCTTGAAGCCAATGGCCATGTGCCCCGCCGTGCTGACGGCAAACGGGTTGCAATCCCAGAACTGGGCAATCTGGATCTGGTCGCTCGTCAGCTGCTTGCCGGCTTTGTACACGGCTTGCACCTGGTGGTAAAAGGCCGAGGCCGTGTCCTTGCTGAAGGCGCAGGGCAGCGCCGGCCGAAACCCGCTAGCCGCGTCGATAACCAGCGGGCGAATCGTTACCCAGTTGGGCTCCACGGCCTCCAGGTAGGCGGGGGGCGTGGGGTACCAGCTGCCTTCGGCGCGCACCGGCGTGTAGCGCTTGAGCGTGCTCAGCTGCGCATAATGGTCTGATTTAGAGAAATTAACTACGGCTGCCGCCGCCAGCTTGCCTACTCGTACCGACTGGCTCAGCACCCCGGGCTTCATGCCCTGCTTGGCCAGTCCCTGCAAAAAGCTGGCTTCTTCCTCGGCCAGGTCTTCGCCCGAGGGCAGCAGCCGGCGGGACGTTTCGAGCATGCTGTAGTAGGCAGCCACCTGGTAGTCGTAGGCCGCCTTCACGGTATCCAGCCGCAGGTTGGTGGTGAAGCCTTTTACCAAATGCTGCGCTGGGGGCAGGCTTTTGTTGTGGGCCGCCACAATGCTGTAGGCCCCCAGCATGCTATAGGCGTAGTAGCGCGCCGCGGCCGGCGGGCTGATGACATCGTGCACCATCGTCATGTTGATGGCATCGAGCGCCTTGCTGGGATCAAGCGGCTGGGCCTGCTGGGGCCCCCTGGCCGCTACCGGGTTGTAAGTCAGCGGCCCAGCCACCAGCGCGGCCAGCATAATTTTGAGCCTCCTCATTATTCTTTATAAAACTGTACGGGCCCGTTGCTGACGCCCACCACCAAGTAGGGCTGCTTATCCACCGTGATCTCGCTCGCCGATTTCACGTCGCCAACCACGCAAATGCCGGCCACCGGCTGCTTCACATAAGTAAAGTGGCCCCGGCCATCGCCTTGCAACAGGCAGCCGTAGCCGGCATCGATACTGCCCATTTTCAGGCGGTTATCGGTGTGGTTACCGAGCAGTAGCAGGTCGGGGTGGCCGTCGTGGTTGTAGTCGCCACTCGTAACCTGGGTCACGACGGAAAACTGCGCTTCCACCGGTAGTTCCGCGGCCGTGAGTTTACCTTTGTTGTTGAGGTAGAGCATGGTGCGCAGCTCGGTGGCTTCCAGCTTGCTGGCCTTGCTCAGCTCATCGCCGGGGAAAATATCCGCCATTTTAGCGTCGGCGTAGGCTTTGTAGGAGGTGAAGCGGCGGCGCATGGGGTAAATCAGGTCGTTCAGCTCGTCACGGCTCACGAAGGGGTAGCTGGTGCCATCCACGTAGAAGTTGAAAAACGGATCGATGGAGCCGTTGCCGTCAAAGTCGGCGTAGTACAACGCCGCCGGCTCCTGGGCGGTGGCCCGCAGGGGGCTGTTCAGGCCGAGGTTGCCGGCCACCAGGTCGGGCTGCCCATCGGCGTTCACGTCGGCCATGTGCAGGCTGAACCAGAGGCCGGTTTGGGGCGTGGCGAAGTAGTCGGTGGTCTGGTCCTTAAAGCCTTGCGGGGTGTTGGTCCACACGGTCAGCGGCATCATCTCGCCGCACAGCACCAAGTCCTGGCGGCCGTCGTGGTTCAGGTCCACCCACTGCGCATCCGTCACCATGCCGGCGTGGGCAAATGGCACCTCGGCGGCCGTAAATGTGCCCTTGCCATTGTTGAGCAACAGGTAGCTGGGCGGAGCCAGCGGGTAGCGGCCCGGAATGACGCGCCCGCCCACGAAAAGATCCAAATCGCCGTCGTTGTCGGCATCGGCGGCCCGCACGCAGCTTTTGCTGCCGGCAGTGAGGGAGGGGAGGCCGGTAGGGGCCAGGCTCAAGTGGCCTTTGCCATCGTTGAGGTACAGCTCGTCCTGCAATTCGTCCTGCCCGGCTTCGTACAGCGCGTAGCCGCCTTTGGCCAGGTACAGGTCGGGGGCCCCATCGCCGTTGGCGTCGAAGAAAGCGGCCGCCGCCACGGTGCCGGCCGGCCGGGGGGTAGCGCGGCCCAGGGGCGCTTCGATAAACTTGCCGCCCAGCTGCTGTAAGTACAGCCGGCCCACTTCGTCCTTCGCGCCGCTCACAAACAGGTCCTCCCGGCCGTCCTTGTTCACGTCGGCTTTCACCATTACTGGCGCCGTTTTGGAGTACATGAACAGCATGAGCAGCTGGCGCTTGAAGTCGTTCAGCGTCACTTCCTCCGGCTGAAAGGCAAACAGCGGCGCGGCGGGCTTAAACATCGTTTTAGTGACCTTGGCAACTGGGGCCACCGGCCGGTCCTTGGGCTGGCCGGTCAATTGGAGCAGCTGGTTGGCCTTCACGTTGGTGAGCAGCTGCGTGGTTTGGTTGGGCCAGACGATGCGCACCGAGTCGGCCCGCTGGTGGGGCCCCAGGCCAAAATTTAGGACCGTGGACACGCACGACAGGTAGCCCCGGTTGGGGTTTACTTCCTGGTACTGCACCTGGCCGGGCGTGTACACGTAGGCCTTGGCCCCCACCGCCTGGGTGTTCGGGCCGGGGCCCTTCAGCTTTAGGGCCAGGTAATTTGTGTGGTGCGCGTCGGTGCTGTGGTTGCGGTAAATGCTGGCCGGCTGGTTGAGGGTATTCACGACCAAATCCAAATCGCCGTCGTTGTCCAGGTCGGCATAAATGGCGCCGTTCGACATGTTGGCTTGGTTCAGGCCCCATTCCTGCTGCTTGTTGGAAAACGTCAGGTTGTGCTCGTTGCGGAAAATGTAGTCGGGCACCGCCGTGGCGGGCATGGCCGTCACCAAATCCATCAGCAGAAACGGCTCCCGCGCCATTGCTTTTTTAATCTTGTAATCGCCCCAGTAGCGCAAAAAATCCTTGTTGGTGTAATCGCGCAGGTAGCCGTTGCTGATGTAGATGTCCTTGTAGCCGTCGTTGTCGAAATCGGCAATTAAAGGGCACCAGCTCCAGTCGGTTTTCGACACGCCCGCCAGCTGCCCAATCTCGCTAAAGGTGCCGTCGCCGTTGTTGAGGTGCAGCATGTTGCGCATGTACTGCGGGTATAATCCCTGCTGCTGCATCAACTCAAATACCTCGTAGTTTTCCTCTAATTGCAGCGATTTTTGGCGATGGTTATCCGCCGGCAGCATGTCGAGGGTGAAAATGTCCGGCTGCGCATCGTTGTTGAAATCTGCAATGTCCACGCCCATCGAAAAGTGGGAATGGTGCCGCAGCATTTGCTGGGCTTGGTTGGTAAACGTGCCGTTCTTATTATTCAGGTATAAGTAATCGGGCTCGTTGTAGTCGTTGGTGACGTACACGTCCTGCCAGCCATCCTTATTAATATCGGCCACGGCAATGCCCAGTCCAAACGTGAGCGGACTTTGCACAATGCCGGCGGCTTTGGAAACGTCGGTGAAATGGCCGCCTTCGTTCTTGAATAATTTATTGCCAGCCAGCGCATCTACTTCGCCCTTGTAGCGGGCAAATTCCATGTTGTCAATCTTTTTAATGTTATGATTGAGCAAAAACATGTCTAGGTCGCCGTCGTTGTCATAATCGAAAAAGGCGGCCTGCGTGCTGTAACCGGGGTCATCGAGGCCATATTGGCTGGCCTCCTCCTTGAATTTGGCACCGCCCTGGTTGATGAATAATTGATTGCGGCGCACGTCGTCGGCCTTTTTGCCGGAGTAGCAGATGTAGATATCCAGCAGGCCGTCGCCGTTGACGTCGGCCATCGTGACGCCGGTTTTCCAGCCGTCTTTGCGCCCGCCCAGCGCCGGGCTGGCCTGGTCGGTAACGTCCTTAAACTTGCAGCCCCCTAGGTTGAGGTACAGCTTGTTGGGCCGCATGTTGCCGGTAAACATCAGGTCCGGCAAGCCGTCGTTGTTAACGTCGCCAACCGCTACGCCGCCGCCATTATAAAAATACTCGTAGGATAGAATATTGAGCGCCTCGTTTTCGCTCACGGCATTATTAAACGCAATGCCCGTTTCCTGCGCATTGAGCAGGCTAAACAACGGCTGCTGCGCCTGGCTGCTCAGCGCGCTGCCCAGGCCCAGGAGCGTGAGCACCAGCCGGTAGCCAGCGCGCAGCTGGCGCACGTGCGCAAATAAATTGGTGATGAGGGCGCTCAAGAAATTAATAGATTAAGACCGTAAAAAAGGCTTTACAGGCTAAAATATACAACACCCGCCCGGGGCCCCCTTAGTTCCTATTAGCTGCACAGCATAGTACAGCAAAACTTGATTTTTAGGGCCCCAGCGCAGCGGTGGCGATGAAGTGCAGGAAGGGTTGTGCGTGGTTTGTATCGTCCTCCACCGGGGCCCCTTCTCCGGCCTGCTTGGTGCGCAGCGGAGGCCGGGAGAAGGGGCGTTGGGTGGGGTTGAACGTCCGGTCAAAAAAAGGGCTTCACCCCAAGCCTGTTTGGTGTGAAGCCCCCATTATTTACTGATTTAATTAATTATTTATCCCACCACACGCGCGAGGTCAGCAGGTCGCCGCCGGTGAGGCTGGCCACGCCTGAGGCGTAGCCGGTGGGGTTGTTCGATACTTCCGTAACCGGGTAGATCAGGCGGCGCGGAATGGTGCCGTTGGTCACGTTGCCGGGGTACACCACGGGCGTCAGGGCGGGGTAGCCCGAGCGGCGCCAGTTGTTCCAGGCCTCGATGAAGTCGAAGGTGGTGGTGGCCTCCAGCCAGTACTGCTCGTTAATTTGCTTGAGCGGGGTAGCACCCAGGGGGTTGGCCAGTACGTAGGCGTCGACGGTAGCCTGGCTGATGGTGGCCGCCGCGTTAATCTGCGACAGCGACAGCATGGCGCCACCCACGCCGTTGGCGTAGTGCGTAGCGGCGTTGGCGCCCACGCTCCAACCGCGGCTGGCGGCTTCGGCCAGCAAGAGCTCGGTTTCGGCGTAGGTCAGCAAGAAGTTGGGCGCGGCGCGCTGAATGTACACGGCCAGGCGCGGCCGCGAGTAGCCGCCGAGCGGGGCCACGTCGGCGCCCGAGCCCGTGGCGCCGGGGTAGTCGCTGCGCTTGCGAATGTCAAGCGAGCCGCCCGTCAGGTCGTAGCCGTTGGGCAGGCCCCGCTGGAGCGCCGGCGTGTTGTCGCCCGGCAGCGCCTGGTTGGCGTTGTTGAGGGCGCCGGCCTGCGGCACTTCGGCAATGGCCCCCAGGCGGGGGTCGTTGGTGGTGCGCAGGTAGTCAATCAGGGTCTTGCTCCACTTCACTTCCCGAAAGTCGTCGGTGGTGAGCAGGGCGTTGGTCGTGGCGTTTTGGGTGTCGCCGAAGGCAATGTCGCCGCGCACGAAGGCATTGTCGGCGTAGCTGGCCATGGTGCCGCCGGCGGCGGCTTTCTCGGCGTAGGTTTTGGCCAGGGTGGGGTTCGCCTTGGTCATGCGCATGGCCACGCGCACCATCAGCGAGTAGCCCAGCTTTTTCCACTTGGTCACGTCGCCGCCGTACACCAGGTCGCCCGAGGCCGTGGGGCCCGTAGTGCTGAGGCTGGCGATGGCAGCATCGAGCTGCGTGAGCAGGGCCGGATAAATATCCTCCTGCTTGTCGTACTGCGGCGTGTTGATGCCCTGCCCCGCCTGCAACGCCTGCGAGTACGGGATGTCGCCGTAGGTATCGGTGATGCGCTGGAATATCATGACTTTCATGATATTGCTGATGGCAATCACGTTCACAAAGCGCGTCGCGCTCTGGGCGTTGGCCACGTCGATGGCCTGCTGCAAGCGGCTGAGCGCCGTGTAGCCCTGGCCGAAGATGAGGCCCTGGTAGCCGGTGAAGCCGCCCGAGTTGGTGTACTTGTCGCCGTTGCCGTAGTAGTTGAACGTGCTGGCCAGCCCCTGAATGGCAGTAGCCGGGTACAACAGCTGGGCGTAGCCCGCGTTGGCAAACGTCACCTGGCCATCGGTGAGCAGGTAGTTGGGGTTGAGGTTGGCAGCCGAGGCGGCGTTGGGGTTGGTGTTTACCTCGTCCAGGTACTTTTCCGAACAGGACGTGCTGAACAGAACGGTCGTTAAAGCCGCATAAATAATTGTCTTTCTCATCGTGCTGGCTTATTTGAATTTGACATTGAGGGTAGCGCCGTACGTGCGGGCAAAGGGCAGCGAGCCGCCCTCTACCCCGGCGTAGGACACCAGGGGCGAGATGGTGTTTTCGGGGTCGATGTTGTCGGTGTGCTTCAGGATGGTGAACAGGTTGCGGCCCACCAGCGACAGGGTAACGGACTGCAATGGCGTGCGTGCCAGCAGCTTCTGGTTGAAGGTGTAACCGAAGGCAAGCTGGCGGAACTTGATGAAGCTACCGTCGAGCACCGACAGGGCCGACACGTTGGCCGCCAGCGTGGGGTAGTAGGTGTAGGCCGGTACCGATACGGTGTTGACGGCGCCGCTCTCCGTAACGCCAACTGCTACTACGCCGGTTTCGCGGCCGGTGAGCGTGGCCTTGTTGAGGCCGCGGGTGTAAGAATAGTACTCGGTGGCCGACAGAATCTTGTTGTTGAACTTGTAGTCAATTAGCGCCGACAAGTTGAAGTTGCCGAAGGTGAAATCGTTGTTCCAGCCGCCGTACAGGTTGGCGATGCCCGAGCCCATCGGCTTCAGGTCGCCGCGCAGCGGAATGCCGTCGGCGCCCACAATCACGTTGCCGCTGGCATCGCGCTTGTAGTCGTAGGCCCGCACTTGGGAAATGGCGAGGCCCTTCACGATGCCGATGTTGCCGTTCATGGGGCGGTAGGTGCCGGTTTGCAGCGGGTTGTTGGCGCCGCCGTCAATATCCAGCACTTCGTTGTGCAGCTTGGTGAAGTTGAACGACGAGGTCCAGGTGAACACGCCGCGCTTCACGGGCACCACCGTCAGGGCGAGCTCGATGCCGCGGTTCAGGGTCGAGCCCAGGTTCACCGTCGTGCCCTCGTAGCCCGTCGCTACCGAGAGGGCCGCGTTCACAATCTCGCCGCTGGTTTTGCGGTTGAAGTAGGCCAGGTCCACCCCGATGCGGTTGTTGAGGAACTTCAGCTCCGTGCCGATTTCAAATTCGCGCAGGTTGTAAGGCCGCAGGTTGGCGTTGGGCAGCGTTGAGCTGTACGAAGCGCGCGGCACGCCATTGATGGGGTTGCCGATGTTGTAGTACTGCGACGTGAGGTAGGGGTTGGCGGCCTCGCCGCTGGTTTTGGCGTAGGAGGCGCGCAGCTTGCCGTAGCTCAGGGCCGGCGAGTCGAGCAGGTCCGAGAAGATGAAGCTGCCCGCCACCGACGGCGTGAAGATGCTGCGGTTGCCGTTAGGAAGCGTGGAAAACCGGTCGTAGCGGCCGGTCGTGCTCAGGGTCAGGAACTTGTACGTGAAGTCGGCGGTGTAGTAGGCCGAGGGTGTGATGAGCTCCGTCGACTGGTACTCCAGGTTGCGGGTGCGCAGGTTGGTGGGCGTGTACAGGTAGGGCACAATGAAGTTGCCCCCGTACAAGCGGCTGCTCTCAAACGTGTTGCGGCGGTAGTTGGCCCCCAGGCTGGCGCTGATGGAGAAGTCTGGGTTGAGCTGCTTGTTGAACGACAGGAGGGCGTCGGAGTTCATTTCCAGGCGGCTGCCCAACGTCAGGTTGTCCAGGCCCCCCTCGCCGGCGTTCGAGTACAGCGTACCGTAGGGCGTCACGCCGAAGCGGCGGTCGCTGGAGTAGTCGTAGCCCACGCGCGCCAGGAAGGAGAGGTAGTCGGTGAACTGGTACCGGCCCGAAATTGTGCTGAGGAGGCGCTTGCGCGACACGTTGTTCACGAACTGGTTCACCACAAACCAGGGGTTAGTGGCGTAGCTATCCACGTTCCAGGCCGTTTCCAGGCCGTTGTTGTTCGGGTCGAAGCCGGGGTTCAGGGTGGCCTGGTCGATGTTGGGCGCCAGGAACAGGATGTTGTTGGCGTTCAGGGGCGAGTCGCTGAGCTGGGCGCGGTTCTTATCGTTCTGGTCGACGTAGCTGGCCGTCAGGTTGAAGCTCAGCTTCTTGGTCAGGTCGTAAGCCGTGTTGAAGTTGACCGTGCGGCGCGTCAGGCCGCTGTTGCGCAGGATGGACTGGCCGTCCAGGTTCGACAGCGACAGGCGGTAGGTGCCCTTGTCGCCGCCACCCGAAATGGCCACCGTGTTGGTCCAGGAAGGCGCCGTGCGGTAGAAGTTGTTGATGTTGCCGTTCACCTTCGAGTAGGCGTGCTGCTGGCCGTCGATGCCGACGGTGGGCGCGCCGTCGAGGCGCTGGCCCCAGGCCGTGTTGCCCGACACAATGGCCGAGGCGATGTCGGTCGGGCGCAGGTTCTGGCTGCCCTGGCCGTACTCGCTCTGGAAATCAGTGTTGTCAACCGCTCGATCCATCTGGAGGTTGGTGTTGTACTCAATCGTGGTTTTGGTGCGCGAGCCGCTCTTGGTCGTTATCTGCACCACGCCGTTGGCCGCCCGGGCCCCGTACAGGGCCGAGGCGGTCGAGCCTTTAAGCACCGTCACATTCTCAATGTCGTCGGGGTTGATGTTGCTGATGCCGTCGCCCAGGTCGGAGCCGCCCCATTCGCCGGCGCTGCCCCGCACGGTGTTGTCCATCGGCACGCCGTTGATGACGATGAGGGGCGAAGAAGTGCCCGAAAAGGACGTAACCCCGCGAATGTTGAGGCGCACCGACGAGCCGGGACCGCCGCTGGCGCCCGCCACGTTCAGGCCCGCCACGCGGCCTTGCAGCGAGCTGGCCACGTTGGTTTCGCGGGCTACGTTGAGCAGGCCCCCGTCTACTTTCGTGACGGAGTAGCCCAGCTTGCGCTCGTCCTTTTTGATGCCGAGGGCCGTCACCACGACTTCGCCCAGCTCCTTGTTGTCGTTGGCCAGCACCACGTTGATGGTCGTGCGGCCGCCCACGGCCACCGTCTGCGGCAAGTAGCCCACGTAGGAGAACACCAGCGAGGCGTTGTCCGGGGCCGCGATGGCATAGTTGCCGTCCACGTCGGTGGTGGTGCCCTGCGTGGTGCCGCCCACCTGGATGCTCACCCCGATGAGGGGTGCGCTGTCCGAACCGGTTACTCTGCCCGCAATCTTGGTTGCCTGGGCATAGCTATACCCTCGGCAAAGCAGCAAGAGTAAAACTATTAGGTGTAAGGTTTTTTTCATCATGGATTCAGGGGTTTTTGGTGAGGGTCAATCGAATTGCAAAAGGTTGGGAAAGAGCGCGGGAGAGAATTTCGTTAGCTATTTTCTGCCTTGCAGGGGAAGTAATCAATTCGATAAAAGGACCTAATTATTTAGTTAACAAATCAGTCAAATTTGATTAATCAGTAAGCAAAGCGCCGAAAGTAATTTTGCCGGGAGTTAATTAAAAGCCACTTGCCAAAAAGGTAAAGAAGATGCTTTGGTGACCAGCGGCTTGCGGTAAATAGGGCCCGCCGCGCCCGCCCGGGGCCCCACCACAGGGGCGTCCGTACGAATTAATTAAACTACCGGCACGGCGTAGGCTACCGTGGTTTTAGGTTGGTAGGCGTGACCCTTGAGGGCGAAGAACAAAATGTATAAGTAGCAGGGAATGAGCAGCACGTAGGCCTGCTGCAAGCCCAGCCCTTCGCTGAGCTTGCCGTACACGTAGGGCAGCACCGCCCCGCCCCCAATGCCCATGATGAGCAGCGCCGAGCCGTGCTCGGTGTAGCTGCCCAAGCCCCGGATGCTGAGCGGAAAAATGGCCGGCCACATCAGCGAGTTGGCCAGGCCCAGCAGCGCCACCAGCAGCACCGAGGTGAAGCCCTGCGTGAGCAAAATGCCCACCGTGAGCACGGCCCCCACCACGGCGCAAATGGCCAGGGCCCGCTGCTGGGTTACGTAGCGCGGAATGGCCCACACGCCCACAAAATACCCCACCAGCATGGCCGCCAGCGTGAGGGAGGTAAAATTCCGGGCCACGTCGAGGCTGATGCCCTGCGCCCGGCCGTACTGGATGATGGTGTCGCCGGCAATGACCTCCACGCCCACGCAGCAAAACAGTGCCAGCACGCCCAGGGCCAGGTGTGGGTACTGGAAAAGGCCCTTTCCGGCGGTTGCTGGGGCCCCGGCCGCCGGCGTGGGTGCGGTTTCTTCGGTCGTAATTTCCGGCAAGCCGGAGATCTTAATCAGGCCAGCGAGTACCACCAGGGCCCCCGCCATGATGAGGTAAGGGAAAATTACGCGGTCGGCCAGCTGCTGGAGCAGCACGGCTTTGGCGGCCGGCGACGCGGTGCGGGCCAGCTGGCTCTCCAGCTCCGAAGCGCCCTTCAGCACCACCGCCCCGATGATGAACGGACTCAGCACCCCGGCCACCTTGTTGCAGATGCCCATGATGCTGATGCGCTTGGCGGCGCTCTCGATGGGCCCCAGCACGGTGGCGTAGGGGTTGGAGGCGGTTTGGAGCAGCGCCAAACCGGCGCCCTGCACAAACAAGCCCGCCAGAAACAGACCAAACGAGCGGGCCTGCGCCGCCGGCACGAACACCAGGGCCCCCGCTGCCATCACGACCAAGCCCAGCGCCATGCCGTTTTTGAAGCCCGTGCGGCGCAAAATCAGCGACGAGGGGATGGCCAAAAACACGTAGGCGATGTAGAAGGCGAACGTCACCAGCAATGCCTGCGCGTAGGTCAGGTCGCAGGCAATTTTCAGGAACGGAATCAGCGTGCCGTTGAGCCAGGTGATGAACCCAAAGATGAAAAACAGGGCCCCGATGATGACCAAGGGCGGAACGACGGTGGCTTTGCTGTCTTTCATGCGATAATCAAGAAAAGATAGGGGAGGGTTCGCCCGGGGGCGGGGTGGGGCCCCGGCTAGCGCCTGAACGCGGGCGGGGGCCCCGGCAGTGGCCCGGGGGCCCTAAAACCGGTAGCGCACGAAGGCCTCCATGGCCTCGTACTCGGCCAGGCCGAGCTCGTCGTAGCGCTCGGCGGTGGCGCGGTTGCGGTCTTCCGAGCGCTGCCAGAACTCGCGCTTGTCGTTGCCAGGGAATACGGCGCTGTCCTTCTGCGACTGGTGCTTAAAAATGGCCTGGCGCTTGCGCATCAGCTCCTCGGGGCTGATGGGCACGGCCATCTCAATGTCCTCCACGTCCCACTCCTGCCAGGCCCCGCGGTACAGCCACAGGTAGCAGTCGTCGAGCCAGGCTTCTTTGCCCTTGAGGCGCGAGAGGGCGGCAAAAATGGCGTCGAGGCACACTTTGTGCGTGCCGTGCGGGTCGCGCAAATCGCCGGCGGCGAAGATTTGGTGGGGCCGGATTTCCTGCAAAATGTTCACCACCTCCTGGATGTCTTCCTCGCCCAGCGGCTTCTTCTTCACCTGCCCGGTTTCGTAGAATGGCATGTTCATGAAGTGCACGTTGGCGTCCTGCACGCCGCAGAAGCGGCAGGCGGCGGCGGCCTCGCCCTTGCGAATCAGGGCCTTGATGTCCTGCACCAGCGGGCTGTCTTCCTCGCCCAACTTTTTGCGGCCGAGGAAATCCACCACTTCGGCGTGCTCGCGCTGCATCTGGGCGGCGCCCACGTCTGATTTCTCGGCGAAGTCCAGGGCAAAGTCCGCGAAGCGGCGGGCGTCGTCGTCAAACACGGCGATGTTGCCCGAGGTCTGGTAGGCCACGTGCACGTCGTGGCCCTGGTCCACGAGGCGCAGCAGCGTGCCGCCCATCGAAATCACGTCGTCGTCGGGGTGGGGGCTGAAGATGAGCACCCGCTTGTGGGCCGGCAGGGCCCGCTCGGGCCGCTTGTCGTCGTTCGAGTTGGGCTTGCCGCCCGGCCAGCCCGTGATGGTGTGCTGGATGCCGTTGAACACCCGGATGTTGAGGCTGTAGGCGTTGCCCGATTCTACGAGCAGGTCGCTCAGGCTGCCATCTTTGTAGTCTTCGTCGATGAGCTTGAGGATGGGTTTCTGCATCTTGAGGCTCAGCCAGATAACAGCCCGCCGGATCAGGGCGTCGTCCCAGGCGCACATGCCCACCAGCCAGGGCGTTTTGATGCGCGTCAGTTCCAGGGCGGCCCACTGGTCCACCACCACGCGGGTGTGGGGGTGCTGCTGGAGGAAGGAGGCCGGCACGGCGTCCGAAATCTTGCCCTCCACCGTTTCCTTCAGGATTTTGGCCTTGCCCTCGCCCCAGGCCAGCAGGATGATCTGGCGGGCCTTGGTGATGGTGCCCACGCCCATGGTGAGGGCCCGGAGCGGCACGTATTCTTCCTTGATGAAGTCCTTGGCCGCATCGGTAATCGTCAGCGGGTCAAGCTTTACCAGGCGTGTGGTCGAGGTACTGGCCGAGCCCGGCTCGTTGAAGCCGATGTGGCCGGTGCGCCCGATGCCGAGCAGCTGCAAGTCGAGGCCGCCGCACGCCTCAATCAGCTTGTCGTAGGCCTGGCAGTAGGCTTTTACTTGCTCGATGGGCAGCGTGCCGTCCGGGATGTGCACGTTTTCGGGCCGGATGTCCACGTGGTCGAATAGCTGCTCGTGCATGAAGTAGACGTAGCTCTGGAGCTCGTCGGGCTGCATGGGGTAATACTCGTCAAGGTTGAAGGTGACCACGTTCTGGAAGCTGAGGCCCTCCTCGCGGTGCAAGCGCACCAGCTCCTGGTACACGCCAATGGGCGACGAGCCGGTGGCCAGGCCCAGCACGGCCTGCTTGCCCTTGGCCTGCTTGGCCCGGATCAGCTCGGCAATTTCGTGGGCCACGTAAATGGCGCCCTCCTGCGACGTTTCAAAAACGGTGACCGGCAGTTTTTCAAACGTGGTTTCCGAGTAATTCAGTACTTCCATGGCTGGATTTCGAGCGTAAAAATGGCTGATTTTTAAAGCGAAGCAGGAAGGAGCGGCTGGTGAGAAATTAGGGCCCCAAGGACCATTTTCGCAGCGGCAAACTAGAATTAGTGCAGCAATAATCGTGGGGTTTGATAGGGGCCGACTAGCCGAGGGCGAGCACAGCTTAATAGAATAATAGTAGTAAATAATAGTTTGTCCGGTTCAAACTTAAGTCCGCCGCGCAAGCAAAGCAAGCATTTGACAAAAAAATGTGTGCGCACACGCAAAAAAAAATGTCCGAAGTGTGCGCACACACGGCACTTTGCGCGACGTGATAAGCTGCACCATGCACCTGAGGCCCCCAAGCGAAGAAAAAATAGACGCGCGGCAACCACAGGGGCAGTCCGTGGTCATTAGGCCAGCGCTTGCCACCCGCGGGTAAGACTAACCCGGCACTGCGGCGGTAGGGCAGGGCCCCCAGCGCAGCATTACCGCGGGGTTACGTGATAACTTTGGGGTGTTTACCCGTAAGCGCGAACCCGCGCGCCGGGCGCCGTCTACCAGCTGGCGCGCCGTGCAGAGAGAGTAGTTAGAGTATGGAAAAAATTGCGGTACGCATCAAGGACATTGCCGCCAAGGCCAATGTGTCGGTAGGAACCGTGGATCGGGTGCTCCACAACCGGGGCCGGGTGTCGGAAAAAGTGCGGCAGAAAGTGCTGCTCATGATGCAGGAGCTGGACTACGAGCCCAACCTGATTGCCCGCACCCTGGGCTCGAACCGCACCTACCAGCTGGCCGTGGTGCAGCCCGACCACCTCATCGACCCCTACTGGCAGGCCCCGTGGGACGGCATCGGCAAGGCGGCCAAGGAGCTCAAGCAGTACGGCGTCACCGTCACGATGTACCCCTACGAGCTGACGGAGGTGGCCTCGTTTGTGGCGCAGGCCGAGGCGGCCACGCGCTCCGCGCCCGACGGCATCCTCGTCGCGCCGCTGTTCTACCGCGAGTCGCTGGCGTTTTTTGAGCGCTGGCAGGCGCAGCGCATTCCCTACGTGCTCTTCAATACCTACATCGCCGAGCTGCCCTCGCTGAGCTACGTGGGGCAGGACTCGTACCAAAGCGGGTTTCTGGCGGGCAAGCTGGTGCAGTTCGGGCAGGCCCAGCCGGGCACCTACCTCATCGCGCACATCGCCGAAGACATTGCCAACTCGGTGCACGTGACGCAGAAGGAGCGCGGCTTCCGCGACTACTTTGCCCAGCGGGCCGCCCGGGCCGAGGGAGCCCCGGGGCCCCAGCTGGCCCCCGATGCCGTGGTTAGCATCGACCTGCCCGACCCATCCGACCCGTCGTTTGCCCGGCAGCTCAACCGCCTGCTTGACGACGAAACGGTGAACCTGCGCGGCATTTTCGTGAGCACTTCCAAGGCCTACGAAATTGCGCCCTACCTGCAAGCCTACCACCGCGAGGACATCCGCCTGGTGGGCTACGACCTGCTGGAGAAAAACATCCACTTCCTCCACGAGGACGTGATTGATTTCCTCATCAACCAAAACCCGCACGAGCAGGGCTACCAAGGCGTTTTCGCGCTGGCCGACCAGCTGGTTTTCAAAAAGGAAGTCCCCCCGCTGAAGTACCTCCCGCTCGACATCATCACCAAGGAAAACCTGCGCTACTACGTGGAGAAATAGGGCCCCCAGCGCGGGCCTGGGCCCCTATTTCAGGCCGCCCCTCCGGGGCTGCAAGTGCGTGAGGCCGTAATTAGACGCCTGGTACTTTCGGTGTATTCATTTCCACGTGCATCTTGGTCATGCTGCTCAGGTACTCTTCCAACGGTTCCATGCCGATGGCGGCGCGGCGCTGGTTGACGTGGGCGGGGTCGCGCAGGGACTTGGGCACTGCTTTGCCCAGGCCAGGACCCTGGTACTCAACCTGGGTGCCGTATTCCTCGGGTTGGCCCGCGTTTACCGCTACCCGGTCGGTGAGGTAGGCGTAATTGGAAGGGGCCGCGTTTTTGTGCTTTACTTCGGGCAGCATCAGGTGAAGCACTTGGCGCTGGAAGTCGGGGTGCGCGTCGGCGTGCTGCACCAGCAGCCAGAAATTGTTGGCGCTTTTGGGGCCTACCTGTCGGAAACCGGGGTATCCGTACTGGCGCACAATTCTTTCCAGGATGGGCTGGTGGCGGGCAAAGTTCTCCTTTTCAACTTCTACCAAGTCCCGGCCGGCGCTGTCGGGCTGCTGCTTGAACATCTGCTGCATGGGCCACTGGTCGGCGTAGGCCAGGCTATCGAGCGTCTTGCTGAGCCGGGGGTATAGCACGGCGGGCGGTGCGCTCTGAGCGGCCGCATCAGTCAGGCTGGCGAGGGCCAGCGGCAGGAGTAACAAGTGCTTCATGGGGAAGCAACGTTAATGATAGATCGTTAGTATTCAGCGCGCTGCGGGCCCGCCGCTCACAAAAAAGCCCCGACCAACCGGCCGGGGCTTTTTCAGTGGAGAATATCGGAGTCGAACCGATGACCTGTTGCTTGCGGAGCAACCGCTCTAGCCAGCTGAGCTAATCCCCCAAGTGCTGGCAAACATACGGCGGCCGCCGCAAACGCCCCGCGCTGGGGCCCCGCGGCGCGCCGCGGGCTTACCAACCGGTGCGGTAATCGCGCTTCACGAACTGGTTTACTTCGTCGAGGTTGGTGATGCGCATTTGCTGGTTGTCCCAGAGCAGCTTGCGACCGCGGCCGGGGTAGTCGAAGCCCTGGCCCGCGGCCTTAGGCTTTTGCAGGTCGTAGCCGCGCACGGCCAGGTTGGCCATCAGCAGGGCCTCGGTGAGGGGGCCCGCCAGCGCGAAGGGCGAGCTGAGCTTCGTTTTGCCGGCGCCGGCCAGGCAGGCTTCCACCCACTGGCCGTAGTGGCCGTTGGCCTGGCCCGGCACGCGGGCCAGGGTCTGGGGCACGCTCACCTCCTGGTTGCGGGAGAGGGGCAGCAGGCGCGGGTTTTCGGCGTAGGTGCTGGCCATCATCTTGCCCTTGTCGCCGATGAAGAGGATGCCGTTGCCGCCGTCGCCAAACAGCTCGTTGGCGCCCAGCTCGTCGGGGCGCTCGGGCTGGATGCCGCCGTCCATCCAATGCATGGTGATGTCCTGCTTGGTTTTGGCGGTTTTGGGAAACGTGAGCGTGACGTGGCTGCTGGGCGGGCAGCTCTCGGGGAAGTAGCCGCGCTTAAACTCGTCCACGTACACGCTGCCCACGCTGGCCTGCACCGCGTTGGCGTACTCCAGGTCGAGCACCCGGAAGGGGGCCTCCATCAGGTGGCAGCCCATGTCGCCGAGGGCCCCCGTGCCGTAGGGCCACCAGCCGCGCCAGTTGAAGGGAATGAGGTGGTCCACATAATCGCGCTTGGGGGCCGTGCCCAGCCACAAGTCCCAGTCGAGCTCGGCGGGCGGGGTGGCCGTGGTGGTGGGCCAGGCAATGCCCTGGGGCCAGACGGGCCGATCTGTCCAGCAGTACACGGTGTGCACATCGCCAATGGTGCCGGCGTCGTACCACTCCATCAGCTGGCGCACGCCGTCGTTGGAGGAGCCCTGATTGCCCATCTGGGTCACTACTTTGGGGTAGCGCTTGGCCGCGTCGGTGAGGGCGCGCGCCTCGGCAATGTCGTGGGTCAGTGGCTTTTGCACGTACACGTGCTTACCCATTTGCATGGCCGCCAGGGCCGGCATAGCGTGGTTGTGGTCGGGCGTCGACACCGACACCGCGTCGATGTGCTTGTGCTCCTTCTCCAGCATCTTCCGCCAGTCCTTGTAGTACTTGGCCTGCGGAAACGCCTTGCGCGAGTTGGCCGCGCGGCGGTCGTCCACGTCGCAGAGGAAGGCGATGCGGGCCTTGCCGGTTTTGGCAAACATGGCAATGTCGCTTTCGCCCTTGCCCCCCACGCCGATGCCGGCCACTAGTAGCTGGTCGCTGGGGGCGGTGTAGCCCTTGCCGCCCAGCACGAAGCGCGGCACAATGAAAAAGGAGGCCGCGGCCAACGTACTTTTCTTAACAAAATCGCGCCGGGACGGCGCTTCGGGAACCTGGCTCATAAGTGGGCGGGGATAGGAGGGGAGGGAAAGAGGAGAAGAAAGGACAATTTCGAGGCGGAAGGTACAGAAAATTGCGAATTTACCCCGTATCATTCCGCTAAAACGTTTATGCAGCCTGCACCGGGCCCCCAAGGCGCGGCCGGTGGCGGCCCGGGGCCCCGGCGTGGGCCACACAAACGTAACATTGGCGTAGCAGCCCCCCGGCCG
>NZ_MDZA01000154.1 GCF_001816125.1 Hymenobacter coccineus | reverse complement strand
CGATGTGGTATTTATCGGCGGCAGCACCTTCGTGGTGGCGGAGGTGGCTGTGGTATTTATCGGCGGCAGCACCTTCGTGGTGGCGGAGGTGGCTGAGCTGTACCAATAGCTGGTCGAGCGACTGTAGCGCGGACTTTGTAGTCCGCGGCTCTGCCCGGTCGCTGTACGGTCAATCGCCAGGACGAAGCGAGAGCCGCGGACTACAAGCCGCGCTACAGCCGTTCAGCCGGCCCTTCAACTTTCATCCATTTCTTCGCCCATTCACTCCCTTGCCCCGCGTCAAACTTCACCGCTTTGCGGCTAATGCTACCCGCCCCGACGTTATCGAGCCGGGCAAACCCGAATTTGGGGCCCTGGCGGGCCGTTGGCGGGCCGATTTCTTCCACAACGAAAACCCGCTGACGCTGGAAATGGGCTGCGGCAAGGGCGAGTACACGGTGGGCCTGGCCCAGCGGCACCCGCAGCGCAACTTCTTGGGCCTCGACATCAAGGGCGAGCGGCTGTGGTCGGGCAGCACGCGGGCCGCTGCCCTGGGCTTGGCCAACGTGGGCTTCGTGCGCATGCAGGCCCTGGCGCTGGCCGCGCAGTTTGGCCCCGGCGAGCTGAGCGAAATCTGGATTACCTTCCCCGACCCGCGGCCCCGCGACCGCGACATCAAGCGCCGCCTCACCGCCCCGCGCTTCCTGGATTTGTACCAGGCGCTGCTGGTCCCGGGGGGCCCGCTGCACCTTAAAACCGACAACGACGGCCTGTTCGACTACACCCTGGAAATCCTGGCCGCCCGCCCGGGCGCCGTGGTGGACGTGCAGACCCGCGACTTATACACTGAGCAGGGCCCCGGCTTTGCGGAGGCCCAGGCCATCCAAACCAACTTCGAGGGCAAGTACCGGGCGGTGGGCGTGCCCATCAAGTACGTGCGGTTCCGGCTGAGTTAGGGCTCCAAACGGCTCGGGGCGGTGTGCTCGGTGCCGCCGGCCGCCCGCCAGGGGCGAGGTGCGGTTGCCCACCAGGGGCCCCAAAACCCATAAACCGGCGCACCGTCCATCAGGCAGTGCGCCGGTTTATTGGTTTTGGGGCCCTACAGGCTTTGCAGGATGGTTTTGGCGTTGAGCACGTGCTCGTTGGCCTCGTTGAGGGAATTGAACACGTAGCGCACGCGCCCTTCGCCGTCGAGCACGTACGTCACGCGGCCCGGCAGCAGGCCCAGCGCGGCCCGGGGCACGGCGTACTTGCGGCGCAGCTGCCCGCCGTTGTCGCTGAGAAGCGGAAACGGCAGGTCGTACTTGGCGGTGAACTGGCGGTGCGAGCGTTCGGAGTCGGAGCTGATGCCGATGACCTCCGCGCCCAGGGCCGAAAAGTCCTCGTACTGGTCGCGGAAAGAGCAAGCTTCCTTGGTGCAGCCCGATGAGCCGTCCTTGGGGTAGAAGTACAGCACCACGGGATGGCCGCGGTGCTCGCTGAGCTTGAAGGTGGTGCCGGTGGTGGTCGGCAAGTCGAAGTCCGGCGCAAAGTCGCCCACGCGCAGGGGCCGTTCGAGACCGTCGGCCAGGGTGGCCCGCAGGTGCACGTTGAGCAGGAGCTGGTTGGGGCCCAGGGCCAGAATGAGGTCTTCGCAGCCGCCGTAGCCCGCCACCAAGGTGTTGGCGGTGCGAGCGGGCAGCTCCATCGTGAAGTTGCCGGCCGCATCGGTGCTCACCACCCGGTTCGTGCCTTTCATCAGCACCGTGGCCCCGGGCAGGGGGTTGCCCTCTGGGTCAAACACCCGGCCCGCCAGGCGGTACGTCTGGGCCGCAGCCGGCGCGGGCGAGTAGGGGTTGCCGTTGCCCTGCATGGCGAGCAGCTCGGCGGCGGGGCGGGATTTAACAGTTTGCGCCTGCCCGGCGAGGACGGTACCAAAGGCGAGGGCGAAAGCGAGCGAATAATTCATAGAGAGTGGGGAGTTGCGCTACCTACGCCCCCAGGGCCGCTGCCAGTTTTCCACCCGCCTGCCCACTCGTTGAACGTCTACTTATTCCCCGTTAAATACTCTAATTCCCGGGCGAAAGGCGCTGGGCCTTTGGTGAAGATTGGCGCCCGGCCGGGGCCCCGGGGCGCAGTTTTTCGGCGTGGACCGGGGCCCGAGGGGCCGGCCGGGGCCCTATTCTACTTCCTCCAGGGCCTCAAAAATCTCCTCCAGGCCGGTGAAATCGCGCAGGCCGGGCTTCAGCTCGTCGCCGCCTTGCAGCACCAGGCCGGCCGGGCGCACGCCGTCGAGCAGGGCGGGCAGGTCGGCGGCGGTGAACTCGCCGCCCAGCCACAGCGAAAACTGCCGGGCCAGGGCCCCCAGCTGCTCCTGCCAGCCCAGGAGGTCGGCCCCGGCGGGCAGCGTCACCAGCACCGCCCCGCCGGCGGGGGCGAAATCGGCGCTGCTTAGCTCGTGGGCCAGGTCGGGGTCGATGAGGGCCTGGAGGGCGGTGAGCAGGTCGGTTTCGCGCAGCACGGGGAAGGGCAGGGGCTCGTGCATACCGGGCAAGAACAGGGGCGCTTCGCGTAGCAGCACGCTGTCGAGGCCGCAGGCGGCGGCCACGGCCACGAGCTGCTCGGTGTCGGCATCGCCAAACTCGCCGATGAGCTCCACGCCCGCTACCCAACCGGCCAGCTCCTTGGCCGTGGCCGGGTCGATGGCCCCGGGCAATTCGGGGTCGAGGGTGAAGATGAGGCCGTCGGCGCCCATGCCGGCGCAGTAGCGCGCGTCGGATAAGTTGTTGATGCCGCGGACGAGGACGGGGATGCGAAGGGCCATGGTTTGAATGGGAAGATGCGGAGGAATGTGGCAGATGTGGGAAATAGTGCCGGGGCAAAGGTCGCACCGGACCATTCCTTATTCCCTGCCTCTTTCTCACGTAAGCCCATTCTCACATTTCCACATTCACCCACATTTAAGCACATCTTACTATCCGCCGTATCTTTGTTGTTCGAACGGCAGCCAAACCATTCACCTTTCGGGTGCTGTTCAGAACCAAATGGAAAACAACCCCAAAGGCCGCGTTCTCGTGGCCATGAGCGGTGGCATCGACTCGTCGGTGGCCGCCGTGCTCCTGCACGAGCAGGGCTACGAAGTGGTCGGCATGACCATGAAAACCTGGGACTACGCCTCGGCGGGCGGGTCGAAAAAGGAAACCGGCTGCTGCTCCCTGGACAGCATCAACGACGCCCGGCAGATTGCCGTGGACCTGGGCTTCCCGCACTACATCATCGACATCCGCGACGAGTTCGGCGATTTTGTTATCAACAACTTCACCGACGAGTACCTGGCCGGGCGCACGCCCAACCCCTGCGTGCTCTGCAACACCCACATCAAGTGGGACGCGCTGCTGCGCCGGGCCGACCAGCTTGGCTGCCAGTTCATTGCCACCGGCCACTACGCCCAGGTGCGGCAAGACGCTGACACCGGCCGCTTCGTGGTGAGCAAAGGCCTGGACGATAACAAGGACCAGAGCTATGCGCTGTGGGGCGTGAGCCAGGCCAGCCTGAGCCGCACGCTATTTCCGCTGGGCCAAATGCGCAAAACTGAGATTTACGACGAGGCCCGCCGCCGCGGCTTCACCGAGCTGGTGAACAAGCCCGAGAGCTATGAAATCTGCTTCATCCCCGACAACGACTACCGGGGCTTCCTGCGCCGGCGCGTGCCGGGCCTGGAGGCGCGCGTGGCCGGCGGCCGCTTCGTGGATAAAAAAGGGGCCGAGCTGGGCCGCCACGAGGGCTACCCGTTCTACACCGTCGGGCAGCGCAAGGGGCTGGGCATCGCCTTGGGCTTTCCGGCCTACGTGACGGAAATCCGGCCCGACACCAACGAGGTGGTGCTGGGCAACTACGATGATTTGGCCAGCACGGCCACCGTGGTGGGCCAGCTCAACCCCGGCAAGTACGCCACCCTGGAGGGGCGCGGCCTGGTGCCGGCCGTGGCCAAGGTGCGCTACAACCACGACGGGGCCCCCGCGTTTCTGGAAGAAGTAGCCGGTAAAATCCACGTCTATTTCGAGGAGCCCGTGCACGCCATCACCCCGGGCCAGGCGGCCGTGTTCTACGAAGGCGACGACGTGCTGGGCGGCGGCTGGATCGAGCGCCACGTCATCGGCGAGGCGCCCGTGCCGTTCGCCCACGCCGAAGCGCCGGTGGCCTAGGGCCCCGGCGGGCAGCTACAATCCAGGATAAAAAAGCCGGGATAAAATAATATTATTGGCGGGTTGCGGAAGAATTCTACGGGTCTTCGGCGGCCCGCCAATAACTTGCCGGCAGTTCCCGTTTATTCGCTGTTCTATTATCTATTCTCCCGATTGCTATGCGTTTACGCTACCCGCTCCTGAGCGCCGCCGGGGCCCTGCTGGCCCTGGCCGGGTGCCGCACCCAAGACGCGCCCGCACCTGATTACGGCAACGACTATTACCCCGTGGCCGTGGGCACCTACCGCGCCTACCAGGTAGTGGACACGACCTGGAACAACTACGTGCGCTCGGTGGGCACGCCCTACCAGCTGCGCGAGGCCATTACGGGCACCTACGCCGACGCCGCGGGCCAGCCGGCCTACCGCGTGGAGCGCGCCCGCCGCGCCACCACCGCCGACGCCTGGGTGGCCGACAGCGTGTTTGCCTTGAACGTGAGCCCCAACGCCGTGGTGCTGAACCGCGGCAACCGGCGCACGGTGGAGGCCGTGTTTCCGGCCCGCACCGGCCGCATTTGGAACTTCAACGCCTTCAACAACAACTCGGCCGACACCGTGAACGCCGATACCCGCAGCTACCGCCGCGTGGGGGCCCCCTACACCACGGCGGTGCTCGGCGGCCCGGCCCGCGCTTACCCTACCACGGTCACCGCCGTGGACACGGCCCTGAACAACACCAACGTGTACGAAGACAACCTTTACTACCTGCGCACCTACCAGCAGGTGCTGGCCCAGGGCGTGGGCCCGGTGCTGCGGCGGCGGCGGCGCTTTATCTACACCGGCGGCACGAGTGGCGCGCTGCCGGTGCCGGGCCAGGTGTTCAGCGGCTACATCCACCGCGAGACGCTGATTGACGCCGGCACTCTGTAAGCGATACTTTCACCAACGTTATTTTTCTCCTTGATTCTGTGAAGTATATGCGTGCGTATTGGATGCGGGCCCTGGCCCTGGCGGCGGCCGTGCTGATTGGTGCAACGGCCCCCGCCCGGGCCCAGGGCCCCGTGCGCCGCCACCTGGTGTACTTCCGCGACAAGGCCGGCACGCCTTACCGCGTGGACCAGCCCGAGGCGTTTTTATCGGCCCGCGCCGTGGCGCGGCGGCAGCGCCAGGGCATTGCCTGTGGCCCCCCGCGACTTGCCCGTAAGCCCCGCCTACCTGGCCCAGGTGCGGGCCGTGCCCGGGGCCCAAATCGTGTACCCCTCGCGCTGGCTGAACGCCGTGCTGGTGGCCTGCGACTCGGCCG
>NZ_MDZA01000153.1 GCF_001816125.1 Hymenobacter coccineus | reverse complement strand
CCCCCGGCCCGGGCTCCGATTTCCCTTCTTACCTGTACTGGCACCTGGCCGACCGCCGCGGCGTGCTGCGCCGCTACGAAGTGCGCGCCGTAACGCAGCGCCTAGTGCTGCAAGTGCCGCGCCGGCTGCTGCGCGGCGGCGATGCCCTGCGGGTTGAATTCAAAGGCTACACGGCCACGTACACGGAATGAGCCCACTTATGGAACAGCGCTTGCGCAAATTACTGACGCCGGGGCCCCTGGCCTGCACCCTGGCGGCGCTGCTGCTGCCGGGAGCGGCCCAGGCCCAGCAGGTGCTGCTGCGTGCCAACGTGGCCGACGATACCCTGCTGAACTACACAGGGCCCAACCGCCGCTATTTCGGCCACCTCTACGCGGGGGCGGGGCTGGTGGCGGGCCCCGGGGCCGCCGATGCGCCGCTGCGCCACGGGCCGGCCTCGTCGGAGCTGCAGCTCGGGGGGCGGCTCAAGCGGCGCTTCACCCAGAACGTGGCCGTGGTGGCCGATCTGCGCTACGCCTACCTGCGCTACAGCTTCGACCAAACGGCCGCCAAAACCTTCCCCAGCGCCGGCCTGCACCGGTCCGAAGCCCTGGGCCTGCACCAGGTTCAGGCCGAGGGCGGGCTGCGCCTCAACGCCGGCCGCCGGGGCAACACCGTGGGCTCGTACCTCGACTTGCTGGCCTGGGGCGGTTGGGTGGCCGGCACCACCCGCACCGCCGCCGACGACCCCGCCCCCGGGGGGGCCGCCCGCACCACCACTACCGACAGCGGCCTGCCCTACCTGCGCCGCTGGACCGGCGGCGCGGGGGCCCGCATGGGCTTCGACGCTACGCCCTGGTGGCCCGCCGCCGCTTGAGCCCCCTGCGCCGCCCCGGCAATGGCCCCCGACCTGCCGGCCTGGGTGCTGGGGCTGGAGATAGGATTATTTTGAAGCGCTGCGGAGGTAGTTTGCAGCATCTTTTGTCGGGCTTTTTTTCGTATATTCAAAAACCATTATGCGGCAGCCCCGGCGTTCCGGCATTACTTTTGAGTCCCTTTCCAAGTATCGTTATTCTCTATGAAATCATTTTTCCGCTACCTCGTGGCAGTGGCCTTGGTGCCCGCCGCATTTTCTTGCGCTACTACCGAGCGCGAAGCCGCTAATACCAACAAGGACCCCCGCACCACCTACGTGCCGCCGGCCCCCGGCGCCCGCAGCCGCCTCAACAGCCAGACTGTGCTGAACACGGTGCGCGCCACTCATACGTTTTCTAACCCCAAAACCCGCGACAACTTCACGTTGCAGCTGCGCGGCGCGCGCATCCTCACCGGCCAGGTGCACCTCATCGTGACCAGCCCCGGCGGCGATACCCTGCGCCACGAGGTGCTGCCCGCCCGCGCCCTGCTCGATGGCCAGGCCGAGGCCCGCCCCACCACCACCCGCGACCAGGAAATTGCCATCCTGCGCGGCATGAACACTTTTTTTGCCGCCAGTCACTTCTCGCAGCCCGCCGTGCCCACCCAGGAAACCCAACCCGCCGAAGTAGACGCGGCCGTGTGGCAGGCCCTGCGCGCCGACCCCAGCGCCGTGGCTTTCGACTTCCCCGGCCCCGACGGCTCGGAGCGCCGCCTGGCCTACGTGCGCAAGATGCGCAAGGCCGTGGTGCTGAGCCAGTAGGGCCCCTGTCCGTTTTGGTTTTAATACGTTTACCTGCTTTTTTGCCCGATGAAATTCTTCCTGTCGTTTGTGGCCGTTTTGGTGGCCATCCTGTTGTTTGAGCGGTTCTTTCCCTCGGCAGCCCCCATCAACCCCGTGCTGCCCGTGGGCCCCCAAGTGGAAGTGAGCGGCCACGGCGCCGACGTGCCCGTGGGCCCCGGGGCCCCGGCCGGCCCCGCCCCGGTGGCCCCGGCCCAGTAGCCCCGATCAGGTATTGAAAAGGCCGCCTTTGGGCGGCCTTTTTTGTGCGCCGGCCGGGCGGGGGTGCGTTACTTTGCCGGGCCGGAAGCCCCACGGGGCCCCGGCGCTCCGTTGTTGCCGCGGCCCGCGCCGCGCCCATTCTACCCGTATGCCCGACGCCATCCAAGCCCAGATGCAGGCCCTCACCGAGCGGTTGCACCACCTCAACTACCAATATTACCAGCGCGATACGTCCGAGGTATCGGACCAGGAATTCGACCGCCTGCTGGCCGAGCTGGGGGCCCTGGAGGCCGCCCATCCCGCACTGGCCCAGCCCAACTCGCCCACCCAGCGCGTGGGCGGCACCGTCACGAAGCAGTTTGCCACGGCCCCGCACCGCTTCCCCATGCTCAGCCTGGGCAATACGTACTCGGAAGACGACCTGCGCGAGTTCGACGAGCGGGTGCAGAAGGGCCTGGAAGGGGCCCCGTACCGCTACGTGTGCGAGTTGAAGTTCGACGGCGTGGCCATGAGCCTGGCCTACCAAAACGGGGAGCTGCACCAGGGCGTGACGCGCGGCGACGGCACCCGCGGCGACGTGGTGACGGCCAACGTGCGCACCATCCGCACACTGCCGCTGCACCTGCGCCCGGCCCCCGGCCAGCCCGCCGACTTCGAGGTACGCGGCGAAATATTTCTGCCCTTGCCCGTATTTGCCGAGCTGAACGCTGAGCGCGAGCAGAACGGCGAGGCCCTGCTGGCCAACCCCCGCAACGCCGCCAGCGGCACCCTCAAGCTCCAGGATTCGGCCCAGGTGGCGGCCCGCAAGCTGCGCTTTTTTGCCTATTCGCTGCTCACCCCCGGCCGCCACTTTGCCACCCACAGCGAGGCCTTGGGGGCCCTGGCCTCCTACGGCCTGCCGGTGTCGGATACGTGGCGCGTGTGCGCGTCGTTGGCTGAGGTGCTGGACTTTATCCACCACTGGGAGAAGCAGCGCTTTACCCTGCCGGTGGCCACGGACGGCATCGTGATTAAGGTGGACGACCTGCGCCAGCAGGACCAGCTGGGCCTCACGGCCAAGAGCCCGCGCTGGGCCATTGCCTACAAGTACCCGGCCGAGGCGGCCCGCACCCAGTTGCGCGAGGTGCAGTACAACGTGGGCCGCACCGGCGCCGTGACGCCCGTGGCCCTGCTGGCCCCCGTGGCCCTGGCGGGTACCATCGTCAAGCGCGCCACCCTGCACAACGCCAACCAGATTGCCGCCCTTGACCTGCGCCTCGGCGACACGGTGCTGGTGGAAAAGGGCGGCGAAATCATCCCTAAAATCACGGGCGTGGTTTTAGAAGCGCGGCCCGCGGATGCGGTGCCCATCGTGTACCCCACCGCGTGCCCGGCCTGCGGCACGCCGCTGGTGCGGCCCGAGGGCGAGGCCCACTTCCGCTGCCCAAACGAGCGCGGCTGCCCGCCCCAGCTCAAGGCCCGGCTGGAGCACTACGTGAGCCGCAAGGCCCTGAACATCGACGGGTTGGGCGCTGAAACGGTGGGCCGCCTCTTCGACTTGGGCATGGTAAACACGCCGGCCGACATCTACGACCTGCCCGCGCGCCGCGCCGAGCTGGTGACGCTGGAGCGGCTGGGCGAAAAGTCCATCGACAACCTTATTGCCGGCATTGAGGCCAGCAAGCAGGTGCCGTTTCCGCGGGTGCTGTTCGGGCTGGGCATCCGCTACGTGGGCGAAACCGTGGCCCAAAAACTCGCCCAGCACTACCGCGACATCGACGCGCTGGCCGCCGCCACGGCCGAGGAAATGGCCGCCGTGCCCGAGGTGGGCGGCGTAATTGCCGTGGCTGCCGCCGCCTGGCTGCAAGAGCCCCAGAACCGCGAGTTGCTGGAGCGCCTGCGCCAAGCCGGCGTGCAATTGGCCCTCACCGGCGAGGCCCCCGTGCTGGCCTCCGACCGGCTGGCAGGCCTCACGTTCGTGCTCTCGGGCGTGTTCGCCGAGCACAGCCGCGACGAACTGCAACACATCATCGTTTCGAATGGCGGCAAAATCACCGGCTCCATCTCTAAAAAGCTCAGCTACTTGGTAGCCGGCGAAAACATGGGCCCCGCCAAGCGCGAAAAAGCCACCGGCTTTAAAGTGCCCATCATCTCCGAAGCCGACCTGATGGCCCTGCTGCCCGCCCCCGGCGAAACGGCTGCCGACACCGATGCCCCCGAGCCCCCAGCCACCGGGGCCCAAGGCGAGCTGTTTGGGTAGAAATGGCGGGCCGGGCTGCCGGCTTTTCGCCGGCTGCCCGGTAATCGCTGCCCGGGGCCGGGTGGCGGATTTGCTATTTGCCCTGGGGCCCCCACCGACGCAACGATTAGCGGGCTGCCGGCGGAAATGCCGGCAGCCCGCGCCGTTTACTACTTGGTGAAATCGGGCACTACTTCCACGAACATGGGTGAGGGCACGTCGATGTGCTGGCCGGTGGGCGTGAGCTTACCCGTCTGTTTATCAACTTGGTAGGTGAAGACGTTGTTGGAATTTTGGTTAGCTACGAGCAGCACGCGGCCGCTGGCATCAAGGGAGAAGTTGCGGGGCGTTTTGCCCTGCGTGTCCACATCCTGCACGGGCGAGAGCTGGCCATCGGCGGCAATGGCGAACACGGCGATGCTGTTGCGGCCCCGGTTGGAGGTGTACAAGAAGCGCCCGTTGGGGGCCACGTGCACGTCGGCCCCGGAATTGTCGCCGCTGAAGCCAACGGGCAGCGTAGTAACCGTTTGCAGCTCGCGGAAGGTGCCCGCGGTGGCGTCGTAGGCCAGGGCCGTCACCGTCGAATTCAGCTCGTTGACCAGGTACGCGAAGCGGCCGTTGGGGTGGAAGGTGAGGTGGCGGGGCCCCGCGCCGGGCTTGGCCGCGAAGGCTGGCGCGGGCATGAGCTGCCAGCTGTGCTGCGCCGCGTCGAGGCGGTAGGCGTAAACTTTATCCGTCCCCAGGTCGGCCGAAAAGGCGAAGCGGTTGGCCGGATCGGGGAGCAGGCTGTGGGCGTGGGGCGTGGTCTGGTTGGCGTGGGGCCCCACGGGCAGCTGGTGCTGGTCGGTGGCGGTAGGGGCCCCCAGCTGGCCGTCGGGCAGCACTGGCAACAGGGCCACATTACCACCCGTGGCGCTGCCCATGTAGTTGGCCACCAAAGCATTCTGGCCGGTGCGGTCGAGGCTGATGTAGCAGGGCGAGCCGCCCGTGGAAGGCTGCTGGCCGAGCAGCGTGAGGGCCCCCGTGCGCCCGTCGATGGCCAGGGTGCTTACCCCGCCGCTGTGGTCCTGGCCCTGGAAGGAGCCCGTTTCGCTCACCGCGTAGAGGTGGCGATGATTGGCATCCATCGTTAAGTAAGTGGGCTGGGCGCCCCCTTTGTAGGCGCTCACCGCCGTTAAGGCCCCGGTGGCGGGGTTGAGGCGGTAGAGGTAAATGGTATTTTCCTGCGCCGAGGCCACGTTGGTGCCGATGTACACCAATTCGCTGGCGCTGCTGCTGGTGGGGGCCGTGCGGGCGCAGCCCAGCAGGCCGGTGGCAGTGGCCAGCGCGGCTACGGCCACAATAGAACGATTGAAAAAAAACGGGGGTTTAGCATCAGCGCAAAAGGGGAAAAAGGAGGGGAGG
>NZ_MDZA01000152.1 GCF_001816125.1 Hymenobacter coccineus | reverse complement strand
TTTTTTCAGTCGTCGGGACCACTCTGACTAAAAGAACAGGGGCCCCGGGGCAATGTCAGAGTGGCCCGACGACTGAAAAAGTCGCCGGACCACCCCGCTTCATACCAAGCCAAACAGCTTAAACCCAATGGACCTCGCCTACCTGCTCGATTTCCTGCGCCGCCTGGCGGCTAACAACAACACGCCCTGGATGGCCGAGCACCGGCCCGAGTACCAGCGGGCCCGCGCGGCCTTTGCCGAGCTTATTGGCCAGGTGCTGGCCGAAGTGGCCAAAACCGACCCCTCGCTGGCCGGCCTCACCCCCACCGAGGCCATGTTCCGGCTCCACAAAAACGACCGCGGCCACCGCGACCCGGAGCCCTACAAGCGGCGCATGGGCGCGGGCCTGCTGCACGGCGGCCGCCACGCCGCCCGCGCCGGCTACTACCTGGGCGTGCAGCCCGACGGCAAGTCGTCGCTGCGGGTGGGCTTCTACCACACCACGCCGGCCCTGCTGGGGGCCCTGCGCCAGGAAATCCACTACAACGCCGACGAGTTCCACCGCCAGCGGGAGGCGCCGGCGCTGCTGCGCTACTTCCCCGCCGGCCTCACCACCGACGCCGAGCAGCTGGTGCGCCCGCCCAAAGGCTACCCCGCCGACCACCCCGACCTGGCCTGGCTGAAGCTGAAAAGCTTCGGCGCCGTGCGCACGTTCAGCGACGCGGAAGTGGCCCAGGGCCCCGGCTTCGTGGCGCTGGCCGTGGCCGCCATCGCGGCGGCGCGCCCCTTGGTCGATTTCTTCAACGAAGCCCTGGAACCCAACGGGTAAGTATCTATTCAATAGAAATTTGTCATTCCGACGAAGGAGGAATCTGGAGGACCCCAGCCGGGGGCAGCTCTCAGATTCCTCCTTCGTCGGAATGACAAATTTTCCTACCGGCTGGGGGCCCTAAAACAGGCCAAACAGCGTGGCGTTGATCCGCTCGATGACGGTGCCCAGGTCTTCGGGGTTGCGCACGTAGTCCAGCTCGCTCACGTCCACGATGAGCAGGCGGCCGGTATAGTTGGCAATCCACTTTTCGTAGTGCTCGTTGAGGTTTTTGAGGTACTCGATGCTGATGCTGTTCTCGTAGTCGCGCCCGCGCTGCTCAATTTGGCGGATGAGCTTCGAGAGGTCGGCGCGCAGGTAGAGGAGCAGGTCGGGCGGCTCGACGAGGTTGATCATCGATTCGAACAGGTCGCAGTAGTTGTTGTAATCGCGGGTCGAGAGCAGGTCCGACTCGTGCAGGTTGGCGGCGAAGATGTGGGCATCCTCGTAGATGGTGCGGTCCTGCACCACGCCCTTGCCGGCCTTGGTGAGGGCCTTGATGCGCTGGGTTTGGCGGAAGCGCCCGTTCAAAAAGTACACCTGCAAGTGGAAGGCCCACCGCGGCATGTCGTGGTAAAAATCCTTGAGGTACGGGTTGTCGTCCACGTCCTCCAGGAATACTTCCCAACGGAAATGGTGGGCCAACTTATGGGCCAGGGTGGTTTTGCCGGCCCCGATGTTGCCGACGATGGCAATGTGCATAACGTGCTTGCGCTGATAATTTGGGCAAAAATTGCGAACCCCAAAGGTAAGCCGGGGCCCCGGCCCATAGGCCCTATCGGGGCCCCCACCTCCCCCCAAGGCAAGGCGGCGCCCGGGGCCGCGGGGGCCCTAGCGCGGCCGCTGCGGGCGGGGCCCGTTCAAAGGCACCAAAACCAGGCAAGTAGGGAGGCCCAGGCGCGTCGAGGACTCGGTGGGCAGGGCCTTTGCCGGGGGCGTTTTGGCGAGGCTTTAGGGCGGCCAGTCATCTTTTTTTGACTATCCGCTTAACTTATAATACAAAATAGCCTCTATGCTCAACTAGGCTGATTTAATTCACCATAAATGGCAATAAACATTATCTTATTCAAAATAAAACTTAAAATAATTAAATTTCTGTTTGGATTATATTTCAATAAAAACAGCTTTAAATACCATAAAACCCACTATAGTTATTGTTTAGTAGCTTTGATAATATAAAAAGTGCAAATTATTAGCTTACCTAATTCGGTTGTCTCCTATATTTGCCAGTAACGAAACCGCAGAAGCACAAGGTTTATTCGATAATAAATTTCCTTTTTTAATACAATTTACTGGCCAGCCATTCTATTTGCCACGTTGTTGCGCTTAATACTGAATCGGTGCCACGTTCCACTGCTTTTCAAGTCAAATTTCATTTACCTACTCTACTAAATTATGAGAAACCCCTTACCCATTTGGGTTTTGGCAATCGCACTGGCGCTGGCGGCGCTTGTTCCCGCCTGGGCCGCGCCGGGCGTTGCCAGCCTGACAACGCCCGTGCTACCAGCCAACGCCACCCGGACTGCTATTAACAACCTCAAGGCCAGCACTGGCACACCTACCCGCTACAACATCACTTCGGTACCGCAGGGTGGCACGCTGTATGTGAACGGCACGGCCGTGACGGCGGCCCGTACCCTGACCCCAACTGAAGCCACCCAACTAGCTTTCCAGCCGTCGGGCACGGCGGGCAACTACACCTTCACCTTCACCGCCACGGATGGCAGCGGCACGAGCGCGGCCGCTACTTACGCGTTGTCGGTAGGGCAGGCTACCTGCGGGCAGGCGTCGGGGTTTGACTTTTCGACCCGCACAATCAACGAAAGCTGGAAGTCGCAGACCGCTATCAGTAATGGCGTCACCATCGCGACCAGCGGCTACTCGGCTGATGCGGGCACGGCCGTGGACCGTTTTGACATTGAAAACTTGCAAAACGGGTCGCAGAGCCAAGCGCTTACCTGGTATGCAGACTACGCTGCCAAAGCGGCCAGCACCTCGCAGGTAACCTTTACTTTCAGCCGACCGCTTTCGGGCTTTTCCATCGTGGTGCAGGATATCGACGCCACCAGCACGAACCTGACCACGTCCGGCTTCATCGACCAGGTGCAGTTTGATGGCTACGCCAGTGGTGCCACTACCCCCATGGCACTAGCTGCGTCAAACGTGAAGTTGGGCAACACCAGCACGTTCTCGGGCAACAACCGCGTCACGGGTAATGCGACCAGCGCGGCCGACCCGGCGAGTAACGTCATCGTAACGTTTCCCCAGGCTATTACGAAGCTGACGCTGACGTACCGCAACGTGCAGACGGCGCTGGCTGACCCTGCTCAGCAAGCCATTGGCATTCCGTCGTTTAGCTATTGCGCCGAGGCCGACATTGAGACCACGCTCACGGGCCCGACCCGGGCGCAGGCCAGCAGCTCGGTGACCTACACGGTGAACACTAAAAACAACGGCCCCGACGTGCCAACCACCGTGACCCCGACGCTGCAGCTACCAACCGGCCTGGCTGGCGTAACGACGAGCAGCGGCAGCTACAACACGACTACGGGCCTGGTTACGTTTGCGGCCACCAGCAACCTGGCCCTGAATGCCACCGTCACCAACACCGTGACGTTCACCATGTCGCCCACTAACTCCGTTTCGGGTACGGCTACTTACACCAGCCCGGTGCTCGACAACACAACGGGCAACAACACGGCAACGCTTACTACGGTCCAGAACCGGGCGCCGGTAGCCAGCAACGTCACCAACTCGCCGGCCATCCTGAACAGCACCACGACCCAGACCAACTTGGCTCAGTTTATCGTGAGCGACCCCGACGCTACGGCGGGCAACACGACCATTGTGTCGTACACCATCCTGTCGCTGCCCACGGCGGCCCAGGGCACGCTGTATGTGAGTGCGAATGGCGCGGCGGCGGCCCCGGCCACGCTCAACCAGGTAATTACGGTGCCCACCACGGCCACGCCCAGCAACCCCGGCTACCAGCTCTCGTTCGTGCCCAACAGCTCGTTTTCCGGCAACGCTACCTTCACCTACAAGGCGACCGATGACTTGGGGGTTGGCTCCAACACCGCCACCTACACGATACCCGTGACGCCGGGCGCCGACCTGGCTTCGGTAGTGACCGGCCAGAATATCGGGGTAGAAGGACAGTCGAAAAGCTATAGCGTGACGACCACCAACAATGGGCCCTCTACGGCCACGAGCGTGGTGCCTACCCTCACGCTTTCCAGCAAGCCCGCCTTCAGCACCGTCACCGTTACCAACGGCAGCTACGACCCCACCACGGGCATCGTCACGTTCAACCCTGTATCGCTGGCTAGTGGGGCTTCGGTGGCTAATACCATAGTGCTGGTTATTCCCGCTTCGCCGGCCAGCTTCACCGTGACGGCGGCCAGCACCAGCGCCACCGCCGACCCTACCCCCGCCAACAACAACGGTACGGCTGCCGCGGCCATTCTGACGGTAGCCGTTTCGCCCATCGGGCCGGCGGGCACGGCCAGCGCCTGCGCTACGCCCGGGGCCGATGGCTCACAGACCATCACGGCCAGCCCCAACACCTACTACCCGGCCACCAACCAGACGGTGGCCGTGAGCGCTACTTCGCTGAGCGTGGGGGCGGCCGTGGGCACTACCCCCATCGCGGCCGGCGACTTGCTGCTGGTGATGCAGATGCAGGGGGCCGACATTGACTACTCGAACACCGACGCCTACGGCGACGGCGTGGCGGGTGGCCTGGCTACCAGCTACCTCATCAACGCCAACTTCCTGGCTGGCCAGTACGAATACGTGCGGGCGGCCGGGGCCGTGCCCGTGAGCGGCGGCAGCGTCACCTTCACGACGGGCCTGAAATACAGCTACCAGAATGCCGACGCTACCGCTACCACCGGCCAGCGGCGCTTCCAGGTGGTGCGCATTCCGCAGTATAAGAATCTGACGATTAGCGGCACGGTGGCCCCGGCGGCCTGGAACGGCAGCACGGGCGGCATCCTGGCCCTGGACGTAACCGGGAAGCTCACGTTTGCCAGCGGGGCGAAGATTGATGCCTCGGGCACGGGCTTCCGCGGCGGCGCAGGCCAGAAACTCATCGGCACCACCGGCCTGACGGGCACCGACTACCGGGCCCCTGCGCCCACCTCGGGCACTACCACCACGGGGGCCCACGCCATGAAAGGTGAGGGCATTGTAGGCACCCCGCGCTACGTGAACACGGGCGCGGCCTTGCTTGATACGGGCGTGGACGGCTACCCCAGCGGCAGTTCGGGCCGCGGCGCGCCCGGCAACGCCGGCGGCGGCGGCACCGATGCTAACCCAACCAACAATGGCAACAACTCGGGCGGCGGCGGCGGCGGCAACGGCGCACGCGGCGGCCGCGGCGGCAACGCCTGGAGCAGCAACGCTACCGTAGGCGGCGAGCCGGGCGTGGGCTTTAGCGCGCCCAGCAGCAGCCGCCTCATCCTAGGCGGCGGTGGCGGGGCCGGCGTGAACAACGATGGCAGTGGTGGCGGCCCTACCCCCGGCTACGGCCAGCAAGCGGCGCGGCCGGCGGCGGCATCGTGCTGGTGCGCACGGGCTCGGTGAGCGGCACGGGCTCGGTACTGGCCAACGGCGCCAGCGCGGGCAACGCCGTGCTGAATGACGGCAGCGGCGGCGGCGGGCGGGCGGCTCTATCTACT
>NZ_MDZA01000151.1 GCF_001816125.1 Hymenobacter coccineus | reverse complement strand
GCCCCGACTACCAGGGCCCCTACCGCCCCGCCCCCTGCCGGCCCGCCCCGCCTACCGCGACGGCGTGGACGAAATCTACGCCCTGCCCGCCCCGGGGCTGCCCATCGGCCACGACCCGCTGTTCGACTAAAAACGCTGTTGACCAGGCCCCCCCGGGGCCCCGGCCCGCTACTACCCGCGCGCCAGCAGCGCAATGCCCGCCACCACCAGCACCAGGCCACCCGCCTGCGGCCAGCTCAGGCCCTCGCGCAGCACCACCAGCCCCAAAATGGCCGTGAACAGCACCGAGCCGCCCACAATCACGGGCGTGCCCACGGAGGCCGGCACTCCGCGCCGGAACACCACGAACGCCAGGATTTCGGCCAGCCCCACGCCCAACCCGGCCAGCGCCGCCAGCCCCAGGCCCTTGCCGCTCACTGGCAACGGCTGCCCTTGCAGCTTGAGACGCAGCAGCCACGCGCCGCCCAGGGCCGCGGCCACCAGTTGCAGCACCACGGCCCCCACCGCCGGCGGCAGGTGCTCGGCGGCCAGCTTGAGGAAGAAGTTGTAGCCCGCCAGGCACAGGGCCGTGAGCAGCGCCAAGGGGAGCCAGTTGGGCATCAGACAAGTAATTTAAAGCAAAGCCAGCCACCCTGGCCGGGGCTCGCACCTACCTTTGCCGCAAGCGCGTTGGTATGTCCCCCGGCCACGGTAGCCCTTGAAAAAGGGAAACCCCGGCTGCTGGACACAGACGGGGTTTCAGAAGCGGGGGTTTTGCGGAACCCTCAACTTCACTGCAATGAAACGGGACAACGCGACAAAACTACTACAGGCAGTTGGAAAAGCTGTGCTGGTGGGGTTTGCAAGTGGCGTAGCAAAGGCCTTGGCCGTGCTACTCGTCACTTATCTACTCCGGTAGTTGGTAAGGGGTTGGGCCTTGAGCCCGGCCCCTTATTTTTTGCTGAATACTGCGGATATAACGGGTTGGGAGTGATGATAGTTTCGGACTCATTTTAATCGCTCCAATAAGTCCTTTTGAATTACCTCCCATTCTGTAAAATCTCCGCTTTCAGCCCATAGCTCTTGCAGTTCGGATTTTTTCATTACTTGATTAACAGCTTTTCGAGCTAATTTTTTCAGCGCAACACCAATACCGATTGAATCAGATGTTGGCTGTAATTCAGTTGGGAAATCGGGCGCTGGTTTCGTGAATGATGCAGCTACCATCTCAGCCGCAGCTAATGCCACACTGGCTTCATCAACTTCGATATATTCACCTTCTTCACCCAGATCAACTACGGTAGTCAACGCGTCTTCTATACTTTCCAAAGACGGACTATCGATGAAGTCGCCCACAAAATCCATTGCTTGATCATTCTCAAAATTTCGGTTCCCCCAGGCTCCCATGAGTATTTTTTTTGCAAAGTGTTAAAGTCAAAATAATTACCGCAACTGCTCCTTTAACAGCTCCATTTCCACCTGCGGGGATACCTTTTCATAAAGCACGCGGTAGGCGGCCGTGGTGATGGGCATGTGGACCTTGAGCTTGAGGTTGATTTCGTGGATGGACTTGACGGCGTAGTAACCCTCGGCAATCATGTTCATTTCGAGCTGCGCCGACTTTACGGAGTAGCCGCGGCCCACCATGCCGCCGAAGGTGCGGTTGCGCGAGAACTGCGAGTAAGCCGTCACCAGCAGGTCGCCGAGGTAGGCGGAGGCCGAGAGGTCGCGCGCCAGCGGGCTGATGGCTTGCAGGAAACGGCGGATTTCCTGCACCGCGTTGCTCACCAGCACGGCCAGGAAGTTGTCGCCGTAGCCCACGCCGTGGGCGATGCCACCGGTGAGGGCGATGATGTTTTTCATCACGGCGCAGTACTCAATGCCGTCGAGGTCCAGGGCCGGGTAAGCCTTCACGTAGCGGTTGCGCAGCAGCTCGCAGAAGCCCTGCGCCAGGGCCGCGTCGGGCGAGCCGATGGTGAGGTAGCTCTGCTTTTCGAGGGCCACTTCCTCGGCGTGGCAGGGCCCCGCGATAACGCCCAGCTGGGTGCGCGGCAGCCGGAAACGCTCGGCCACGTAGTCGGTCACGAGCTGGTTCTTGCCCGGCAGCATGCCCTTGATGGCGGAAATGACCTTCTTATGCTTCAGCGCGTCGCGGTCGAGCTTGTCCAGCACGGGCTGCACAAAGGCGGCGGGCACGGCCAGCACCACCCAGTCGGCCTCCTCCACCACGTCGGCCAGGTCGGTGGCGGGGTACACCCGGTTCAGGTCGAACTGCACCGCCGAGAGGTAGCGCGGGTTGTGGCGGGTGCGCAGCAGGTGCTGCACGTCGTCTTTGGCGCGCAGCCACCAGTCGATGCGGGCGCCGTTTTCACTCAATATTTTGGCGAGAGCAGTGGCCCAGGAGCCGCCGCCGAGCATGGCAATTTTTTCCAACGGGAATGGGTGGGGAAAGAAGGATGGCTTTTTAGTTGCTCGTTGTCAGGCAATAGGGCCCCCAGGCAACAGGGCCGAGCAGCTAGTAACGAGTACCCGAGCTGTTTTACGAAGTGGTCAGAACGTCATGCTGAGCTTGTCGAAGCATCTCTACAGCTTACTAATCATGATTACTGGCGCGGGAGAGATGCTTCGACGAGCTCAGCATGACGCTCAATTTTGAATCTCCAAGCTTCCTACGCAGCTTCAACTGAGAACGGGCAACGAACCTACTCTACGGCTTGGCCTCGGCCAGGGCTTCCTTGCTCAGGGTTTTGGCATCTTTGATAACCACCCGGCCGCCGTCTTTCAGCTCCTTGGCCACGGCCCGGAAGGGGCCCGTGACGACGGGCGTACCGGCGGCCACGCCGCTCAGGATTTCGATGTTCTTGGAATCGGTGATGCCCGTTTTCACCGGCGTGAGCACCGCTTTGCCGTCCTTCACCACGAACACCACTTCCTGGATGGCGGGCTTGTCGGTGCTGGTTTTGGGGCCCACCAGGGTGGCCGTGCCACCGGCCCGGCCCATGCCGCCACCGCCGTTGGGGCCCTCCACCGTGGCCACGGCCGAGTCGGAGCGGGTAGTTACGGCGAACAGCGGCACGCTGAGTACGTGCGCCTTGCGCTCGGTGATGATGTCCACCGAGGCCGTCATGCCCGGGCGGAAGGGCACGATGGTCTGGCCCTTCGCCACGCGCACGAGGTGGCGGTAGCTCTCGGGCAGCAGCCGGATGCGCACCTCGAACTCGGTTACGGCCTCGGCCGTCAGCGCGTCCTTGGCCGTGTTGGCAATGTTGGTGACGACGCCCCGGAATTTCTCGTTGCGGCTGGCGTAGGCGTCCACGTCCACCTCCACCGAGTCGCCCAGGTTCACGTTGGTCACCTCGTTCTCGTTCACGCTCACGCGCACCTCCATGTTGTTGAGGTTGGCGATGCGCATGATTTCGGTGCCCGCCATTTGGGTGGTGCCCACCACTCGCTCGCCTTTCTTCACGTTCAGCTTGCTCACCGTGCCGCTCACCGGGGCGTAGATGGTGGTCTTGTTCAGGTTCTTGCGGGCTTCCTCCAGCGAGGCCGAGGCGGCCGTAACGGTGCTCTGGGCGGCGCGGATGGACTGGCGGGCCGAGTTAATTTCTTCCTGTGAGGCGTTGTAGGCGGCCTGGCTGGCTTCGTAGTCGGACTGCGAAATCACCTTTTGCTTGTAGAGCGAGGCGTTGCGGCGGTACGTCAGCTCGGTTTGCTTGGCGGTGGCAATCAACTGCTTCAGGCGGGCATCGGCCTGGCCCACGTTGGCGCGCTGGGTGCCCACCTGCGCGCTTTGCAGGCTCACCTGGGCCTGGTAGTTGTCGGGGCGGATGCGCAGCAGCAGCTGGCCCTTCTTCACGGAGTCGCCCTCCTGCACGTACAAGGCAATGATTTCGCCCGACACGTCGGGCGAGATTTTCACCTCCGTTTCGGGCTGCACCTTGCCCGAGGCGCTCACCTTTTCGGTGATGCTGGCCGGGCCGGCGGTTTCCACGAGCACCTCGGTACCGGCGGGCTTGCCCACCCAGCCCTGTTTTTTGGCCACTACAAAGCCCACGAGCAGCACGAGCACCAGGGCCACCAAGCTGTAGAGTAAACGGTTGTTCTTCATATTTTTAGCTGTTAGCTAATGGCTGTTAGCTGTTAGCTTTTTGAGTGCGGAGTATTGGGTTGCCGGCATTAAGGCGTAAAAGCTAACGGCTAACAGCCATCAGCTAACAGCCAAAACTCACAGCGCGAGCGGCTTGCCCTGGTAAAAGTCGAGCACCTTGCGGCGGAAGATGAAGGTGTACTTGGCCTGCAGCTGGTTGGACACGGCGAAGGTGAGGTTGTTTTTGGCAATGTTGAACTCGGTGCCGTTGAGCAGGCCGTTGTTGAAGCGGATTTCCGAATTGCGCTGCGTGAGCGTGAGGGCCGCGACCTGGCGCGTGGCGGCGGCGTACTGAAGCTGGGCGGCGCGGGCGTCGGCGTAGGCCTGCTCGATGCCCTGGCGCAGGGTGAGGCGGGCCTGCTCGGCGCGCACGCTGGCCGACTGCTCGTTGATGAGGGCCCGCTGCACGCCCGTGCGCACCTGGAGGCCGTTCAGCACCGGAATTTGCAGGGCAAACTGCACGGCCTTGCCGTAATTGTTGCCCAGCTGATCGAAAAAGTTCGTCGGCAGCGTTTCGAAGTTGGGCTGCTTGCCGGTGAGCACCTGGAAAGAGGTGGGCAAAAGCCCGTTGGGCGTGTTCTGAAACACCGGAATCGACTGGGTACTAGTGGAGTCGCCCGTGAAGATGCGCGTGGACTGCGACGAGGAATACAGCGTGGAGAGCGAACCGCCGAGCACAAAGCGGGGGTAATACCCCGCCCGGGCAATGTCGGTGCCGCGGCGGGCGCTTTGCACGCGCAGGTCGGCCGCCCGGATTTCGGGCTTGGTGCTGGCGGCAATCTGGAACGTTTGGTTGAGGTCCACCACGTAGGGCGCCTCTTGGTCGGGGTCGGGCAGCGGGGGTACTTCAATGGCAAAGCCCTGGGCCCCGGCCGGGTCGATGTTCATGAGCTGCAACAGGGCCAGGCGGGCCAGGTCGGCCTGGTTCTGGGCCGTAATCACGTTCAGCTCGTCGGTGGCGAGCTGCGACTGGCTGTCGAGCAGCGTGCTTTCGGGGATGCTGCCGGCCTTGAGCAGGATGTTGGCGCGGTCAATCTGCGCTTGGTCGCTGGCCACGCGCGTTTGGTTGGCGCGCACCAGCTCCTGGGCCAGCACGAGCTGCAAGAACTGCGAGGCTACGTTGAGGCTCAGGTCGTTGCGCGACTTTTCGGTGTCCTCCAGGCTGGCCTCGTAGTCGAGCACGTTGCGCTTGATGGTGTTGCGCAGCTGAAAGCCCTGGAACAGCACCAGCTGCGCCTGCCCCGCCAGGTTGTTGGAGCGGGTGGTGGCGTTCTGGAACTGCGAGGTCACCGGGTTCACGTAGGTGCCGTAGTTCCAGCCCTGGGTGGCGTTCAGGTCCAGTACTTTATCGTTGGGCTTTGCGGTGCGCAGCGTGGTATACAATTGCTCCCACTTGCCCACCATGTCCTGCATGTCCTTATCCAGCTCGGCCACGT
>NZ_MDZA01000150.1 GCF_001816125.1 Hymenobacter coccineus | reverse complement strand
AGCCCACTTCCAGTGGTTTCTTTTAGTCGGCTTTAGCCGAAACCACCGAATTCCATTCGGCTTCAAACCTATGGACTTTCAGTCCATAGTCGTTTAGTTATTGTGTAACTGCCACGCCCGCACCCGCGCCTCCGCATTCTCGCGGATATTTAGGTAGAAAAGGCCGATGTCGGCGGCGTGAAAAGAGTGGTGCAGCTCGGGGTAGCCGGGGAGGAAGAAGCGGGGGTAGCCGCGGACTTTAGGCGGGGTAATCCAGAGGAGGCCGCGGTGGACTTGGGCATCGGTGACGTGGGCATCGACGCGCTTCATTTGGGGCCCCACGCTGCCGCGGTTGAGGGCGGCGGGGGCCCTAAGGGTGTCGAGCGTCCAGGTGAGGGGGTTGGTAGCGACCAAGTTGTAGTAGGGCGGGTAATCGAAGCCGCGCTCGGAGGTGTTCCAGGCCACGTAGCAGCCGGTGGCCAGTGAATCGGGGCAGGGGCGGATGGTTTGGTACTCGTTGGTTTTCGCCTGGCAGCCGATGAGGTAAGCAACCACGAGGCGTTTGCGCAGCGCGGGGTCGTGGTCGAAAAAGTCGTGGAGCAGGCGCGTGGCGTGCGTACCGCCCTGGCTGTGGCCGGCGATTATGATGGGCCGGCCTTGGTTGTAGTGGGCGAGGTAGTATTGGAAGGCGGCCTTCACGTCGGTGTAGGCTAGGTCGAGGGCCTGTTGGCCGTCGGGGCCCTGTTTGTCGAAAAACGAGTACAGCGTGGCCTGCCGGTAGCGCGGAGCGTAGACGCGGCCCGCGGCGTTGAACGCGCTGGCTTGGTTGAAGATGGTGGTGCGGTCGGTGTAGCGGTTGAGGCGGGCGTTGCTCACGTCGGCGTTCCAGCTGCCACGCCAATAGTAACTGGTGGGGTGGACGAAGAATACGTCGGCGGGGGCCGTGGCCTGGCCGTCGCGCAAGCCGGCGCCGCGGGGCAGGGCGTCGGTTGAATCGCGGCGGGTGGGCAGGGCAGCCCAGCTGCTTTCCTGGGCGTAGTTGGGGGCCGTGGCGGGAGCCGGGGCCGTGAATCCGTGGGCGGGCTTGAGCAGGTTGACGCAACTAGTGCAGGTCAGTAGGGCCGCGGGCCACCACCAAGCTGGGCGCGGGGCCCTACGGCTTGGCAAAACGAAATAAGGCAAGCGCATGGGGCGGGCGGGTAACTAACCAGCTTGCGAAACAGCCGCGGCGGGGCGCAATGTTTCCGGTGGGACGTGGCTGCTTAGCTATTGAGGCGAGGGGGCTGGCTTGATGCGGGTAAGCCATGAGCGCCTGGGGCCCTGCTACGGTCGGGCGGCGGCGCGGCGATTACCGGGCAGCCGGCGAAAAGCCGGCAGCCCGGGCCGTTCTATGTGTGAGCCTGGGGCCCTGGCTACGGTATCAGCGTGTTTTCGATGACTTTCTCCTGGCGCAGGTATTCGATTTTATAGTCGGGCGTGAAGCGGACCCGCACCTGGGTGCGCGTTTGCTGGTGCTGCTGGAGCGTGGGCCGGAACGAGCGCGCTACCTCGGTGTAGTTGGCGGTGCGCGAGCCGTCGGCCGCCGGTGCGCTCACGCGCAGCGAGCCCGGCGCAATGCTGGCCCGGTAGTCCTGAAACTCGGGGAAGTGATTGGTGGCCAGGTTATCGGCAATGGCGGCGGGGGTGGTGCCGCGCAGCAACAGAAACCGCTCGACGGTGGGCGCGAAGTGGGCCCCGGCGTCGAAGGGCGCGGCGCGCAGGTCAGTGTAGTAGCTGGCCAGGGCCTCGCGCACTGCTTGCTCGCTGGCTTCAGCCGTGGCTTCGGGAGCAGCGGCGCTGTCGGCTGGAGCGGCAGCGCTGGGCGTAGCGGCGGGCGTAGCGGCGGGGGCCAGCGCGGTGCTATCAACCGCGGGGGCGAGGGGCGCAGTTTGAGGGAACACCCGCACAGTTTCGGGGGCGGCCACGGGCGGGCGCTCCAGCTGCGGGGCCTGGGGGCCCACTTCGGGAGTCACGGCGGTGCTATCGGCGGCGGTGCGGCTGCCGCTAGTCAGGTGCTCGGAGGCGCGTGGGCCGCTCATCAGGTACGCCACCAGCAGCACCAATAGCAGCACGCCACCGCCAATGAGCACGTAGTTCAGCGTGGACGAGCTAGCCGGTGGGGCCCCAGCTCGGCGGTGGCCTCGTCCTCCACCGCAGAGGGCGGCGCGGCAACAACCGGCGGGGCAGGTGGAGCGGCGGCCGAGGCGGGTCTTTTCGATCCTGTAAAATCCGGCGCCGGCACAGCGGGCGGCGCGGTTGATTTTCGGGTTCCCAGGAAATCCGGCGTTGGCACAGCGGGCGGCGCGGCACGGCTGGGCCCCACCGCAGGCGCGGGCACCGCAGGCGCGGGACTGGGCGCTGCGGGCACGGGCGGGGAACTGGGTACCGTGGGGGCCCCGGCCTCGGCTTGCAGCAGGGCCAGCAGGGCGGGCGCGTTCTGGCCTTGCAGCAGGGTGGCGATGCGGCGGTCGTAGTCGCGGTCGGTAATCAGGCCGTTTTGGCGGTCGCTGCGCAGCTGGCGCAGCGCGGCAAGGGCAGTTTCGAGCGAAGGGTCCACGCGGGGGGAAGGAAAGGCTATTTGCGTTCGAGGCCTGAGAGGCGAGCCTGGCGCTGCTGCAAGAGCTTGGAAGCCGCCGCGCGCGCCTCTACATTGAGCAGCAGGGCCGACGAGTCCTGGCTGATTTGCAGGCGGTTGGCGGCATTCTGCTTGATGAGTGACTCTATTTTGGATAAGTTGCTGGCCGTGTTTGAGCGGGCCGAATTGGTGCTTTTTTCGAGGCGGTCCTTCTCCTTGTCGGCCTTCTTTACCAGTTCTTCGGCCTCGGCTATCCGCTCGCGGTACACCTTGAGGCGGGCGGCGTTGGCGAAGCTTTGGGTGATGGTGCGCAGGGCGTTGAACTCGGTGGGCGTGCGGTCGGGGTCGAAGAACGAGCTACCGTCGAAGCTGCCGAACACGGCCAGCTCGGCCACCGAATCGGACGGCGCCACGGTGGTGGCGTAGAGGTCGACGAGCTTGCCCGAAATGGTGGAGGCCGGCGTTTGCTTGGCCTTGAGCGGGTCGGTTTTATTTCCGCCCACACCCAGCAGGCCGCCGCCCTTGAACTTGATGGCGTAATTGTCCTTCATCCAGGTTTGGAAGTAGTCGCGCAGCCAGCTGGCGCTGCTCTCCACCTGCACCTTGAGGGCGGCCCGCTCGCGGCGGTCGTAGTTGACGGTACTGGCGCGCACATCGTAGGTTTGGGCCCCGGCCGGGGCGGTGGCCAAAAGCGTAGCCAGGCAGCTCAGAAGCAAGCAATAGCGCTGAAACATAAGCAAAAAGGCATTTATAAAGAAGAGAACGGGAAGGTAAGCGGTGGGGGCCCTAGCGCAGCTCGTGGCGCTCGAAGGCGGCCTGCAAATCGGCGCGCATGGCCTGAAAGCGGCCGATGGCGGCGGCCAGAAACTCGTCGTCGAGCAACTCGCGGGCTTCGGCGTCGGTGCCGGTCATCAGGTCCAGCTCGGGCACCTTATAGGTCTGCTCCAGGTTGCCCTGCTCCAGCTTGAGCAGGAACTTGCTGTTCCAGGCCAAAAGCGTGATTTTAACGGCGGGGTGGGGAATGTCGGCGACGTGGCGCATGGCTCAAAAACAAGTCAAAAGGGCCCCGAAGGTAACCAGTGGGGCCCCAACCCCGCCGGGGCCCCTGCGCCGTAAAACGGAGTGGCACTCCGTTTCGGCGGATGAGCGGCAACGCAGGGACGTTTCGTCTTGACGTTCAAATGGCAATGGAGCGGCGCTACGTTTTGATGCTCAAACGGCAACGGAGTGCCACTCCGTTTTACAGGGTTGGGGGCCCCGGCGGTTTGGCGGGGGCCAGCAGCGTTTGCAGCAGGCTGATGTTGGCCACGATGAGCACGGTGGTGCAGTACGAGAGGAGGATTTCGCTCACCACGTAGCCCTGGGCCAGGCCGGCGGTGGGGTAAACCTCGCTGCCGCCGGCAGTGGTAAAGCGCCCGGTGCTGAAGTAAAAAAACGTGAGCAGCTGCCCCACGGGGTCCTGCTCGCCGAAGGGCAGGTGAAACGATTCGGGCCGGATGCGGTGCAGGCAGTAGTAGTCGATTGCGTACGACGAGATAATCAGCAACACGTTCAGGAACAAGAACATGAGCAAGTGGCGGCGGTACACGTCGTCGGCCGCCGAACGGCGAATCCAGCGCAGAATGGAGCCGACGAAGTACGTGAGCTTGGCCAGCGTTATGGCCACCAGCATGGCCGTGATGAGGCCGGGCGAGTACACCTCGTACAAATCGAACAAGAACAGCAGCGCCCCACCGGCAATGAAGCCAACGAACAGCAGGGCGGCGCGCACCAACGGATGACGCATAAGCAGCAGCGAGCCGCGTAGGGGCCCCGGGCAAAAGTAGCGCGGGCCAAATGCTGTTGACCGGGCGCGCAATGCGGTACCGGCACGGAGCCATTCCTGCGCCAAAAGCTGTTGGGTATCCACCCAAAAAACCACCGGAGCCCTTGGCGCTTGCCCTCCTCGCTGGGCGCGCCCAGCTGATGGCCGCGCCGAGGGGAAGGAGGGGCCCCGGGCCCCGCAGGCTTGTGCGGCGCGGCCTTATTTTGCCCCTCCCAACCCTGCCCCACCGCCCATGTTCACCCGCCAGACCCTGCGCCGCCTCGCCAACGACAACAGCTACCAGCGCGGCGAGGCCTACTACGACGAAGGGCAGGTGGAAAAGCTGCGCCGCGAGGGCACGGGCTTCGCCGCCACCGTGCGGGGCAGCCTCCCCTACCGCGTGGCCCTGCACCGGGGCCCCGCCGGTCCCGAGTTCAGCTGCAACTGCCCCTACGATTTCGATGGCATATGCAAGCACAAAGTGGCCCTGGGCCTGGCGGTGCTCGATGCCTACGGGACCGAGCTGGACGACCTGGCGGCCCCCGCCGAAACCGCCCCGCCCCTGGCCGACCGGGCCCTGGCCACGGCCATCAAAGCCGCCTGGGCCGACCGCAAGAAGGGCGACCGGCTGCGTTTTCTCAAGCAGGCGCTGGCCAAAAACGACGACCTGGCCCGGCAGTTCCTGGCCTTTGGCCAACCGCCCGCGCCGCCCGCCGACCCGCTGGCTGGCCTGCCCGCCCGCCTCACCGACACGCTGGAGGTGCTGGATTTTGACGAGGACTTCTGGGAGAACAGCGAGTTTTTTTACGAAGACGACGAAGGCGACGGCTTGCAGGAAGCCGCCGACGAGCTGCTGCGCGATGCCCTGGGGCCCTTCGCAGCCGAGCTGCTGCACTTGGCGCGGGGCGGGCAGCTGGTGGGGGCCCTGCGCTACTGGGCCACGGCCTGCGGGGCCCTCGCCCAACTGGAAGAGCCGGCCAGCGACGACTTTGGCTTATTTGATGGTTACGGCGAGGCGGCCCTGCACCAGTGGTACGCTGTGCTGGCCACCGTCGGCTGGCCCGATGCGCTGCTGGCCGCCGTGCTGCCACCCGCTGAGCTAGCCGCCGGCCTCGCCTGGCTGGCCGCGCACCTGGCCGACCCGCCCGCCCGTTGGCCCGGCTTCGAGGCCAGCTGGCAGCCGCTGCCTGCTGGCCCTGGCCGCCGA